>NZ_JAMYOI010000010.1:0-221863 GCF_040319775.1 Mesorhizobium sp. M0870
AACGCCCCCCCCCCGGGCCCCCCCCCGAAATAGCTCCGCCCTAAACCCCCCCACGTTTACATAAAAAAACCCCCGGGGGGCCCACCCCCGCCCCTCTTTTTGCGTCCAAGACGCGGTCCTGCCTCAGGCCGCCTTCGCTTCAGCCTCATGAAGGGCAAACGACCGTCCGTCAGCGTCGAAGATATGCAGGTCCTCGCCATTGGCGCTCAGCCGCAACGTCGAACCACGCTTGACCTCGACATTGCCGGGCAGCTTGGTCACCAGCGGCAGGTCGGCGCGACCGATGTCGACATAGACCAGCTGAACCTCGCCGAGCTGCTCGAGATAGTCGACCGTCCCCTCGAACAGATAGTCCGCGCCGCTGGCGATGATCAGGTCCTCCGGCCGCACGCCAAAGCTCACCGCAGCACCCTTCGCCGAAGCAGGCGTTGCGATCGGCACGGTTGCCTTGCGTCCGCCGACATGGCTGACGACGGTCGGATTGCCGGTCTTTTCGATGGTCGCGGGCAGGATGTTCATGGCCGGCGAGCCAATGAACTGGGCAACGAACAGATTGCCGGGCTTCTTGTAGAGATCCATCGGCGTGCCGACCTGCTCGATATGGCCGTCCTTGAGCACCACGATGCGGTCGGCAAGCGTCATCGCCTCGACCTGATCGTGGGTGACGTAGATCATGGTCGTGTTGGGCATCGATTCCTTGAGCTTGGCAATTTCGATGCGGGTGGCGACGCGCAGCGCGGCGTCGAGGTTCGAAAGCGGCTCGTCGAACAGGAACACCTTCGGATTGCGCACGATGGCGCGGCCGATGGCGACGCGCTGGCGCTGGCCGCCTGACATCGCCTTGGGCAGGCGGTCGAGATATTTGGTCAATTGCAGGATCTCGGCGGCCTGACGCACACGGCGGTCGATCTCGGCCTTGTTCTCTTTGCCGATCTTCATCGAGAACGCCATGTTGTCGTAGACGGTCATGTGCGGGTAGAGCGCGTAGGACTGGAACACCATGGCGATGCCGCGCTTCGACGGCGGCACGTCGTTCACCACTTCGCCGGCTATTCTAAGCTCGCCGGAGGTGATTTCCTCGAGCCCGGCGATCGATCTCAGCAATGTCGACTTGCCGCAGCCCGACGGGCCGACGAAGACGATGAACTCGCCCGACTTAATATCGAGGTCGATGCCGTGGAGAATGTTCAGATTGCCGTAGGACTTCTTCACTTGTCTTAGCGTGACATCGGCCATTGGTTTCCTCCAGTGATTGGAAATTCAGTCGAGACGCCCGAACCAGGCGCCGTAGCCGCCAAGCTCGATGGAACCGCTGTTCGCCTGCCCCGAAAATCCGTGCCCGGGCAGAGGTTGCAGCGATCGGCCGCCAAGGTCAACCTTGGCCGGCCCTGCTCCCAGATTGAAGACGCAGACGATCTGCTCGTTGCCTGCGCGGCGCGTGAAGGCGACGGTATCTCCCTCACTTTCGATGAAGGTGATGTCGCCCTTGGCGAGCGCCGGATGGGCACGCCGGAAGGTGAGAAAGCGTCGGTAGTGCTCAAGCAGCGAAGCCTCGTCGCCCTGTTGGACATTGACCGCTTGCGCTAGATGCTTGGCCGGCACCGGCAGCCAGGGCTTTGCTGGGGAGAAGCCGCCATTCTTGGCGCCGCCATCCCACACCATCGGTGTGCGGCAGCCGTCGCGGCCCTTGAATTCCGGCCAGAAGCGGATGCCATAGGGATCCTGCAAATCCTCGAATCGCAGCTCTGCTTCACCGAGCCCAAGCTCCTCGCCCTGATAGATGCAGACCGAACCGCGCAGGGACATCAGCAGCGCCGAGATGACCTTGAGATAGGCGGTCGGGTCGGCCTCATTGGCCGCCCAGCGCGAGGCCGGACGCATCACATCATGGTTAGAAAAGGCCCAGCACGACCAGCCATCGCTGGCGACCTTGCCGAAGGATTCCAGCACCGAGCGGACCTTGCCCGCGCTGATCTTTTCCGGCGCCAGGAAATCGAAGGAGTAGCACATGTGCACGCGCTTGCCGCCGGCGGTGTAGGCGGCAACCACTTCAAGCCCGCGCTGCGAATCGCCGACCTCGCCGACCGCTGCGGTTGCCGGATATTCATCGAGCAGGGCGCGGAACCGTTCGAGGAAGCCGAGGTTCTCGGGGCGGCTCTTGTCGTAGAGATGGTCCTGGTAGTTGTAGGGGTTGACCGCCGGCGCGGTCTGGTCGTTGCGCTCTTCCGGCGGCAGCGGCGGATTGTTTTCCAGGCCCTGGCTGTGGAAGTAGAAATTGATGGTGTCGAGCCGGAAACCATCGACGCCGCGCTCCAGCCAGAAGCGGGTGACGTCGAGCAATGCGTCCTGGACTTCGTGGTTGTGGAAGTTGAGGTCGGGCTGTTCGGCCAGGAAATTGTGCATGTAATATTGCTGGCGACTGGTGTCCCATTGCCAGGCCGAGCCGCCGAAGATCGACAGCCAGTTGTTGGGCGGCGTGCCGTCCGGCCTGGCGTCCGCCCAGACGTACCAGTCGGCTTTCGGGTTGCTGCGGCTGGACCGGCTTTCCTTGAACCATGGGTGGTTGTCGGCGGTGTGCGACAGCACCTCGTCGATCATCACCTTCAAGCCCAGCCTGTGTGCCTCGGCGGTCAGCGCGTCGAAATCGGCCAGCGTGCCGAACATCGGATCGACATCGCAATAGTCTGACACGTCGTAGCCGAAATCCTTCATAGGCGACTTGAAGAACGGCGAAATCCAGATGGCGTCCGCGCCGAGTGCGGCGATGTAGGGGAGGCGGCCTATGATGCCCTTGAGATCACCGATGCCGTCGCCATTCGAGTCCTGATAGCTGCGCGGATAGATCTGGTAGATCACCGCGCCCCGCCACCAGTCGCGATCGATGGCGAGGTCAGGCTTCGAGCTGGCCTTCAAAGCGGATTGCATCGTCTCAGCCTCCTTTCACCGAGCCGGCAAGCAGCCCGCGGACAAAATAGCGCTGCAGCGAGAAGAACACGATCAGCGGCACAATGATGGTCACGAAAGCCGATGTCGTCAGAATCTCCCAGTCGCCGCCGCGCGAGCCCAACAGCGCGTTGAGCTTGGCGGTCAGCACGATCTGGTCTGCCTCTGTACCGAGGAAAACCATCGCCACCAGCAGATCGTTCCATACCCACAGGAACTGGAAGATGGCAAACGAAGCCAGCACCGGGAACGACAGCGGCAAGACGATCTTGACGAAGATCTCGAAATCGCTGGCGCCGTCGATGCGCGCCGATTCCATGATTTCGCGCGGCAAGCCGGCAATGTAGCTGCGCAGCAGGTAGATGGCGAAGGGCAGGCCGAAGCCGGTATGCGCCAGCCAGATGCCGAGATAGGTCTTCGACGGCATGCCGAAGAAAGCGCCGACGCCATTATAGAGTTTCAACAACGGGATCAGCGACATCTGCAATGGCACCACCAGCAGGCCGATGATAACCGCGATCAGCAGCGCCCGGCCGGGAAACCGCATCCAGGCCAGCGCATAGGCGGCAAAGGCGGCGATCAGGATCGGGATGATTGTCGCTGGGATAGTGACGGTCAGCGAATTCATGAATGACCGTCCGATGCCCTCGGAGAACAGCACGGTTCTGTAATTGTCGGTGGTGAATTTCGGCGGCGCCGATGAGGCATAGTAGATGCGCTGGCCGCGATCGCCTTCGAACGCTTTCGGGGACTGCATGACGAAGCTGCCGTCGGCATTGAGTTGCAAGGTCACGCCGTCGCCGAGATCGGCTGTCGTGCCGGAGGTATACTGCGTCGGCGCCGCCGATTTGACGCCGAAGGCGCTGATGTCGCGCTTGGCGCCGTCGCCGAAGATATTGCCTTCGAGGACGAACTTGCCGTCCTTCTCGGCTTGCGCCGAGGCGGGCGGCAGCCGGCCGGCTTCCGTCTGGGTGGAACTGGCGAACGAGTTCCACCATCCCGAGGCGATGATCTGGTTCTTGTCGCGCAGCGACGAGACCAGGATGCCGAGCGTCGGTATGGTCCAGATCGCGACGAAGATGAGCACGGCGATGTGGACGCCAAAGCGGCTGGCGAAGGAATTTCCGGTCGCGACGGCCATCTCAATGTCCTCCCGTCTCTTTGTTCGCCTGGCGGATGTTCCAGACCATGATCGGAATGACCGCGATCATGATGATGATGGCAATGGTGGCGCCGCGGCCGAAATCGCCGCCGCCGCGGAACATCCAGTCGAACATCAGATTGGCCAGCACCTGGCTGTTCCACTGGCCGTTGGTCATGGTCAGCACGATGTCGAACACTTTGAGCACCAGAATGGTGATCGTGGTCCAGACCACGGCGATGGTGCCCCAGATCTGCGGCACCATGATCTTCCAGAAGATCTGGAACGGATTGGCGCCGTCGATGACAGCGGCTTCCAGCGTTTCCTCGGGGATGCCGCGCAGGGCGGAAGACAGGATGACCATGGCAAAGCCGGTCTGGATCCAGATCAGGATGATCATCAGGAAGAAATTGTTCCAGAACGGCAGCGATATCCAGACCTGCGGTTGGCCGCCGAAATGCTGGATGATGGCGTTGAGGATGCCGATCTGCGTCTGGCCTTCGCCCCGATACTCGTAGATGAATTTCCAGATGACGCTGGCGCCGACGAAGGAGATCGCCAGCGGCAGGAAGATCAGGCTCTTGGCGATCGTGCCCCACCAGATCTTGTCGGTGAGCACGGCGATGATCAGCCCGAGGAAGGTGCAAGCTGCCGGCACCACCGCGAGCCAGATGATGTTGTTGAGGATCGAGTTGCGGAACTCGCGATCGCCGAACGCCCATTCATAGTTCGCCAGGCCGACGAAATTGATGCCGCTGCGATCGAGGAACGACAGCCGCAGCGTCTCGACCACCGGATAGATCAGGTAAATGGTGAGGATGATCATCGCCGGACCGACGAACAGCCATGGCCGGACCAGCCCTTGCCGGCGCAGATTGTCGATGGCCGCGGCACCGGCGACGCCGCGTGACGGGAATATCAGGTCGACCAGCCTGTTGGCGCCCCAGAAATAGGCGACGCAACCGCCGACCCCGATGATGATGACAGTTATGGCCGAGAAAATCTGAGCCGCCATGGGTCCCTCTCCCCCTGCGCATGATCCGACAAGGAATGACCTTGGTGACGGGGACCAGGCGCCGATTCAGTTGTTTGGAGCACGTCATCGGCGGTTTGCGCACATTGCCGATCGCGCTTCATGTCAATGCGCTCATGACGAAAGGCTGCGGCACGGGCCGCCGTCGGATCCGGGCCAGTAGGGCCCGGACCCAGTGCGAGAATGGTTGGTCGCTTACGTGCCGGCCGCTACTTGATCGCGTCCCAGCTCTTCTGGATGTCGGTGGCGACGTCCTGCGCCGACTTGCCGCCGACCAGGTCGATCATGCCGGTCCAGAAGGCGCCGGCGCCGATCTTGCCCGGCATCAGGTCGGAACCGTCGAAGCGGAAAGTCGAGGCATTGGCGAGGATTTCGCCCTGCTTCTTCAGCGCGTCGCTGGCATAGGCATCCTTGTTGACCGACTTGAGCGGCGTCACGAAGCCGCCTTCGGCCATCCAGATCTCGTGGGCGAGCGGCATCTTCAGGAATTCGATGAACGCGCGCGCACTCTTGCTGTCCTTGGTGATCATCGCCAGCGTACCGGCGCCGAGCACGGGCGTGCCCAGTTCAGGCTTGGAGGCATAGGGCGGGAAGTAGAAGAAGTCCGCGTCCTGGCCGACCTTGGTGCCTTCCGGGAAGAAGGTCGGGATGAACGATGCCTGGTGGTGCAGGTAGCATTTCGGCGGCACCGAAAAGAGACCCTTCGGACTGTCGCGGAAATCGGTCGCCGCAACCGCCTTGGCGCCGCCGTCGACCATCTTGTCGTCGGTCGCGATCTTGCCGAATATGTCGATGGCGTTGACCACCGCCGGATCGTTGAACGGAATCTCGTTCTTCACCCATTTGTCGTAGACCTCCGGAGGCTGGGTGCGCAGCATCAGGTCTTCGACCCAGTCGGTCGCCGGCCAGCCGGTGGCGCCGCCGGAGCCGAGGCCGATGCACCATGGCTTGCCGCCATCGGCGATGATCTTCTTTTCGAGATCGGCGAGTTCTTCCTGGGTCTTCGGCACCTTGTAGCCGGCTTCCTCGAAATTATCCGGCGAGTACCAGACCAGCGACTTCACGTCGGCCTTGTAAGGGAAGGCGAAGAAGCCCGGCTTGCCGTCTTTGTCCTTGAAGGTGCCGAGATCGACCCATGACTGGCCGGCGCCATAATTGTCCTTGACCCATTTGGCGGTGTCGTCACCGAGTGGCGTCAAAAGGCCCTTCGATGCCAGATCCTGGATCAGGCCCGGCTGGGGCAGCACGGCGATGTTGGGCGGGCTGCCGGCCTGTGTGTCGATGACGATCTGCTGCTCGTAATTCTCCGAGGAGGAGTATTTGATCTCGACGCCGGTGGCTTCCGAGAAATAGTCGAGAACGCCGCGCACCAGGCCTTCGTCCTCGCCGCGCCACGGCCCGAAGATCGACAGTGTCTCACCCTTGAGGTCGACTTTCTTGAGTTCTTCGTAGTTCGCCCAGTTGAAGCGCTTGTCTTCGCCGGGCTTGAACTTCAGTTCGGCCTGCGCGGGCGCGTTCAGGGCGAACGTGGCAAACGCAGCACCCAGCAAAAGCATTTTCTTCATCGGTATTCCTCCCAGTGGGTCTCACACACCGGACGGAACCTCCATTCCGCCCGCCGACGCCGCAGGACTGTGACTCAGTCGGAAAGGAACCGCAACCTTTCGAAGAGTCTTCCAAAGCGCTTTGGCTTTTTCGATCACGCCATTGAATTGCCAGAAAGTCAAGAGGCTGGCGAATTAATCGATTTAGGTTCGCGCATCTTAACTCCTGAAAGTGCGCTGCAGCATACTATTATGGCGATGCAGCAGCAATTTTTGTTTCAAACACGCCCAAACCGCGTCTATGGTTCGGCTTGTATGGCTCGGCCTCGGTGGCACTTGGGTCGATTCAATTTAAAAGCGCTTTGAGGGAATGGAGACTTTCGTGAACCTCAAGCAGCTCGCCCACATGCTGGCACTTTCGCAAACCACGGTAAGCCGCGCTCTGAACGGCTATCCCGAGGTCAACGAGGAAACGCGCAGGCGTGTCATGGATGCCGCCAAGCGCCATGGCTACCGTCCCAACCCGAGCGCGCGCCGGCTGGCGACCGGCAAGACCGGCATGATCGGCTATGTCCTGCCGACCGGTGCGTCCGTCGACATCGATCCGCATTTCGTCGAGTTCCTGTCCGGTCTTGGCGACTATGCCCGCTCGCACGAGCTCGATCTTGTGCTGTCGCCGGCCGACGCCGACGACCAGGAAACCACCTACCGGCGCATCGTCGCCAACCGGCAGGTCGACGCCGTCTACATCTCCTCGCCGCGGCCCGTTGACCGGCGCGTGGCGCTGGTCAACACGCTCGGCATTCCCTTCATCGTCCATGGCCGCAGTGAGGGCTTCGACTTCGACTATGCTTTTACCGACATCGACAATGAGGGCGCCTTCCACGAAGCGGCCAGGCTGCTGATCCAGCTCGGTCATCGGCGGCTGGCGCTGATCAATGGTGACGACCGCGAGACCTTCGCCATCCATCGAGAACGCGGCGTGCGCCGGGCGCTTGCCGCGAGCGGACTGACATTGAGCGAACGCCATGTCTGCTCGGTCGATATGACCGAGGAGAACGGCTATCGCGCCACCAGGCGCTTGCTGGAAGAGGACGACGCGCCGACCGCGATCGCCTGCTCCAGCCTGATCATGGCGCTGGGCGTCGTGCGTGCGGTGCGCGACCTCGGCCTGAGCATTCCGGGCGACGTGTCGCTGATCGCCCATGACGATGTCTTCCCCTGGCTGAGGCCGGAGAATTTTTCGGTGCCGCTGTCAACGACGCGTTCATCGATCCGTCTGGCCGGCGCCCGTGTCGCCGAGCGGCTGGCGGCACGGATTTCCGGCCTGGAGGAGGGTGCCCGCGGAGAGGTCTGGCCGGTCGACCTGGTGGTTAGGGGATCGGTGGCGGGGGCGCCTGTTTAGAACTGTCTCCCGAAGCGCTGCAAGCGCCGACCTTACTCCTTCGCAGCCCCTGCCGCCTTGATGTCCAGCAGCCCGTAGCCGAAATCATTGTCGCGTCCCTTTGGGCCGAGATCCCTGGCCGTCGCCGCGAGCGCTTTCTCGATGTCGTCGGCCGAACGATCAGGCGCGGCATGGATGAGATTGGCGATGGCGCCACTCACGATCGCCGCCGCAAACGAGGTGCCTGTGACCACGTCCGAACCGCCGCCGCTCGGCGCCACCATCTCGACGCCGGGCGCCGAGATGAAGACATAGGCGCCGCGATTGGCCTGCGGCATCAGCCCATCCTTGGCGTCGGTGGCGGTGACTGCGATGACACCATCGAAGGCCGCCGGATAGCCATAGGGCGCCTTCGGCCCGTTGTTGCCGGCTGCGGCGACCAGCACCATGCCGAGTGCGCGGGCATTGCGGCAGGCGACGCCGAGCAAATCGTTCTTCGGCCCGACGAAGCTCATATTGATGATGCGCACGTCCTGTTCCGCCGCCCAGTCGAGCGCCGACAGGATGACGTCCATGGTCGACTTGCCGCCCTCGAAGGCGCGGGCGTGATAGATTTTTGCGCCCGGCGCCATGCCTTCCAGCACGCCGACGCCGGCGATCAGCCCGTCGATCGACGTGCCGTGATCGCGCTTTTCGATCGGCACGTCGGGCATGGCGTCGAACTGCCCGGCAATGACGCCCGACAGCGCCGGGTTGGTGTCGTCGATGCCGGTGTCGATCACCGCGATGCGAACGTTTTCGCCGCTGGCCTGTTTGGAATCGAGCGCGATATGATCGAACGCATAGTTGACGATGCCGGCGGCCTGCTGCAGCGAATACACATGATTGGGCTCGCGCCGCTGTGTGCGGCCGTCGGCGGCCAGTTGCGCCAGCACGACGCCGACGGGCCGGCCGTCGGGAATGCCGAAGCGCACCAGCGTGGTGCCAAGCAGCCGCGACTGGCGCTGCGAGCGCACCTGCAGGCCGAAGGAGGCGGCGATCTGCTGCACGGCACCGGCATCGCCGTCGACGGTCACCAGCACCTCGTCGGGCACGAAATCGCCGACCACGGCGCGCCGCGGCTGAACGGCGATGAGATCGGTCGGCGAGACGATCGGGCCGCCAGGCGGGGGGCCGGCTTGAGTATCGGCAGGCAGCGTCGCGGGTGCCGGCCGTGGCGTCGGCACAGGGGTCGGAGGCGCCTCCGGGTTGGGAAACAGGTCGACGATCAGCGCCGGCAGGAAGACGGCGCCGGATTGGCCTGCGTCCGATCCGCCCTTTGTGTCATTGCCGTTCTTGGCGCAGTCGGCTCCCGCCGCATTGGTCCCGTCGCGGCAGTCGATTTTGGTCTGGTCTGGATTGGGGTCGTTGGTCTGCGCCGACGCGGGCACGGCGACGATTGTCATCGCCGCCGCAAGGATTGCCGCAAATCGAATGACTGCCTCAGCCGCCATCAACGGGTTTCCTTCCCTCGATCACAGTTTCCGTGAAAGCCTGGGCGGCAACAAGGCCGATTTGCTTGTTGTAGTCGGCAGCGGTCGGGGCCGGAATGCCAAGCCGGAACACGCCGTCGGCGGTCGGTCCGCCGATGATCTTCAGCCCGTTGCTGCCGAGGAAGGCGGATATGTCCGACATGTTGGCATCCGGCTTGAACTTGACCAGGGCGAACGGCATTTTCGCCGGATCGTTTTCCGCGCCGGCAATCTCGAAATCATTGCCTTTGCCGCCTGGTTCGACAAACGACTGCACCATGACCAGGGCCAGCAGAACCGCGGCTGCCGCCCAGGCGACACCGACCGGCACCGCCATGAAGCGGCCCCAGGCCTGCGCCAGCCAGGACGATCCTGCCGGCTTGCGCGCAGGCCCGGCCTCGGCGTCGAGTGCCTTGGCAAAGCGGCTGAGCGCATCGGCCGGCGGCCGGATTGCTTCGTTGGCGGCCGTGGCGCCGGAGAATTCGGCTTCAGCCTCACCAAGGGCGGCAAGTGCGGCCGGATCGCTGGCCAGCCATTCCTCGACCGCTTCCAGATCGGAACCTTCCAGCGAGCCGTTCAGGTAGAACGGCAGCAGCGTTTCCATTTCGTCGCGGCGCGACATCTTTTCAGCGGCGCTCATGGCCACCCCCTGTCGTAACCGGCGGCCTTGAGGGCCTCTCCGAGTTTCTTGCGGGCGTAGAACATCCGGGTCTTGACGGTGGCGACCGGAATGTCGAGCACCTCGCCGATCTCGCTCACCGACTGTCCGTGATAATAGGCAAGATCGATGACGACGCGATGCTCTTCGGGCAAGGTTTCGACGAAGCGCCGCAGGGCGGCGGCCTTGTCTTCCTTCATGGTGACGACTTCCGGCGTGTCGGCGCCGTCGGGCACCGCGGCGGCGGCCTCGTCGTCGATCCAGTCTTCCTTCTTCTTGCGCAGAAAGGACAGCGCCTTGAAACGGGCGATGCCGAGCAGCCATGTCGAGACTTCGGAGCGCCCTTCGAAGCCCGGCGCCTGGCGCCACAGCTCGAGGAAGACTTCGTTGGCGATATCGTCGGCCATCATTTCCGATCCCGTCTGGCGCGTCACGAAGCGGTAGACCCGCGCATGGTGACGCATGAACAGGAGCCGCACGGCGGCACGGTCGCCCTTCGCGACCCGGTCGACGAGAGCGCGATCGGTCTCCGTCGCTGCCGTCATGGCCGGTCGAGCCGCCTGGCTCCTGTCTGCTCTGTCGCTGATCGGTCCAAAAAGGTTCATCCTCCGCCAAGGAATTTTTAGGAGGCTAACCGAAGAGCGGGGCGGTTGCCAGAGCATCCCTTCTCCCCCGTCACTATACGGGGAGAAGGTGCCGGCAGGCGGATGAGGGGCGGCGCCGGCGTTCGCTGTTCATATGCCATGTTGGCGCTGCCCTCATCCTTACCCTCTTCCCGTAAAGGACGGGGAGAGGGGGACGCCAACGGAGCGCTTGTCACCCCAAAAACGGCTTCGCCTTCATCGTCTCCGGTATTGCCACACCCAGCCGGCTCAGCACTGTCGGCGCCAGCTGCAGCTGGTCGAGCAGCGTGTCGGCCTGCGGACCCTTATCTTGTCCAAAATAGTACAGCGCGAAATCCTGCATCTCGTCGTCATGGCCGCCATGATGGCCACGATCGGTCTGGCCGTGATCGGCGGTGACGATCACCTCATAGCCGGCTTCGATCCAGCGCGGCAGGAAGGCCGCCAGCATGCCGTCCATCGCATAGACAGCGTGGTCCATCTCATGGCAGTCGTGGCCGAAGCGGTGCCCCATCGAATCCAGCGTGCAGGTGTGCAGGATGCCGTAGTCGATGCCATGGCGTTTCGTCAGCATCGTCAGTGTCGCGAACAGGTCGACATCGCTCGGCGTCATCTGGTTGCGAAGATTGTAACCGGTCATGGTGTGGAAGCGGCCATGCGTGATCGGCCCGCTTGGCTCGTCGAATTCCATGTCCTCGACCAGGTCGAACGGATAGGCGCGGAAGAACTCCGACCAGTAGGAATGGGTCACCGCCCCCGTCTTGCCGCCTGCCTTGCTGACCTCGGAGAAGATATCGGGCTGCTCGACGCGGAACCGGTTCTCGTTGGAGAGAATCCCGTGCACCTGCGGTGAGACCCCGGTGTGGATCGACGCATAGCAGCAGGCCGAGGTCGACGGCAGCACCGAGCGCATCTTCCAGACGCGCGCCTCGCCCGATTGCACCCAACCTTCGAGATTGCCCATCAGCCGGCGCCAGTTCCGGTAGGGCACGCCATCGAGGATGATCAGCAGAAGCTTGGATTTGAGCGCCATGAGCTGCTCCATGCGGTTGGCGGTTGAAACGGGAACGCCGTGTGCCGTCCCGGGCACACGGCGTTCTTGATAGATGAAATCGGACGATCAGAGTCCGCTCAAGCGTTGAGCCAGCACTCGGCAAGCGCGTAGCCGTCCATCATTTCGCCGATAGGGCTCTTGGCATAGCCGCCGATCTTGTTGGTGGCGGCCGCGTCGATGAACTGGTTGAAGAAGGGCACGATCAGCCCGCCTTCGTCACGCATCATCACTGCCATATCGTGGTAGATCGCCTGGCGCTTGGCCTGGTCGAGCTCGCCGCGCGCGGTAAACAGCATCTTGTCGAATTCCGGCCGCTTGAAGCGCGTGTCGTTCCAGTCGGCGGTCGAGACATAGCCGGTGGAATACATCTGGTCCTGCGTGGCGCGTCCGCCCCAGTAGGAGAGCGAGAAAGGCTGCTTGTTCCAGACCTCAGACCAGTAGCCGTCGCCGGGTTCGCGCTTGATCTCGATCTTGATGCCGGCTTTGGCGCAGGACTGCTGATAGAGCTGTGCGGCATCGACGGCGCCCGGAAAAGCGACGTCCGAGGTGCGCAGCACGATCGAGCCGCTGTGGCCGGATTTCTTGTAGGCTGCCGCTGCCTTTTCCGGGTCGAACTTGCGCTGTTCGATGTCGGCGGAAAACAGCGGATAGGCCTCGTTGATCGGGAAGTCGTTACCCACCGAGCCATAGCCGCGCAGGATCTTTTCCAGCATCTCGTCGCGGTCCATGGCTAGCTTCAGCGCCATGCGCAGGTCGTTGCTGTCGAAAGGTGCGGTGTCGCAGAACATGTTGAACGGATAGTAGCCTTTGCCCGAGACGTTCTCGATGGAAACGCCGGCGATGCGCTTGACCAGATCGACGACCTTGGGTTCGACGCGGTTGATCATGTGCACCTGGCCGCCCTGCAAGGCTGCAAGCCGTGCGGTCGCATCATTGATGACGATGATCTCGACCTGGTCGGCATGGCCGGCCTTGTCGCGCAGCCAGTAATTGGCGAAACGCTCGCCGCCATGGCGCACGCCGGGCTGGTTGACGCTAACTTTATAGGGACCGGCGCTGATGCCGGCGTTCGGATCGTCCTTGCCGCCATTCGGCTGGATGGTGAGATGATAGTCGGCCATCAGATAGGGGAAGTCGGCATCGGCGTCGCCGAGCGTGACGATGACCTCCTTGCCGCTCGCCTTGATCCCCTTGATGTTCTTGAGGATGCCGAGTGCTCCGGACTTGGACTTCTCATCCGCATGTCGCTCGATGGTGGCGGCAACATCCTCCGCGCCGACCGTCTTGCCATTGTGGAACTCGATGCCGTCGCGGATCTTGATTGTCCATGTCTTGGCGTCGGCCGAGGCGCCAATCTCCTCGGCAATCAGGTTGACCAGCTTGTTGTCCGGTGTGAGGCGCACGAGATACTCGCCCCAAAGCTTGCCGAAGCTGAAGGTAACCTGGCTGAGGTTCAACGCCGGATCGAGACTGTTGGTGGATTCACCGCCCTGCAGGCCGGCCTTGATGATACCGCCCTTCACCGCCGTCTGGGCAAATGCCTTGCCGGCCAGCGCCGGCATCAGGGCCGCCGATACGCCGAGCGCGGCGGCACGCCCGAGAAAGGCGCGACGCGATATCCGGCCTTGACCGGCGAGTTCAGCGAGATAATCGAATTCAGTCTTCATGTCCTACCCCTGTTTAAAAGTCGTGCGAGCGGCGCTTGTCCCGAAGGACGTGTGGCGTTCTAGTGTTGCATCCGGATGACGGTCGCCGGCGCCCCGATGTGGCGGCTTGATCTGACGCGATTTCCAGGGAAGCGCCCTGCATTTCTTCCGGGAGTACTGGTCTCCAGTTTTCCCGGAATTGCTTTAGTTCCCCGCGCTGGCCATGCGCCGTCCCTTGATTGCCTTTTCCAGCCAGCCGATTTCCATCTCTGGAACCGAGGAGAGCAGCAGGTCGGTGTAGGCGTCGAAGGGCGGGCTCAGCACCTTGCTCTTGGGGCCGTAGCGCACCACCTCGCCGCGATACATCACCGCGATCGAATCGGCGATCGACTTCACAGTGGCGAGGTCATGCGTGATGAACAGATAGGCGACGTTCTCTTCCTTCTGCAGCTCGAGCAGCAGCTCGAGAATGCCGTGTGCCACCAGCGGATCGAGTGCCGAGGTGACCTCGTCGCAGATAATCAACTTGGGCTTGGCGGCAAGCGACCGGGCAATGCAGACGCGCTGCTTCTGGCCGCCGGAAAGCTCGGCCGGGTAGCGGTCGGAAAAGCCCTTGCCCATCTCGATCTTGTCGAGCAGTTCGGTAACGCGCCTGTCACGCTCGCGGCCGCGCATGCCGAAATAGAACTCCAGCGGCCGGCCGATGATGGTGGCGACGGTCTGGCGGGGATTCATCGCCACGTCGGCCATCTGATAGATCATCTGCAGCTGGCGCAAATCCTCCTTCGGCCGGTCGGCCAGCCGGTTCGCCAGCGGGCGCCCGTCGAAGGTGACGGTGCCCTGTTCGGGCGGCAGCAGACCGGTGATGGCGCGCGCCAGCGTCGACTTGCCAGAGCCGGACTCGCCGACCACGGCAAGCGTCTGTCCCGGATAGATGTCGACGGAGACGTTTTTCAGCACCTTGATATGGCTGCCGCCATAGGCGGCGGTGATGTTCTTCACCGACAGGAACGGTGCCGTGCCGGGCTTCTGCTCCTGGTGTTCGATCTCATGCACCGAGACAAGCGCGTTGGTGTATTCCTGACGCGGCTCCTTGATGATCTGCCGCGTGCCGCCCCATTCGACCAGCCTTCCATGGCGCAGCACCATGATCTCGTCGGAGACCTGGGCGACGACGGCAAGGTCGTGCGTGATGTAGAGCGCAGCGACATGGGTGTCGCGGATGGCGTCCTTTATCGCCGCCAGCACGTCGATCTGCGTCGTCACATCGAGCGCCGTTGTGGGCTCGTCGAAGACGATCAGGTCCGGCTCGGAGCAGAGCGCCATCGCCGTCATCACACGCTGCAACTGGCCGCCCGAAACCTGGTGCGGAAAACGCTCGCCGATGGTTTCGGGGTTGGGCAGGCTGAGCTTCTTGAACAGCGCAACCGCGCGCTTCTCGGCCTCGGCTCGTGTCGCGGTGCCGTGCAGCAGCGTGGCTTCCACCACCTGGTCCATCAGTCTGTGCGCCGGATTGAAGGCCGCTGCCGCCGACTGCGCGACATAGCAGACTTCGCGGCCGCGTAATTTGCGGAAGCCATCCTTGCCGCCCTTGAGGATGTCGCGGCCGTTCAGGATGACCTCGCCGCCGGTGATGCGTACGCCGCCGCGGCCATAGCCCATCGACGACAGACCGATGGTCGACTTGCCGGCCCCGGATTCGCCGATCAGGCCGAGCACCTTGCCCTTCTCGAGCGTCAGCGAGACATCGTGCACCAGCACGATGTTCTTCGGCGGCTCTCCGGGCGGGAAGACGGTGGCCTCGATGCGCAGATTGCGGATGTCGAGCAACAAGCCAGGTTTCGCTTTGGTGTCGGCCATCACCCGCGTCCTCCCTTGAGGCTTGTCGTCCGGTTGAGCACCCAGTCGGCAACCAGGTTGACGGAAATCGCCAGCAAGGCGATCGCCGCCGCCGGGATGAGTGCGGCCGCGATGCCGAAGACGATGCCGTCCTTGTTTTCCTTGACCATGCCGCCCCAGTCGGCGTCCGGTGGCTGCACGCCAAGGCCGAGGAACGACAGCGTCGACAGGAACAGCACCGCGTAGATGAAGCGCAGACCGAGTTCGGAAACCAGCGGCGACAATGCGTTGGGCAGGATCTCGCGGAAGATGATCCAGCCGCTGCCCTCACCACGCAGTTTCGCCGCCTCGACATAGTCCATGACGTTGATGTCGACGGCGACCGCGCGCGACAGGCGATAGACGCGGGTCGAGTCCAGAATGCCCATCACCAGGATCAGCGTCACCAGATTGGTAGGCAGCACGGACAGCACGACGAGACCCATGATCAGCGTCGGGATAGACATCAAGAGATCGACGAGGCGCGACAGCAGCGTATCGAACCAGCCGCCGAACACCGCCGCCGAGAAGCCGAGGATGGCGCCGAGCGAGAATGACAGCGCGGTGGCCAGCACCGCGATGAACAAAGTGATGCGGGCACCGTAGATCATGCGCGAAAGCAGGTCGCGGCCGAGATTGTCGGTGCCCAGCAAATGGGCAGCCGACATCGGTTCCCAGACATCGCCGACGATTTCGCCATTGCCGTGCGGTGCGATCCACGGTGCGAAGACCGCCGCCAGCACGAACAGCGTCGTCAGGATAATGCCGATCAGCGCGGGGATGGGGATGCGTTTGATATCGAGCATATCCGCCCCCTATTTCGGGTGTCTGAGACGCGGATTGGCGACGATAGCCCCGATGTCCGCAATGATGTTCAGGCTGATGTAGACGGCGGCGAAGATCAGGCCGACCGCCTGCACCACCGGCACGTCGCGTTTGGTGACGTGGTCGACGAGATACTGCCCCATGCCCGGATAGACGAAGATCACCTCGACCACGACGACGCCGACGATCAGATAGGCGAGGTTGAGCATGACGACGTTGATGATCGGCGCGATGGCATTGGGGAAGGCGTGCTTGCGGATGACGTTGAAGGCCGACAGGCCTTTCAGTTCCGCCGTCTCGACATAGGCCGACTGCATGACATTGAGGATCGCCGCGCGTGTCATGCGCATCATGTGGGCGAGCACGACCAGCGTCAGCGCTGCCGCCGGCAGGGCGATCGCCTGCATGCGCTCGCCAAAAGGCATGCCGTCATAGACGGTCGAGATGCCGGGGAAGATTTGCCATTTCACGGCGAAGAAATAGACCAGCACGTAGCCGATGAAGAACTCGGGAAAGGAGGTCGAGGCCAGCGCCAGCCCGGAGATCAGCTTGTCGACCCAGCCATTGCGATAGCGTACCGCGATCAGGCCGAGGATGATCGCCAGCGGCACGGCGACGATCGCTGCCCAGAAGGCGAGGAACAGCGTGTTCCACAGCCGTCCCTTGATCGACGTGGCGATATCCTGCCCGCTCGACATGGCCGTGCCGAGATCGCCGGTCAGCACGCCGCCCAGCCAATGAAAATACCTGAGATAGGCTGGCTGGTTGAGCCCGAGTTGCTCGCGCAGATTGGCGAGCGACTCCGGTGTCGCCGATTGTCCGAGAATGGCTTGCGCGACGTCGCCGGGCAAGATCTGGGTGCCGGCGAAGATCAGGACCGAAACGGCCAACAAGAGGAGAATGCCCAGCGCAACGCGCTGGGCCACCAGTTTCAAGATGGGTGAGGACATATCCGCAAGGCCAAGCTCAGGCTTCGAGCCAGCACTTCGCCAGCGCGTAACCGTTCATCAGCTCCTGATGTGGATCGTCGACCCAGCCGTCGACCTTGGCGCCGGTAGCGTCGATGAACTGGTTGAACATCGGCAAGATCAGGCCACCTTCGTCGCGGACCAGGACAGCCATGTCATGGTACATCTGCTTGCGCTTGGTCTCGTCTAGCTCGGCGCGCGCGGCCAGCACCATTTTGTCGAAGTCCGGGCGCTTGAAACGCGTGTCGTTCCAGTCGGCGGTCGACAGATAAGCGGTGGAGTACATCTGGTCCTGGGTCGAGCGGCCACCCCAGTAGGAAGCGCAGAAGGGCTGCTTGTTCCAGACCTCGTTCCAATAGCCGTCACCGGGCTCACGCTTGAGCTCGATCTTGATGCCGGCCTTGGCAGCGCTCTGCTGGAAGAGCTGGGAAGCGTCGACGGCGCCCGGGAAAGCGACGTCCGAAGTCCGCAGCAGCACGGCGCCGTCATGGCCCGACTTCTTGAAGTGGAACTTGGCCTTGTCGGGATCGTACTTGCGCTGCTCGATATCAGTGAACAGCGGGTAGGAAGCGTTGATCGGGAAATCGTTGCCGATCGAACCGTAGCCACGCAGGATCTTGTCGAGCATTTCTTCGCGGTCGATGGCCAGCTTCAGGGCCATGCGCAGATCGTTGTTGTCGAAGGGGGCGGTGTTGCAATGCGCGATGAAGACATAGTGGCCAGGACCCGCATGGTTGCGGATGGTCACGCCAGGCAGGCGCTTGATCAGGTCGACGATCTTCGGCTCGACGCGGTTGATCATGTTGACCTGGCCGCCTTGCAGGGCGGCGGTGCGCGCCGTCGCATCGTTGATGACGATGATCTCGATCTGGTCGGCATGGCCCATCTTGTCGCCCTGCCAATAATTGGCGAAACGCTCGCCGCCATGGCGCACGCCGGGCTCATTGGTCGTGACCTTGTAAGGACCGGCCGAGATGCCTGCGTCGGCCTTATCCTTGCCGCCATTCGGTTGGACGATCAGGTGATAGTCGCTGAGCAAATAGGGCAGATCGGCATTGGCTTCCTTCAGGGTCAGCACGACTTCCTTGCCGCTGGCCTTGATGGTCTCGATGCCCTTCATGTAGCCGAGCGCGCCGGATTTCGACTTCTCGTCGGAATGGCGCTCAAGTGTGGCGGCCACGTCCTCGGCGGTCACCGTCTTGCCGTTGTGGAATTCGACGCCGTCGCGGATCTTCAGCGTCCATACCTTGGCGTCGTCCGACGAGCCGATCTCCTCGGCGATGCGGTTCTCGAGCTTGCCTTCCGGCGAAAGCTCGACAATCAATTCGCCCCACATTTTGCCGAAGGCGAACGGCACCTGAGTCATGAACAGTGCCGGATCAAGGCTGTTGGTGGACTCGCCGCCGACAAGTCCGGCCTTCAGTGTGCCGCCCTTGACCGGACCTGCCGCGCGTGCAGCGCTTGAAAGCAGCGAATTAGCGAAGGGTGCGGAGATACCGAGCGCCGCCGCCCGGCCGAGAAAATCACGACGGCTCAGTTTGCCCGACGCGACACGCCGGCTAAGAAATTCCAGTTCGTTCGACATTTTGAGTTCCTCACTCTGTTGGTTCGACTCTGCGGTCGTTTTTCTTGTTTCTTGTGAGGAGAATAATGACCGCAAGGGAAAGCGGTAAGCAAGACCGAATGCGACATGCCGTGGCGTAAATCGTACGTCGCAATTGGACCAATGAGCTCAGTGCTCAAAGAAGCGCGCGCGGCACCTTCTGCTCGAAATTGCGCTCGAAGACGAGCGTTTCGTCCTCATAAGCCTCGATTCTGGCGCTGACGATGAAGTTTTGCGCGTCCGATCGCATTTCGGCTGTCGTTTCGGTGCGTACCGACCATCCGTTTCGCGACAGGGTCTGCGTCCAGTGTGTCTTCCCTGAGGCCGACAGCGGATCGTCGGGATGGATCGTCCAGGTCTCGCGGGCAATGCTGCCATTGGCAAGACCGTGATCGAGATCGCGGACCTCACCGAAATCATCAACGATGGAAAGCGTCACGATTCCCGTCTTTTCGTCACGATCGATATGGCGCTCGGAATTGCTGGCGCGGATCGTCTCCGTTGCCCAGGGAGTGGCACCTTCCGGCTCGGCGAACGCCGCTTCGTCGTCTGTCGCCAGCGGCCGCAGCGGCAAGCGGAGCGTCGCCGCCGACAAGGTCAGCCGGACCGGCTCCGGCGACGGCCAGATGGCAGGCCAATAGGCGTTCGAAACGGCAACACGCAGGTGGTGGCCGGGCGGAACGCGATAGCCGCATTGATCGAGCACGACGCGCACGAACACGGGTTCGCCCGGCACCAGCGCCTCGGGAAATTCATGCGAATTGCGATGCGTCAGATTGAGCACGCCATAGGAAATCAGTTCCGAGGCGCCATCGGGATGCACGTCACAGAGTCGGATCGCAATGTTGGCCTGCGGACGGTCGGAGGACAGCCGCAATTCGACTTCCGGGGCGCCGACGATGTCGATGGCCTGACTGAGTTCCGGCTGGTCGAAACACACCGACAGCGCATCGTCGGGGCGCTGATCGCCTGGCAGTTCGGGGCCGAAGGTGAAGGGAAAATACTCGCCGCCAGCCAAGCCGCAGCTTTGCGGCGAGGCAACGATGGCGGGTTTTTCCGTTGCGGGGATCAGATCGACCGTCTGCGTCTTGATGGTTGGCGAGGGCCATTGCTGCTCGGCAATCCAGCGGCCGGGACGCTCGGGGTGCCAGCGCGCCGGACGCACGCTGTCCATGACATAGGCGCGGTAGGCCGGGTCGGACTCGACACCGGTTTCGACACTCTTGAGCCAGCGGTCCCACCAGCGCAAGGCCTCCTGCAGGAAGCCGATGGCGGGTTTTGGTCCTGCGTAATGCGGGTATTTGTGGATCCATGGCCCGATAATGCCCTTGACCGGGGCTTCGATGTTGCTGGCCAGATGCGAGACCGTGTTGCGGTAGCCGTCATGCCAGCCGCCGATCGACAGCACCGCGGCTTTGACGGCGGAAAAATCCTCACAGATCGAGCCGCGCTTCCAGTAGGCATCACGGTGCTGGTGCTTCAGCCACAGCGGCGCCAGGAAGGATTGGTTCTCCAGCCGGGTCAGCCACAGATCGCGCCATCTGTTGTCGCCGGCCAGCAGCGGGTCCGGCGGCCGCGACGAGTAGGACAGCATGGTCGAGGCCCAGCCGAAGTTCTCGATCAGCAGGCAGCCGCCCTTGTAGTGAATGTCGTCGGCGTAGCGGTCGACGGTCGAGCACAGGCTGATCACCGCTTTGAGCGCCGGCGGCTGCTTGGCCGCCACCTGCAGGCAGTTGAAGCCGCCCCAGGAAATGCCCATCATGCCGACATTGCCGTTGCACCAGGGCTGGCTTGCCGCCCAGGCGATGATGTCGCAGGCGTCCTGCAATTCCTGCTCGGAATATTCGTCGTCCATCAGCCCTTCGGAATCGCCATTGCCGCGCATATCGACCCGGATCGAGGCGTAGCCGTGGCCGGCGAAATAGGGATGCGTCAGCTGATCGCGAAAGATGGTGCCGTCGCGCTTGCGGTAGGGCAGGTGTTCGAGGATGACAGGCACCGGATCGTCGCCGGCGTCCTCCGGCATCCAGACCCGCGCCGACAGCCGGCAGCCATCCGGCATGACGATGCCCATATCCGGGAACTCGACGACCTTGCGGGGAAATTCGGTGACGGTTTTCATGGCCCGCATAACGCCCCGCGGCGCGACGACTTTCAATCACCATTCGCGACTGGAGCAGCGAAAAATGCGACCTGTGCCGCTACCGCAATTCATCCAGCAGTTCAGGATGTTTTTCCAGCAGCGTCATCAATTGAATGGTCGGGCCACTCGGCTCGATCAGGCCCCTTTCATACTTGTCGAAAGCATTCTCGCCGACCTTGAACAGGGATCCTGCCTCGCGCTGCGACAGATTGAGCTTTGTGCGCATGCGGCGGATGGTTGCCGGGGCCGGCACGCCATCGATCCTCTCCTTGAGGGCGCGTAGTGCGGCATCGACGGCAGCCATGTCGCCTCCGATATGCACACCCTCGTCACCGGATGCTGGATAGTAACCCGGAAGGTCGACAATTATGCTCTCGCCCTTGTACGCCACTGTGAATGGACGCACGTCACGCGTGAGCGTTTCCCCGGTTTCGGGGGAAATCATGGTCCGATTTTCTTCTCTTGTCGCCATGGTCATTTCTCCTTGAACGACATGACCGTGAACTCGGTCACGACATCCGCTTGGAATTTCACGTAGAGGATCAGGTCGCGCACGGGCACGTGATAGACATCCTGCCAGACCCGGTGATCCGCAAAGGTCGTCATGGATTTCACGAACATTTTCCTCGTCATGCCGCCGATTACCTCGACGACGCCGGCACGGTCGAAGCCAAGGCCTGTGGCATCCCGCAGAGCGGACGTCGTGATCGCCAGCGTACCGACAGACCCGAACGTCGTCTTGATGGCATCAAGATCGTAGGTGGGCCTTCGTTTCTCCATGACGCAATATGCCACCATAAAGGTGGCAATTCAAGGGTGCCCCCCGGTAGGCCGAGAGCCCTAATTCAGCGGGATGTCGTTATCGTCCTTGTTCGCCTGATAGACGCCGGACAGATCATCGTAGCGCGCCGAAATCGCGCCGATGCGTATTTCCAGCCGTTGCCGCTCTACCTCGGGCAACGCTCGCACCAGCCTGCGGATAGAAAAGCTCTTCCAGTAGGCATTCTCGGCATTGTAGCCGCCGGGGTCGAGGGTGAAGACCTCTTTCAGGATCTTCAGATCGTGCGGGATGGCAAAACTGTCGCGCGAATCCTCGTGGCTGAACAGATAGTAGAAATTGTCGAAGCCAGTCCAGGTGATCGCCGACAGGCAGAGCGAGCAGGGCTCATGCGTGGCGAGGAAAATGGCGTCTCTTGTATCGACGCGCTCCGCCTTCGGCATTTCGTAGAAACGTTTCAGGCAGTGCACCTCGCCATGCCAGAGCGGGTTTTCCCTCTCGTTGTTGGTCTCGGCCAGCACCAGCGAACGGTCGTCCTTGCGCAGGATCGCCGCGCCGAACAGCTTGTTGCCATGGACAACACCGTCGGCCGTCTTCGGCACGATGTCGTGTTCGATCACGTCGAGCAGGCGGTCGATCAAAGAAATGTCGGTCATTTCAGGCTCTCCTGCTGCATGTCGCCCAAAAGTGCCCCGGTTTTGGGGTAACGACATGCACAAAAAATTAAGGGAGATGGATCTCGTAAGCATGCGAGAAATGGAATTCTTCGAGATTGGAGCCGTCGCCGCCCCGGTCGACGATCAGGAAGTCCTGAGGCTCGCCGAGCGGCGTCAGCACGCCATGCCAGAGATTGCGGGAATAGTTGATACCTTGTCCGGGTGCGGTGGTGAAGGCATGCGGCTCGCCCGGCCCCTCATCGCCATCATGGCAGACGACGACCAGGAATGGGCGCGGCGACAGCGGGATGAAGGCCTGGCTGCCGAAGGGGTGGCGCTCGACCATGCTCAGCTTCAGCGGCAGTTCGTAAGGCGTGCCGCGCACCATCGAGATCAGCACGCGGGCATTCGGTCCGATCGCCTCGGCGGTCGCCAGATCGTGATAGCGTTCCGCGCGGCCGCCATTGATCGGGTAGTGGTTGTCGCCGCCCATATCGATGACGTCGCCGAACGGAGCAAAGCTCTCGCGGGTCAGTGGCCGCGCAATGATCCGCGTCACGGCGTCCGCCCGGGGACACCGGCGCCGCCGAGCTTGGCGTGCCGGTTCACGTCCTTGTAGAGCAGATAGCGGAATTTTCCCGGGCCGCCCGCGTAGCAGGCCTGCGGACAGAAGGCGCGCAGCCACATATAGTCGCCGGCCTCGACCTCGACCCAGTCCTGGTTGAGGCGATAGACCGCTTTGCCCTCCAGCACATAGAGCCCATGCTCCATGACATGGGTCTCGGCGAAGGGAATGACCGCGCCGGGTTCCAGCGTGACAATGGTCATGTGCATGTCGTGGCGCAAATCGGCCGGATCGACGAACCGCGTCGTCGCCCAGCGGCCTTCGGTGCCGGGCATAGGGGTTGGCGCGATCTCCTGCTCGTTGGTGAAGAAGGCTTCCGGCACATCGAGGCCGTCAACCACCTCGTAAGCCTTGCGAATCCAGTGGAAGCGCACGTCGGCCTTGCTTTCGTTGCGAACCGTCCAGCCGCTGGCCGGCGGCAGGAAGGCAAAGCCGCCGGGCCGCAAGACATGCTTCTTGCCGGCAAGCAGAACCGTCAACTCGCCCTCGACCACGAACAGGGCGCCCTCGGCGCCGGCATCGGGTTCCGGCCGCTCGCTGCCGCCGCTCGGCGCGACCTCGACAATGTATTGCGAGAACGTCTCGGCAAAACCGGATAGCGGTCGCGACAAGATCCAGGTGCGGGTCTTGTCCCAGAACGGCAACGCACTGGTCACGATGTCCTGCATCACACCCCGGGGAATGACGGCATAGGCCTCGGTGAAGACGGCGCGGCCGGTCAGAAGCTCGCTCTGGCCGGGGTGGCCGCCATGTGGTGCGTAATAGGTTCGCTCGGGCATCCTGATCGTATCCATGGGTTCAAACCTATTGCGGAAGCATGTCCTTGAGGCGGAGCAGCGCGATGCGCTCGACCTGTTTGCAGGCGGTTTCGAATTCGACGCCGCGGCTGTTGCCGATGCGCGCCTCGAATTCCGCCAGAATCTCTTGCCTCGTCTTGCCCTTCACCGCGATGATGAAGGGGAAACCGAAAGTGGTGACGTAGGCGGCGTTGAGCTTGGAAAACAGTTCGCGCTCCTTGTCGGTCAGCGCGTCGAGGCCGGCCGAAGCCTGTTCCCTGGTCGATTCCGCCGTCAGCCGTTTGGCCTTGGCAAGTTTGCCGGCAAGGTCGGGATGAGCGTTGAGCACGGAAAGCCGCTCGGTTTCGCTGGCGGACCGGAAGACACGGCAAAGCGCATTGTGCAGGCCGCCTGAAGTGTCATGCGCCGGGCCCAGTTCCAGTTCGTAGGCGCGTTCGGCGATCCAGGGCGAATGCTCGAACACGCCGCCGAAAGTGTGGACGAAGGTCTCGAATTCCATCTTCGAGGGGCGGAGTGCCGCCGGTTGATAAGGATTGACCTCTTGCCAGTGGCGGGCGATGTCGATGCGCCGCGCCAGCCAGACCCTGTCGTGCGACTTCACATAGTCGACGAAGCGCTTCAGCGCCGCCACCCGGCCCGGCCGCCCGACGAGGCGGCAGTGCAGGCCGATGTTCATCATGCGTGGCCGGCCTGCCTTGCCCTCGGCATAGAGCGTGTCGAAGCTGTCCTTCAAATAGGCAAAGAACTGGTCGCCGGAGTTGAAGCCCTGCGGCGTTGCGAACCGCATGTCGTTGGCGTCGAGCGTATAGGGAATGATGAGCTGCGCGCCGCCATCATGCTCGAACCAGTAGGGCAGCTCGTCGTCATAGGTGTCCGACACATAGTCGAAACCGCCTTCTTCCGCCACAATCCGCACTGTGTTGATCGATGTGCGACCCGTATACCAGCCGGTCGGGCGCGCGCCGGTCACTTCGTAGTGCAGCTTGATCGCCGCCTCGAGGTCGCGGCGCTCATCCTCGGCGCTGTGGTCGCGGTAGTCGATCCATCTCAACCCGTGCGAGGCGATCTCCCAGCCGGCTTCCTGCATGGCCGTGACTTGATCCGGCGAACGGGCGAGCGCGGTGGCGACGCCATAGCAGGTGATCGGCACCTCGGCCTCGCTGAACAGCCGCAGCAACCGCCAGAAACCGGCGCGGGCACCGTATTCGTAGATGGATTCCATGTTCCAGTGGCGCTGGCCCACCCAGGGTGCCGCGCCGACGATTTCCGACAGGAAGGCTTCGGACGCCTTGTCGCCATGCAGCACGCAGTTCTCGCCGCCTTCCTCGTAGTTGACGACGAACTGCACGGCGACATGCGCGCCGCCAGGCCATTTCGGGTCCGGCGGATTGACTCCGTAGCCGCGCATGTCTCTGCTGTAACGCATCGTCCCTCCCGCCGGGCATGGCCCGAAGTATGATCAGAATATCGAAAGGGTGCTTCTCGCATTCCCCCGAAAATTTTTGAAAGTGTTTTTGTCGCACTCCGCTCGACCGGGACTTATGCATCGCCTTTAATTGGCGCACAATTCACTGTTGATACTTGATCGTACCGGGCCAATTCGCTCGTACCGGAAATGGGAGGCGGCCAATGGCAGAAACGTCGAATGCTGATGGCGGGCGTCTGACGACCCATGTCCTCGACACGGCGACAGGCAAGCCGGCGGCGGGATTGTCGATCGCGCTTTATCACCTCGAGGGCAAGGCGCGGACACATTTGAAGACCGTTGTCACCAATGCCGACGGCCGTTGTGACAAGCCGCTGCTCGCCGGCGCGGAGTTCCGCCCCGGAGAATATGAACTGGTCTTCGCCGCAGGCGACTATTTGCGCCAGCAGGGGTCGAGCCTGCCGAACCCCGCCTTTCTCGATGTGATACCGATCCGCTTCGGCATGGCCGAACCGCTGCACTACCATGTGCCGCTGCTCGTCTCGCCCTATGGCTATTCGACCTACAGGGGGAGCTGAGGCATGGCCAAAATTAGCATCCGCAATGAAATCCGCTTCATCCTCAACGGCAGGGACGTCGCGCTTTCGTCGGTGGCACCCGACGCGACCCTGCTCGACTGGCTGCGGCTCGACCGGTCGCTGCGCGGCACCAAGGAAGGCTGCGCCGAGGGCGATTGCGGCGCCTGCACCGTGTTGGTCGGCAAGCTCTCGGCCGGCGGGCTGGTCTATGAAAGCGTCAATGCCTGCATCCGTTTCCTCGGCTCGTTGGACGCCACCCATGTCGTGACCGTCGAGCATCTGCGCGGCGTATCAGGCCAACTGCATCCGGTGCAGCAGGCGATGGTCGATTTCCACGGCTCGCAATGCGGCTTCTGCACGCCGGGCTTCGTCATGTCGCTCTATGGCCTGTGGATGAAGTCGTCGAATCCGTCGAACGCGGATATCGAAAAGGCCTTGCAAGGCAATCTCTGCCGCTGCACCGGCTACGAGGCGATCATGCGCGCGGCCCAGGCCATCTCGAGCTACGGCAAAGCGGCAAAAGATCCGCTGGCGGCGGAGCGCAAGGCGATCACCGCCAGGCTCGAGGCCATGCATGACGGCGCCCGGATTGAGATCGGTTCGGCCAAGACGCGGCTGGTCGTGCCGGCCGATGTCGACGATTTCGCCGCTGTGCTGGACAGGGACCCCAACGCCACCATCGTTGCCGGCTCAACCGATGTCGGCCTCTGGGTGACCAAGCACATGCGCGATATTTCGCCGGCCATTTTTATCGGCAATCTCGACGGACTTTGCACCATCTCGGAAGACAACGGCATCATTTCGATCGGCGCGGGCGTCACCTACACTGATGCCTTCGCGACATTGGCGAAGCGTATCCCGGCGCTGGGGCCGTTGTTCGATCGCATCGGCGGCGAACAGGTGCGCAACATGGGCACCATCGGCGGCAATATCGCCAATGGCTCGCCGATCGGCGACACGCCGCCGCCCTTGATCGCGCTTGGCGCAAGTCTCACCCTGCGCAAGGGCAAGAAGCGGCGCTCGATTCCGCTGGAAACCTTCTTCATTGCCTATGGCAAACAGGACCGGCAGCCGGGCGAATTCGTCGAGGCCGTGCACGTTCCGGTTCCGGCCAAGGGCACGAAATTCGCCGTCCACAAAATCACCAAGCGCCGCGATGAGGACATCACTGCAGCACTCGGCGCTTTCTTTTTGACGCTGACCGGGGATGGCACGGTGGCGGAGGTGCGCATCGCCTATGGCGGTATGGCGGCAACGCCGAAGCGGGCGTCTTTTGTCGAAAAGGCGCTGCTCGGCAAGGCATGGACCGAACAGACGGTAGAAGCGGCGATGGCCGAGTACGCCAGGGATTTCACCCCGCTCACCGACATGCGGGCCTCGGCCGAGTATCGTGCGCTCGCGGCGCGCAACCTCTTGCTGCGCTTCTTCGCCGAGACCAGCGGTACCAGGGAGCCGATCCAGGTTTCGAGGCACGAGGCGGCATGATGAACAAGCACGCTCCCCCCAATCTGAAGGCTGAAAAGATCGCCGGCGGCGTTGCCACCGATCAACGCCATGACTCTGCGCACAAGCATGTCAGCGGCACGGCCGTCTATATCGACGACATGCCGGAACCGGCCGGCACGCTGCATGGCTGCCTCGGGCTTTCTGCCGCCACGCATGCCACGATTACCAGCATGGATCTCTCGGCGGTGCGTACAGCGCCCGGTGTTGTCGACGTGCTGACGGCCAAGGATGTGCCGGGCGAGAACGACATTTCGCCGACAGGCCGCCACGACGAGCCGGTGCTGGCCGACGGCAAGGTGCAATTCTATGGCCAGCCAATCTTTTGCGTCATTGCGCAGACGCGCGAGCAGGCGCGTCGCGCCACCAGATTGGCCAAGGTCGAATACAAGGAATTGCCCTTCGTCACCGACATTGGCGCGCTCGATCCGAAGAAGGACAAGGTCGTCACGCCGCCACTGACGCTGAAGCGCGGCGATGCCGCTACAGCGATCCGTCAGGCGCCGCGCCGGCTAAAGGGAAAAATGCGCATCGGCGGCCAGGAACACTTCTATCTCGAAGGCCATATCGCCATGGCCATTCCGGGCGAGGATCAGGACGTCACCATCTATTCCTCGACCCAGCATCCGAGCGAAGTCCAGCACATGGTGAGCCATGCACTCGGCGTGCCGAGCAATGCCATCACGGTGGAGATCCGCCGGATGGGCGGCGGCTTCGGCGGCAAGGAGACGCAAGGCAACCAGTTTGCCGCATTGGCGGCGATCGCCGCGAAGAAACACCATCGCGCCGTGAAGATCCGGCCCGACCGCGACGACGACATGATCGCCACCGGCAAGCGTCACGATTTCCTCGTCGACTACGAAGTCGGCTTCGATGACGAGGGCAACATCCTCGGCGTCGATTTCATGTTCGCGGCGCGCTGCGGTTTTTCGTCGGACCTTTCCGGCCCGGTGACCGATCGCGCACTGTTCCACTGCGACAACACATATTTCTGGCCGGCGGTGCATGCGCAATCGGCGCCGCTCTACACCAACACCGTGTCGAACACCGCCTTTCGTGGTTTCGGCGGCCCGCAAGGCATGGTCGGCGCCGAGCGCGTCATCGACGAGGTGGCCTTCGCCGTCGGCAAGGATCCACTCGAAATCCGCAAGAAGAATTTTTATGGTACGTCAGACCGCAACATCACGCCCTACCACCAGACGGTCGAGGATAACATCATCCAGCGCATCGTCGCCGAGCTCGAGCAAAGCGCCAGCTATGCGCGGCGCCGGCGTGAGATATCGGCCTTCAACGCCAACAGCCGTTTCATCAAGCGCGGCCTGGCGCTGACGCCGGTCAAGTTCGGCATCTCGTTCACCGCCACGCATTATAACCAGGCCGGCGCGCTGGTGCATGTCTATACCGACGGTTCGGTGCATCTGAACCATGGCGGCACCGAGATGGGGCAGGGCCTCTACGTCAAGGTTGCGCAAGTGGTGGCGGAAGAGTTCCAGATCGACCTCGACCAGGTCAAGATCACCGCGACCACGACCGGCAAGGTGCCGAACACTTCGGCCACGGCAGCGTCGTCCGGCTCCGATCTCAACGGCATGGCGGCGCAAAATGGCGCTCGCCAGATCAAGGACCGGCTGATCGATTTCGCCGCTGAAAAATATCAGGTGCCGCGCGATCAGGTGCTGTTCCTGCCCAACCGGGTGCGCATCGGCAACCAGGAAATCGCCTTCGCCGACCTCATCAAGCAGGCCTATATGGCTCGCATCCAGCTGTCGGCGGCGGGTTTCTACAAGACGCCGAAAATCCACTGGAACCGCGACAAGGGCGAGGGCCGCCCCTTCTATTATTTCGCCTATGGCGCGTCGTGCTCGGAGGTCTCGGTCGACACGCTGACCGGCGAATACATGGTCGAGCGCACCGATATTCTGCATGACTGCGGCCGATCTCTGAATAGCGCCATCGACATCGGCCAGATCGAGGGCGGCTTCATCCAAGGCATGGGCTGGCTGACGACGGAAGAACTGTGGTGGGACGCCAAGGGCCGGCTGCGCACGCACGCGCCATCGACCTACAAGATCCCGCTCGCCTCCGACCGGCCGAAGATATTCAACATCACCTTGGCCGACTGGCCGGAAGCGAGCGAGCCGACCATCCACCGCTCCAAGGCAGTCGGCGAGCCGCCGTTCCCGCTCGGCATGTCGGTGCTGCACGCCCTGTCGGATGCAGTGGCCAGCGTCGCCGACCACAAGATCTGTCCGCGCCTCGATGCTCCTGCAACGCCGGAGCGGGTGCTGATGGCGATCGAGAGGCTGAAGAAAGAGACGAAGGCCGGCGCCTGAATCTGGCAGAATGTGCAATCTGGGCCGAAAAACCTATATTTCCCATTCGGGAATGTGAACCATGAACTCGAAAGTGCAAAGCCTGAAAGCCTTTCTCACCAGCGCCGGCCAGGTTGCCCTGGTCGAAGTGACCGGAACAAAAGGCTCGACGCCACGCGAGAAGGGCGCCTTCATGCTCGTCTCGCAGGCGGCGATCTTTGGCACCATCGGCGGCGGTCAACTCGAATACATGGCGATCGACAAAGCCCGGCAGATGCTTTTCTCCCCCTCAAGGGGGGAGAGAACCCGCGCCGATCCGATCTTACCCGGCGGCTTCGCCGCCACCCTCCCCTCAAGGGGCAGGGAAAGCCGCGCGACCCTCGATGTGCCGCTAGGCCCGGAAATCGGCCAATGCTGCGGCGGGCGCGTCGAAGTGCTGATCCGGCTCGTCGATGCAGCCCTTGCCGCCGATCTGGTTGCGGCTGCGGAAGCCGAGGAGGCGCACCTGCCGCGTGTCTACATCTTCGGCGGCGGCCATGTCGGCCAGGCGCTGGCGTCGACGATCGCACTTCTTCCCGTGCACGGCATCGTCATCGAGACGCGGGCCGAAGCACTGGAAGGCATGCCGGAATCCGTCGAGACCAGGCTGACAGCTATGCCGGAAGCGATGGTGCGAAACGCTCCCGCTGGCGCCGCCTTCGCCATCCTGACCCACGATCATGCGCTGGATTTCCTGATCGTCGCCGAGGCGCTGAAACGCGGCGATGCCGCCTATGTCGGCATGATCGGGTCCAAGACCAAGAAAGCGACGTTCAAGAACTGGTTCCTGAAATCGGCGGACGGCAGCGAGGCGGAATTTGCCCGCCTCGTCTCGCCGATCGGCGGCGCTGCCGTCAAGGACAAGCGCCCGCAAGTCATTGCAGCGCTCGCGGCCGCCGAAATCATGACGGCGCTGGTCATGCACGCCACAGCATCAAATGCCGACCATCAGGTCCCGCACGACAAGGTGATGGTCGGCTAAGCTTGCGCCTCAACGCATCTCATGCCGGCCGCTTCAAGCCCAGATGCTCGCGCAAGGTGCGGCCTTCATAGTCCCTGCGGAACAGGCCGCGCCGCTGCAGTTCCGGCACGACCAGCGTCGCAAAGGCATCAAGTTCGCCGGGGAAATATGACGGCATGACGTTAAAACCGTCGGCCGCGCCACCCTCGAACCGAGCCTGCAGTTCGTCGGCGACTTGGGCCGCAGTGCCGACGATGCGCCAATGGCCACGCGCGCCGGCGAAATGCCGGGCAAGCTGGCGGATGGAGAGGCCGTCGCGGCGCGATTGCTCGATGACCAGCGCCTGCCGGCTTTTCATCCCCTCGCTCTCCGGCAGATCCGGCAGCGGCCCGTCGATCGGGTAGCGCCACAGATCGGAGATGCTGAGATAGCTGGACAGAAGCGCAACGCCGACGTCGTCGGGTATCAGGTCCTGCAATTCCTCGTATTTCTCGCGGGCCTCAGCCTCGGTTTCCGCCACCACTGGCGCGACGCCCGGCATGATCTTGATGTCGTCCGGCTCACGCCCATAAGCGGCCATACGCCCCTTGAGATCGTCGTAGAAGGCCTTCCCTTCCTCGAAGGTCTGCGCCGCCGTGAACACCACATCGGCGGTGCGGGCGGCAAGGTCGCGGCCGACATCCGAGGCGCCGGCCTGGACCATCACCGGCGCGCCCTGCGGCGAACGCGGCAGATCGAGCGGGTCGCGAACCGAAAAGCTCTGGCCGTCGTGGCCGGAGGCGCCGAGCTTGCCGTTCCAGAGCCCGGTGACGACTTCGGCGAATTCACGCGCGCGTTCATAGCGATCGGCATGGGGCTTGAGGCCGGTCGAGCCGAAATTGGCGGCCTCGATGGGGCTGGCCGAGGTGACCAGGTTCCAGCCGGCGCGACCGCCGCTCAGATGGTCGAGCGACAGGAAGGTTCGTGCCAGCCCATAGGGCTCGTTGTAGCTTGTCGAAGCGGTGGAGACGAGACCGATGCGGCTGGTCTGGACGGCAAGCGCCGACAGCAGGCTGATCGGTTCGAAACCGATCGAACGCGAGGTCTGGCTGGCGATGCCGACATTGGCCTCACGCAGGCCGGCGGCGTCCTCGCAGAACACCATGTCGAACTTAGCTGCTTCCGCCGCGCGGGCCAGCTGGATGTAATGGTCGATGTCGATGCCGGCCCTCACATGCGCTTGTGGGTGGCGCCAAGCGGCAATGTGGTGGCCTGTCGCCCAAAGGAAGGCGCCGAGCTTCATCTGGCGGGTCATTGATCACCTCCGCCGGTGAGTCCGAGATGCGAGCGCAACGTTGCGCCGCGATAGCTCTCTCGAAACAGGCCGCGCCGCCTCATCTCCGGCAAAACCAGATCGACGAGATCCTCGAGCGCGGAGAGTTGTGCCGGCATCTGGATGTTGAACCCGTCGCAGCTTTTCGCTCGGAAACCTTTTTCCATGCTGTCGGCAATGGTCGGCTTGGCGGTACCATCGGCGACGAGCGAGATATTCGTCAGAAGCCTCACAGCATTAGGCTCGCGTCCGCAGGTGGCAACGCGGCGCTTCAGCTCCTCATAACGCGCTTTCGCGCCATCGATCGGTCCGTCGTCCAGCAGGATGACATCGGCGGTGCGGGCGGCAATATCCAGGTCTGATACCGACAGGCCCGACAAGACGAGCACCGGTGTGTCCTGCGGCGACCGCGCGATGTTCAGCGGTCCGCGCACGGAGAAGAACTCGCCCTTGTGGTCGAGCAGGTGCATCTTTCCGGGGTCGTGGAAGCGGCCGCCGCTCTGGTCGAACAGCAGCGCGTCCGCATCCCAGCCCTGCCACAGACCTTGCACGATGCCGATATATTCCTCACTGCGACGGCGGAAATCGTCAGGCGAAAATCCTTCGGGCCGGCTGAAATTGGCTGTTTCCCGTGGCGCCTGCGCCATGGTCGCGTTCCAGCCACTGCGGCCATGGCTGATGATGTCGAGCGAAGCGAAACGGCGCGCCAGATTGTAGGGTTGGTGGGCAATTGTCGAGGCAGCGGCAACCAGGCCGATCCTGCTTGTGACAGTTGCCAATGCGGCCAGCAAAGTGGTCGCTTCGAAGGGCATCGGACTGTTCGCGGCACCGCCGCCGGAAGCCGGCGCTGAATCGGCAAGCAGCACCATGTCCAGGCCCGCCGCTTCGGCCTTTTGCACTAAACCGGCCAGGCGGCTGAATTCCCGCCCCGGTGATGGATCGATGGTTCCCGGAAACAGCGAAACGGCAAGATGCATTGTGGCGCCGTTGTCCATCGATGGTCCCTGCGAGACGAAATACCACCCGAACTATGTTCGCCACATCCAGGGATGGCAACCGCTGGCGCTGGGCCAAGCGCCGGTCACGTGCCGGCCAGCATTATTTCCCAGCTAGCAGATCGTTGATCAGTCGCTGGCAGCGCTCGGCCATGAAGTCGAGCAGCAGCCGTACTTTTGGATCCTGCAGCTTCTTGTGCGGATAGACGGCGGCGAACTGCACCGGTGTCGGTGGCGTGCTGCTCAGGATCACCTTCAGCCGCCGGTCGCGGATGAATGGCTCGACCTCGAAGCGCGGCTTGTTGATGATGCCGCGCCCCGAAAGCGCCCAGCCGGTCAGCACGTCGCCATCGTCGGTGTCGTAGGGCCCGTGCACTTCGAATTTCTGCGGGCCTGTGGGGGTCTGCAGCGTCCACACATATTCGCGCGCGCCGGAATAACGCAGCATCAGGCAGTCGTGCTTCTTGCCGATCAGCTCCTGCGGCTCCAACGGTTCGCCGCGGGCCTCGAGATATTTCGGCGCCGCCACCAGCACGCGCTCGCATTCCATGATGCCGCGCATCCTGAGGCTGGAATCTTCGATGATGCCGAGCCGGAAGGCGACATCGATGCCTTCCTTCATGATGTCGACATTGTGGTCCGAAAGCCTCAGCCTCACCTCGATGTCTGGGTATTTGTCGTGAAAATCGGGAATGCCCGAGGCGACCAGCCGGCGGCCGAGGCCCAAGGGTGCCGTAACGCGGATGGTGCCGCGCGGCTGGCCGGAAAGCGCCGAGACCGCGGCTTCCGCCTCGGTGATCGCCTCCAAGACCTGCTTGGCGCCCCCGTAAAAAACCGTGCCATGCTCGGTCGGCATCAATTGCCGCGTCGTGCGGTTGAACAGACGCACGCCCAGGTGCTTCTCCAACTCCTTGATGCGGTTGGAGGCGACCGCCGGCGAAATCCGCATGTCGCGACCGGCCGCCGACAGATTGCCGAGTTCGACCACGCGAACGAAGACGGCAATGTTGTCCAGATAGGCCATGCGGTTTCGTGGCTTTCCTGAGGCCGCCTTCGGGCGGCTCCCATCCTGCTGCGTGTGACTACCCTAGTATTTTCCATTTTTTTTTGAAAGTCATCGTGCGCCTCGCCTCTTTCCGTTTGCGCTCCAACCCGTAAAGTCGCCCAATCGGCAGGGACGATTTCAATGATGGATTTCGCGATTTTCTGGGACTGGCTAAGTTTTGCCGTGCGCTGGCTGCACGTCATCACCGGCATCGCCTGGATCGGCTCGTCCTTCTACTTCGTCGCGCTCGACCTCGGCCTGCGCCAGCGTCCCGGCATGCCCGTCGGCGCCTTCGGCGAGGAATGGCAGGTGCATGGCGGCGGCTTTTACCACATCCAGAAATATCTGGTGGCGCCGGCCGAAATGCCCGAGCATCTGACCTGGTTCAAATGGGAATCCTACGCCACCTGGCTGTCCGGCTTCGCCATGCTGTGCGTCGTCTATTATGCCGGGGCCGATCTGTTCCTGATCGATCCCAACGTGCTCCCAATGTCCGTCCCGGTCGGCATCCTGCTGTCGTTGGCAACGATCGGCGTCGGCTGGGTGGTCTATGATCTGCTGTGCCGCTCGCCGCTCGGCAAAAGCGACACCGGCCTGATGCTGGTGCTCTACTGTGTGCTGGTGTTCATCGCCTGGGGGCTGACGCATCTCTTCACCGGCCGCGCCGCCTTCCTGCATCTGGGCGCCATCACCGCCACGATCATGTCGGCCAACGTCTTCATGGTTATCATCCCCAACCAGAAGATCGTTGTCGCCGACCTCATCGCTGGCCGCAAGCCCGATCCGAAATACGGCAAGATCGCCAAGCAGCGCTCGCTGCACAACAACTATTTGACGCTGCCGGTGCTGTTTCTGATGCTGTCGAACCATTATCCCCTGGCGTTCGGCACTGAGTTCAACTGGGTCATCGCCTCGCTGGTGTTCATCATCGGCGTGCTGATCCGGCACTATTTCAACTCGATCCATGCCCGCAAAGGCAATCCGACCTGGACCTGGATGGCGGCACTCGTCCTGTTCATCGTCATCATCTGGCTGTCGACTGCGCCGAAAGTGCTGACCGGCGAACCCAAGGAATCCGCGTCGGCGCAAATCTATGTCGCTTCAGCGCATTTCCCGGCCGTGCGCGACACCGTGCTCGGCCGCTGCTCGATGTGCCATGCGGCGGAGCCGGTCTATGAGGGCATCTATCATGCACCGAAGGGCGTGATGCTCGACACCGATGCGGATATCGCCAACCACGCCCGCGAGATCTATCTGCAGGCCGGTCGCAGCCACGCCATGCCGCCCGCCAACGTCTCACAGATCACCGACAAGGAACGGGCGCTGCTGGTGGCCTGGTTCGAAGGCGCAGGGAAATAGCATGACCTCGACACTTCTGCGCGGCCGCACGCTGTCCTTCGTGCGCTGGCCGCAAACCATCGACGACCATTCCGCCTGGCGCTACGAAGAGGATGGCGGCCTGCTGATCCGCGACGGCAGGATCGTCGCCGCCGGCGCCTATGCCGAGGTTGAAAAGCAGGCCGGCGAAACGGTGAAGAGAATCGACCATCGGCCGCATCTGCTGCTGCCCGGCTTTATAGATGCCCATGTGCATTTTCCGCAGATGCAGGTCATCGCCTCCTATGGCGCAGAACTGCTCGACTGGTTGAAAACCTACACTTTTCCGGAGGAAACGAAGTTCGCCAACGCCCAGCACGGCCGCCGCATCGCGCGGCTGTTCCTCGACGAAATGGTGCGCCACGGTACAACAACGGTCGCCGCCTACTGCTCGGTGCACAAGGCTTCAGCCGAAGCCTTTTTCGCCGAGTCGCATGACCGCAACATGCTCAACATTGCCGGCAAGGTGATGATGGATCGCAATGCTCCCGACGGCGTGCTCGACACACCGCAATCCGGTTACGACGACACGAAGGCGCTGATCAAGGAATGGCATGGCAAGGGACGGCAGCACTACGCCATCACGCCGCGCTTCGCCATCACCTCGTCGCCGGAGCAGATGGAGATGGCGGGCGCGCTGTGTCTGGAATATCCCGACCTGCACATGCAGACGCATCTGTCGGAAAACCACGCCGAAATCGCTTTCACGCAGGAACTCTACCCGTGGTCGCGCGACTATACCGACGTTTACGAGCACTACGGGCTGTTGGGCAAAAAGAGCCTGTTTGGACATTGCATCCATCTGTCGGAGCGCGAAGCGGATGCGCTTTCGGACTCGGGCTCGGTAGCGGTGTTCTGCCCGACCTCCAACCTGTTCCTCGGTTCCGGCCTGTTCGACTACCAGCGCTTCCGGCGCCGCGGCAAGCCGGTCCGGATCGCCGCTGCCACCGATGTCGGCGGCGGCACCAACTACTCCATGCTGCGTACCATGGACGAGGGCTACAAGGTGATCGCGCTGAACGGAGAGAAGCTCAACCCGCTCCAGTCCTTCTGGCAGATGACGCGCGGCAATGCCGAGGCGCTGTCGGTGGCTGACAAGATCGGCACGCTGGATGAAGGCAGCGATGCCGACATCGTCGTGCTGGACGCCAGGGCAACGCCGGCGATGCGGCTCAGGATGGAAACGGTCGAGACGCTGGCGCAGGAACTGTTTCTCCTGCAAACGCTGGGTGACGACCGCACTGTCCGCGAGGTTTATGTGGCGGGGCGGCCAGCCAAGGCGGATATGATCGCGGGGTAAGAACCCTCACCCGGATTGCCAACCAAATTGCAAGGGCAATTCGGGGCAATCCGACCTCTCCCCGAGGGGAGAGGAGATCGCCAGTGCCGACGCTTTCCTCTTCTCCCCACCGGGGAGAAGGTGGCCGCGAAGCGGCCGGATGAGGGGCCGCTCCACGGAAGCTTGACCGAGCGGAGCTTGTCGTACACACGACGTGTGACGATTTCGGAGAAAGAAAATGGCCGTTGCTGACGACATCGCTCTGATCAAGAGACAGGAAGAGACCCTTGTCTTCGCCACCTTCGACGAGGCCGTCGCTTTCAAAATCGGCTCCGCCATTCGCGATCGTGCAATTGCCGAGAACCTGCCCATCATAGTCGACATCAGGCTGTGGGACCGGCCGCTGTTCTACGCCGCGATGCCGGGTTCGAACGCCTCGAACCCCGACTGGGCGCGGCGCAAGACCAATGTGGTCAAGCGGTTCCTGAGAAGCACCTACCGCATGGTGCTGGAACAGCAGCGCCCGGACCGCAGCTTCAAGATCGGCGAAGGGCTGGATATTGCCGACTACGTGCTGGCCGGCGGTGGCTTTCCGGTGACCGTCAAGGGCGCCGGCGTCATTGGTGTGATCGCCGTCTCCGGACTGCCGGAGCGGGAGGATCATGGCGTCGTCGTCGATGCGCTGTGCGATCATTTGGGCGTCGACAAGCGCGGGCTGGCATTGCCTCGGGACGCCGAATGACCGTGCTCGATCCCAAGGCCTTCCTGACCTCCATCTTCAACGCCGCCGTTGCCGCCGCCGATCCGGAACGAACCATCCGGGATCATCTGCCGGCCAAGCCAAAGGGCCGTACCATCGTCATCGGCGCGGGCAAAGGCTCGGCGCAGATGGCGGCAGCGTTCGAGAAAGTGTGGGCCGGCCCGATCGAAGGGCTGGTCGTCACCCGCTATGGCTATGGCGCGACCTGCGAGCGCATCGAGATCATCGAGGCGGCTCATCCGGTGCCGGACGCTGCCGGTCTGGAAGCCTCGCGGCGCCTGCTCGCCAAGGTCCAGGGGCTGACTGAGGATGACCTAGTGGTGGCGCTGATTTCCGGCGGCGGATCGGCGCTGTTGCCGTCGCCCGCCGGCGGCTTGACGCTGGCCGACGAGATCGCCGTCAATGAGGCGCTGCTCGCCTCGGGTGCGCCGATCGCGGCGATGAACACCATCCGCAAGCACCTTTCCACCATCAAGGGCGGCAGGCTGGCAGCGGCCGCATGGCCGGCCAGGGTGGTGTCGCTGATCGTCTCCGATATTCCCGGCGACAATCCGGCAATGGTCGCCTCCGGCCCAACCGTACCGGATACAGGCAGCCGCGCAGACGCGCTGGCCTCGATATCGGCCTATGGCATGAAACTGCCGGCCTCGGTGATGGCGCATATCAATTCGCCGGCCGCCGATGCGCCAAGCCCGGATGACGAGCGCTTTTCGCGCAACGAGGTGCATTTGATCGCTTCGGCCGGGGTGTCGCTCGAAGCGGCTGTTGCGGAAGCGAAACGGCAAGGCGTTGAAGCCATCATCCTCTCCGATGCGATCGAGGGCGAAGCGCGCGAAGTCGGCGGCGTCCATGCCGCGATCGCGCGCGAAGTGGCGACGCGCAACCGGCCATTTCAAAAGCCGGTGCTGATCCTGTCGGGCGGCGAGACAACCGTGACGCTGCGCGCAAAAGGCAAGGGCGGCCGCAATTCGGAATTCCTGCTGGCCTTCGCCATCGGCATCAATGGCGTCGACGGCATTCACGCGCTGGCCGCCGACACCGACGGCATCGACGGTTCGGAAGACAATGCCGGCGCCTTCGCCGATGGCTCGACCGTATCGCGCATGCGCGCAGCCGGGGTGGACGCCAAGGCTATGCTTGCCGGCAACAATGCCTGGACGGCCTTCAACGCGGTTGGCGATCTTTTCGTACCCGGCCCGACCGGTACGAATGTCAACGATCTCAGGGCAATTCTGATCAGGTAGCTGAAGCAATTCCAGGAAGTGTGAAGCGGTTTTCCGTCTGGAATCGCGCAAAAACAAAACTGATCAGGCGGCCATCAGCCGCTTCACCAGCTTCATATCCTGCAGGAACCGTTCGCGTTCGGCTTCCTTGTCCGCCCGATCGTGGATGCGCAGGATGAAGGAGGGATGGATGGTGATGAACACGCGCAATCCGTCCTCGCGCTCGATCACTTGTCCGCGCATCTTTGTCACCGGGATCGCCTTGCCGAGCAGCGACATCGCCGCTGTCGCGCCGAGTGCCACGGCGAGGTTAGGCTTGATCAGCTCGAATTCTTGGTCGATCCACCAGCGGCAGGCCTGAATCTCACCGGAATTCGGCTTGGAGTGGATGCGGCGCTTGCCGCGCGGCTCGAACTTGAAGTGCTTGACTGCGTTGGTGACATAGACCTTTTGCCGATCGACACCGGCATCGTCCAGGATCGCATCGAACACCTTGCCGGCCGGACCAACGAAAGGTTTGCCGGCGAGATCCTCCTGATCCCCCGGCTGTTCGCCGACGAAGATCACTTTGGCATTGTCGGGGCCCTCACCGAAGACGGTCTGCGTCGCGTCGCGCCAAAGCGGGCAGCGACGGCAGCCTTTCGCTACCTCACGCAACTCGGAAATCGTGCTTGCGGCATCGTCCTCCGCCGTCTCGGCAGGCTGTTGCTTCGGCCAATGCCGTGCCTGCACCTTTGCGTGGTGCGGCGCGGGTGTTGTCGGCATCTTCGCAATCATGTCCTTGGCGGCCTTGTCCGCTCCTGCGATCATGTCTGGAATGAGCGAGGCCTCGGGAAGGTTCCGCCAATATTTCTTTGGCATCTCCCTTTGCATCGCCTTCACCTTCAGCCGCGCCGGGTTGAAGATGTTCTCGAAATAAGTCCGCCAGAGCGCCTCGGTGTCGTCTTGATCAGGCGCATCGCCCTTGGCAGCACCCGGCCCCATCGCCAGCCTTTCGCCATCCCAATCGGCGGAGGCATAGGGCGTCAGGATCGTCCAGCGCATGCCGGTGAAACGCCTGACGAAGAAATCGGCGTTGCGCTCGACGATGAAATGATCCGGCTCGAACCAGGCGACATAGCGCTCATCGGCACCGTCGCCGATTTTTCGGAAGCGCACGAAGGCGTGCATCTTGTGGCTGTCGCGCCGCACCGCCTTTTCCATGGTCTCAAGCCGCCTGGTGTCGGGATCCGACGCGATTTCCAGCAGTTTAGGCTCGTCGCGCAATCGCCAAAGCACTCTGTAGATAAAGGCAAACCGGCCGGAATCGGAATGGCAGAACGCCGTTTCGGCATGCCCGATGAAGTCGCGCGGCACGACGAGCTGCGCGCCCGCAGGCACTTCAGGCAATTCTGCCTGATCAGAGCCCGGCGCGACATGCCAGCCGACGTCCTCGGGCCTGACCTCATTCAGGGCGAGCCGCCGTGCCGCGTCACGCCAGCCGGCAAAATCCGTCTCGCTGTCGAGCCGAACTCTGTATCTGGCGAGATCGAGTTGCGCCGGCCGCATGATCAAAACAACGATAATTGTTCGCAGGAGTAGGCGATCCTGTCGCGCAGGCCGGCCTTGTCGGTCAGCGCACCAGGTGACCAGCCTTCGGCGATGATGAAGGGCCTGAGCTTGGCGACCGACTGGCAGATCCGTCCGACGTCCTCGAGCCGCATGCGCCGGTGCCGGCGCGTCTCCAAAATCTTCGCCACCACCTTGGTGCCGAGACCCGGCACCCGCAGCAGCGCTTCGCGGTCGGCGCGGTTGATGTCGACCGGAAACTGTCCCCGGTTGCGCAGCGCCCAGGCGAGCTTCGGGTCTATGGCGAGATCGAGCATGCCGTCGCTGCTCCCGGCAAGGATTTCCGGCTGTGAAAACCCATAGAACCGCATCAGCCAGTCGGCCTGATAGAGCCGGTGCTCGCGCATCAGCGGTGGTTTCAGCAAGGGCAGCGACGATGACGAATCCGGAATGGGGCTGAAAGCCGAGTAATAGACGCGCCGCAGATGATAGCTGCCATAGAGCCGCGCGCTGGTGTGAAGGATGCCGTCGTCGGATGTCTTGTCGGCGCCGATGATCATCTGCGTCGACTGACCGCCCGGCACAAAGCGTTCGCGCTTCTTGGTCTTCAAAGTCGGCTCAGCCTTCTCCTCCATCTTCTGGCGCAGCCTGGCCATGGAAAGCCGGATTGTCTCCGGCTTCTTCTCGGGCGCCAGCCGCTTCACGCCCTCATCGGTCGGCAGTTCAACGTTGATCGACAGCCGGTCGGCATAAAGCCCTGCCTTCTCGACCAGTTCCGCCGAACTTTCCGGGATCGTCTTCAGATGGATGTAGCCGGAGAACTTCTCCTCCAAGCGCAGCCGGCGTGCCACCTCGACCATCTCGCCCATGGTCTCGTCCGGTGAGCGGACGACGCCGGAGGACAGGAACAGGCCTTCGATATAGTTGCGCCTGTAGAAATCCATGGTCAGTTTCACCACCTCTTCGATGGTGAAACGGGCGCGCCGCACATTGGACGACGAGCGGTTGATGCAATAGCTGCAATCGTAGATGCAGAAATTGGTCAGCAGGATCTTGAGAAGGGAAATGCAGCGGCCATCCGGCGCGTAGGAATGACAGATGCCCATGCCTTCGGTGGAGCCGATGCCGCCGGATTTCAAGGAATCCTTTTTTGCAGCACCGGAAGAGGCGCAGGAGGCATCGTATTTGGCGGCGTCGGAGAGGATCGCCAGCTTTTCACGGACGGTAAGTGCGCTCATATGTTCATGATATGTTCTGAACAGGAGATCCGCTACCTCATTTGATGGAGGCGGCGAAAAAGTGATCGCCGCCCATCATGAATCCATCAAACCTCGTGCAGATAGAGGTGGTAATCCAGTTCGCTGACCGTGCGTGCCACCCGCAGATACTCGGACTGTTTGATCGCCACGAACGTCCGGTGCAGGTCCTCGCCGAGCGCGTTCTTCAGGAAGCTGGACGTCCGCGCCGCTTCGATCGCGGCGCGCCAGTCGACAGGCATGGTCGTGCGCGTGACCGCTGCCTCATAGCCGTTGCCGGTCGTTTCGGGGCCCGGATCGAGGCCTTCATCCATGCCCTTGATGATGCCGGCGAGCACGGTCGCGGCGATCAGATAAGGGTTGGCGTCGACGCCGGACGGGCGGTGCTCGATGCGCCGGTTCTTCGCGTCGCCTGCCGGCACGCGTAGCGCCACCGAGCGGTTGTTGACGCCCCAGGTCGGCGCCACCGGCGCATAGGATTGCGAGACGAAACGCCGCCAGGAATTGGCGTGCGGCGCAAACACCAGCATCGATTCCGCCATCGTCTGGATGAGGCCACCAAGCCCCTGCAGCAGCGGCAGCGACCAGCTCTCGCCGCCGGCTTCGGCAAAGACGTTTCGGCCGGCCTTGTCCTGCAGCGAGACGTGGAAATGCATGCCCGAGCCGGCATATTTCTCGATCGGCTTGGCCATGAAACAGGCGGTGACGCCATGGCGGCGCGCCTGCGCCCGCACAAGCCGCTTCAGCATGACCAGATCGTCGGCCGCCCGCATCACATCCTTGCGGTAGTTCAGCGTCAGTTCGTACTGGCCGGGCGCATATTCGGAAATCACCGTCTCGGCCGGAATGCCTTGCGCCTTGGCCGCGGCATAGATGTCGGAGAACAGCGGCTCCATGCCGTGCAGATGATCGACCGAATAGACTTCAGTCTTGCCCGAGACGCGGCCGTCGAGCACGGCGCGCGCGGGCTGCACCTTGCCGTCGGCGTCGCGTTCGTTGGCCAGCAGGAAGAATTCAAGTTCGAAGGCGCCGGCCGGATAGAGACCCTTGGCCGCCAGGATCTCCACCTGCCGAGCCAGCGCCAGCCGCGGATCCGACGACATCGGCCGGCCGTCGAGCATGTACATCGCCATCAGCAACTGGCCGCGCGGCGGGCTCGTGCCATAGAGCGGCACCAGCGTGCCGGGGATCGGCCAGGCCCTGAGGTCGCCGTCGCCGGTGGTCCAGATCAGCCCGGTCTCGTGTACATCCTCGCCTGTGATATCGAGGCCGAGGATCGAGATCGGCATGTGGCGGCCGCCCTCGAAGATGCTCTTCAGCTCATGCCGGCGCACGATCTTGCCACGGCCGACGCCATTGGCATCGGTCAGGACGATATCGAAGGCCTCGATCTCGGGATGGGCGTCGAGAAAGGCTTGCGCCTCGGCAGGTGTCGAGCCCGAAGGTGAGGTTATCATGGCATTGGGGTGGTCCATCGCCGCTTGTCTCATGCCGCAAGCTTCGCCGCAACCGCGCCGAAGGCGGTGATCAGCCGGTTGACCTGGGCAGCCGAGGTCGCCGGCGAGATCAGCATCATGTTGTGGAAGGGTGCGATCAGCACGCCGCGATTGACCAGCGCGACATGGATGGCGGCCTCCAGTTCCGGTGCATGCGCCATTTCCGCCTCGGCGCCATTGCGCAGCGGACCGGGCGCACAGATGAACTCGACGCGGGCGCCGACGCGGGAAACATGCCAGGGCAGACGATAGCGATCGATCACGCCGATCAGCCCGGCATCGAGCCGCCGCGCCAGATGATCCATCCGGTCGTAATTCCCCTCGGTCATCACCTCTTCGAGCGTGGCGCGCATCGCCGCGAACTGCAGCGGGTTGGCCGACAGCGTCGTGCCCATGCCGGAATAGCCCGGCTCCTTGGTCCTGTTGTAATCCGCGTAGCGTGAGGCAACGTCGTCGCTCATGCCCCAGACACTGGCCGGCACACCTCCGGCAATCGGCTTGCCCAGCACGAAGAGGTCCGGGTCGAGGCCATACTTCCTCGTATAGCCGCCGGGGCCGGTCGAGATCGTGTGCGTCTCGTCGATCAGAAGCAGCGTGCCGGCTTGGCGTGTCAGTTTGCGCAGGGCGTCATGGTAACCCGGATCGGCCAGCACCATACAGGAGTTGGTCAGCACCGGTTCGGCAATGACGCAGGCCACATCCTTATCCCTGAGCGCGGCTTCGAGTGCTGAAACATCGTTGAACTCGATGACCTTGGCCGTGCGGGTCAGGTCGCGGAACTCGCCGGCCAATCCCGGCCGGTTGACGGGCTTGCCGTCGATCAGCCGCACCATCGTCTCGTCGACCGAGCCATGATAGCAACCGTTGAAGACCAGGATTTTTTCGCGGCCGGTGATTGCGCGGGCGACGCGCAATGCAAAGCGGTTGGCGTCGGTCGCCGTCGTCGCGATCTGCCAGAACGGCATGCCGAAGCGCTGCTGCAGCAGCGACCCTATGGCCAGCGCATCTTCCGAAGGCAGCATATAGGTCAGGCCGCGTCCAGCCTGGCGGCGGATGGCGCGTGCCACCGGTGGCGGCGAATGGCCGAACATCGAGCCGGTGTCTCCAAGGCAGAAATCGTCGAGCTTGTTTCCGTCGATATCGGTGATCGTGGCACCCCTGGCGCTGTCGACCAGGATCGGGAACGGCGTCGGCCAATCGTTCATCCAGTGCATAGGCACGCCGCCGAAGAAGCCGGGCAGGCCGTTGCCGATCTTGGCTTGCGATTTTGGCCGCGCCTTGCGGAAGGCTGCCCCCTCGGTTTCGCGCAAATCGGCAATGCGGTCGCGGCCGATGCCGCCGATGGACGTCTTGGACATATCGCTGTGCATGAAAACCCCTCTGGTCGATCCCTCTTAGCCAATCCGTGTCCGCATCCGCAATTGGCCGCGCATCTGTCCTGCGTTGGCTCAGCCTTTGGCAGCGGCGCTTGACCGTGCTGCCGAAGTCAGCGCCAATATGAGCGGGATTTGAGGTGGAGGGGCAAAATGAGAACGATCATGTGTGTGGCAATGCTTCTGTCGTCGGCTGGCGCTGCCTTCGCGTCGGGTGGCATCTGGTGCTCCACCGAGGACACGGCGGCGATATTCGAGGTCGAGGCAGGCGTCACCAGAGGCATGGGCGGGCCGACCTTCAACTTTCGCGGCAACCTCGAAATTCTGAGCCGGCCTGCCGGCGACAGCCTGCGCAAGACCGTGTTCGAGGATTCCAACCTGACGCAGTACTGGCTCGACGGCAAGGAATTGCGGCTGAACATCTATCGTGAGCACGAGGCCGCGCAAAAGATCAACTCAGTTGAACTGACGATCCTGACCAAGACCAGCGACGAAGGCGTCTACGACGGGAACTATACGCTCGCCGTCTACGACGCCGCGGCGGATACGGACCAGGACGGCAAACCGGTTGAAATCAGCGGCAAAGTGTCGTGCGGAGCGGAGTGAGCGGGGTCAGGCCGTGATATCGATGACGCCGCAATCGCCGGCGGCACTACCGAAGGCGACCCGGCGTTCTTCCTTGTCCCACATCATCGAGGTGACGGCGCCCTTGCCCGGCCGTCGCAACAGCACTTCCTTGGCGTCGGCAAAACGCACCGCCATCACCATGCCGTCATCATAGCCGACGGCAACGACATCCTGGCTCGGGTGGCAGGCGACAGCCGTCACCATGGCGTTGCCGCGCGTGCCGAGCTCCAGCGGCGCCTTGCCCATCGGGCCGTCCTTGCCGGAAAACGGCCAGACGATCGCCGCCGGCGCGCCGGAACTCGCCAGCCACTTGCCCTTCACACTCCACGACAGGCTTTTGACCTTGCCGGGATAGCCGGTCATGCGCATGTGCTTGCCGTCGGCGAGCTTCCAGCCGTGCAGCGCGTTTTCCTGCATGGTGGTGACGAGGAAGGCGCCATCGGGAGAGAAGGTGACGCCGGTGTGGGCACCGGCCCATTCGAGTTCCACCGGCTTGCCCTCGGCCGCGGGGAAATGCAGCGTCGCGCCATTGTAGCGGGCAACGCCGAAGCGCATGCCCTTGGGCGAGAAGGCCAGCCCCTCCACCGAACGCGGATGGACGAATTCCCTGGTCTTGCCGTCGGCGAAGCGCACGAAGGCGGTCTTGCCTGAGGCATAGGCGATGGCGCCTTGCGGCCCGGCGGCAACGCTGGTGATCCACTTCTTGGCCGCGCTTGCCAATTCGGTGACCTCGCCGCCCGCCTTCACGGCAAACACCTTGCCGTCCTCGCCGCCGGTGATCAGCCGGTCATTGGCTGCATCATGGAAGGCGGCAAGCACCCCGTCATTGGCCTGAACTGTCTTGTGGCCATGGTCGAGCCGATGGACGGCGCCGTCGGCCATCGCAAAATGCGGCACGTCGCCGAGAAAGACGGCGGCGATGCAATGTCCCTGGAGATCAAGCGGGGCGACGGTTGGCATGGTTATCTTTATTCACCTAGACGAGATTGCAGAGACAACCCGGCGGCTTACTCGACGTTTGCGGTTCCGGCAACCATAAGGGTTGCCATCGAAGGATGTTCGATCGCGCTGTTTCGCGATCGACTCCTCGCGTTAAGCGGGTGCCGTTACAGTGTGTTTGGCAACGCCGCTATCACTTTGCGTAGCTTGGCGTTGGGCTTCGGCGGGCGTTCCAGCAGATCGAGGATACGCACGAAATCGGTGGCGGACACCCTCACTACCTCGGCGGCATCGATCGCGGGCTGGGCTTCATGCTCAGTCATGCTATCGGTCGATCTAGGCATCACTTGTTCCTACCCGAGCAAAATTACGCCTGGCAGGCGTCAAAGCTCTTCTTCAGCCGCTCGGCGTCGAGTTCACGGCCGATGAACACTAGCCGGCTCTCATGTTTCTCGCCGTCCTTCCAGGCGCGCTGGTGGTCGCCCTCGATGATCATGTGGACACCCTGGATGACATAGCGCTCGTCGTCGCCCTTGAGCGCGATGATGCCTTTCAGCCGCAGGATGTTGGGACCTTCCATCTGGGTGATCTTCTCGATCCACGGGAAGAATTTCTTCGGGTCCATCTCGCCACCGCGCAGCGACACCGACTGCACTGTCACGTCATGGATGTCGGACGCATGGTCGTGATGGTGGTGCCCGTCATGATCATGATGGTGATGATCGTGGCCGTCATGATCGTGGTCGTGATGGTGGTGATCCTCATGCGCCTCGAGGAAGTGCGGATCGTTTTCCAGTGCCCTCGACAGGTCGAAGGCCCCGCGGTCGAGCACTTCGGTCAGGTCGACGCCGGCTCGCGTCGTGCGATGGATCTTCGCCGCCGGATTGATGGCGCGGATCGTCGCCTCGACCTTGGCGAGCTCTTCTGATGTGACGAGGTCGGTCTTGTTGAGCACGACGACGTCGGCGAAGGCGATCTGGTCCTCGGCTTCCCTGGAATCCTTGAGCCGCAACGGCAGGTGCTTGGCGTCGACCAGCGCCACCACCGCGTCAAGCCTGGTCTTGGAGCGCACGTCGTCGTCCATGAAGAAGGTCTGCGCCACCGGCACCGGATCGGCGAGCCCGGTGGTCTCGACCACGATGGCGTCGAAGCGGCCTGGCCGGCGCATCAGGCCCTCGACGACACGGATCAGGTCGCCGCGCACCGTGCAGCAGATGCAGCCATTGTTCATCTCGTAGATTTCCTCGTCGGATTCCACGATCAGATCATTGTCGATGCCGATTTCGCCGAATTCGTTGACGATAACGGCGTAGCGCTTGCCGTGGTTTTCCGACAGGATGCGGTTGAGCAGCGTCGTCTTGCCGGCGCCGAGATAGCCGGTGAGAACGGTTACGGGGATCTGCGTCTGTGCGTCGCTCATGGCTTGCCTCGAAAGTGCTGGGCCTCGAAAATTCGGCCTGAGAAAAAGGGAATGTCGGCTCCATATAGGGTGTGTGTCGGGCTTTTGCACGGGGCAAACCGATGGGCCAAACCGGCTTGCCGACATTGCTGAATTTTCATTGGCGAGAGCCGCTGTGACCGCTTAGATCAGGATACGAGAGGCCAATTCGAGAGGCAAGATATGTCCGGCAAGCCATCCTCCTTCTCAATGAGCCGGCGCCAGGCGCTCGGTTTGATCGCGGTCACCGCCGGCGGTGGTGCCTTCCTGCCCGCCGCCGCGATTGCAGACCAGACTTTACCCTATGCCGGACTGGCCTTGTTCGAAAACGGCGCCGGTGTCTGCACCATTACGCCTGAAGTGACCGAGGGGCCGTTCTATTTCGACCCGAAACTCGAACGTGCGGACGTCACCGAAGGCAAGAAGGGCATAGCCCTTGGCGTTCGGCTGCAGGTTGTCGACGCGGACTGCCGCCCACTTGCCGGCGCCCGCGTCGACATCTGGCATTGCGACGCGCAAGGCGCCTATTCCGGCTATCCCAGACAGGGTGACGACCGCGACGTCGACACGTCGGGCCGGACCTTCCTGCGTGGTTGGCAAAGGACCGACGCGAGCGGCATCGTTTCCTTCGCCACCATCTATCCCGGCTGGTATCGCGGCCGCACCACCCATATCCATTTCAAGATCTTCCCTAACGACAGTTCGGTGATGACCGGACAGTTGTTCTTCCCCGACAGCCTCAGCGAGCAGATTTTCACCACGGTCGCACCCTACAACGACCGGCCGGGCAAGCGCGACACCTCGAATGCCGCGGACGGCATAGCCAGGCAGGCCGGACCGCAATCGCAGGCCGCGCTGCGCGAGCTGGAGGATGCCAATCAGGCGCTGATGATCGTAGCGGTGAAGCCTGGCTGAGCGGCGGTCACGCCACCACCCTGCTGGCGACGAAAACTCCGACGGGGAATTCGTTTGTCATCTAACTGAAATAAACATCTGGCATTAGCCACGGCGGACCACAATGCTTGCCGGCAAAGCTGTTTGAAGCACCGGAATCTTTTTGATCGTCGATTGCCAACCGGCCGGCTGCCTCTATGCTGCCCGCACCGGTACGGCCGAAGAGGGAAGACCATGGCCAAGGCGGACAAGACTGCGACAATGAGCCGGCTGCATTCGGCGGCAAGGCTGGCAAGAACGGCGCTGGCGGCGCGGCTTCTGGCGCACGGCTTCTATGCCGGCCAGGACCAGATCATGCTGTCGCTCGACCGTGAGGACGGCCAGACGCCTGGCAATCTGGCCGGACGCCTCGGCGTGCGCCCGCCGACCATCACCAAGACTATCAACCGGCTGCAGGCGCAGGGTTTTCTGGAGAAGCGCGCTTCGTCGGCCGATGCCCGTCAGGCGCATATCTTCCTCACCGACACCGGTCGCGACATCATCCACGCCATCGAGAAATCGGTGAAGAAGACCGAAAAGCAGGCGCTGAAGGGCCTCGACAAGAAGGACCAGAAGTCGCTGTTCAAACTGCTTGCCCGCATCGAGGCCAACCTCTCGAACGAGGAACTGGTGCTCATCGACGACGACGCCGAATCGGACGGCTGACCGGCGGATTGTCGCGGCAGGCGATCAGGCCGCCGCGGCAGAGCCCTGGATCAGCGACGACCAGCGTCCCGGTGTCATGCCGAACGCCTTCTTGAATTGCCTGATGAAATGGCTCTGGTCGCTGAAGCCGGCTTCGACCGCGATCTGTGCTAATGGTTCGCCGGCGGCGATCATCCGCCGCGCGCGCTGAAGCCGGCGCATCACCAGGAAGCGATGTGGACTGGTGGAGAAAGCGGCACGGAAATGCCGTGACAAGGCATAGCGATCAAGCCCGGTTACCGCTTCCAGTTCACCGGAGCGCACCGGCCGGTTCAGGTTTTCCGTGAGATAGTCGCGCGCCAGCGCAGCCGCCCGCCACGCCGTCCTGGTCATTGGCTTCGCCGACTGGCCGCCATGCCGGATCAGGCTTTGCATCAGTTGCGTCAGGAAGTCGTCGACGAACAACTCGTCGAGTTCCTGCTCCAGCGGACCCAGCGCCGAAAGCAGCGTTGCGCAAAAGGCGGCGTCCGTCACCACGCCATCCCTGACAAAAGGCAGCGAAGCGCCGCCAAGACAGGCGAGCATCAGCGACGGCTCCAGATAGAGCATTCGGTAGCGCAGGCCGTCCTCGGTGCCGGCGCCGCCGTCATGCACCTCGTCGGGATGCAGCACGATGATCTGGCCCGGAAGGCTGTGGCGCGCAGCGCCGAGATAGCGAAACGTCTGCACACCGTGCAGCGTCACCCCGATCGCATAGGTGTCGTGGCGATGCAGGTCGAACGCGCTGCCATGGAAGCGCGCCTCGATCCGCTCCATGCCTGCGGGATCGGGGGCGGAGATGATACGGTTTTCCGCCGCATCGACGCACAAACGTCCAAGACCCTTGAAAGCCTGGCTGTCTAGATCGTGCGACATCGTCTCCTTCAGCCTCGCATTGGGGCACAACCGAATGGCCAATGTCTCATGTTCGATACGAAATTTGCAATCGTGCTCGGGGAAGATCTGCCGGTCTGGCAGAAACTCAACGTCACCGCTTTCCTGACCAGCGGCATCGTCGCGCAGTTTCCCGATATCATCGGTGAACCCTATCGCGACCGCGCCGGCAATCTCTACAACCCGCTGTCGATCCAGCCGGTCATCGTTTTGTCCGCCGACCAGACAACGTTGGGGGCCATCCATCGGCGCACACTGGAGCGCGGCGTGACCACCTCGCTCTATGTCGAGGAGATGTTTTCGACCGGCTTTGACGCGGCCAACCGTGCCGTCTTCGCCGAATTCGCGCCTGAAGACGCCAAGGTGGTCGGGATCGCGCTTCGCGCCGACAAGAAACTGGTCGATAAAATCACCAAGGGCGCCCGCATGCACGCCTAGCCAAGGCACTACGCCTGCCGGCGGCTCTTGTTGTGCCAGCAGGCTTTCACGTCGCGGCTGGCGACAATTGGCTTGCCGGGACCCGGCAATTCCCGCAAAGGTGGGCTCCAGCCTAGCTTCCCACCCGGCCTGCAAGTGAGTGCTCCCCAAAGACATGTAGAAAGCGCGACGCCCCCGGTGGCGATCCTGTGCATGCTTTCCACCTATGTCTGCTTCACCTTCCTCGACACATCAAGCAAATACCTCGTCCTTGCCGGCGTTTCCGTGCTGGTCGTTGCCTGGGTGCGCTTCGCCGTGCATGTGGTGCTGGTCGGCGCGCTGCTGCGCGGCTGGCGCGAACCGGTGCGGTTTCGTCCGGTCAACCTGCCGGCGCATATCTTGCGTGGCGCGTTCCTGTTCGGATCGACCATATTCAATGTCTTGGCGCTCAAATCCCTGCAATTGGCCGAGACAACCTCGATCTATTTCTTCGGGCCGATGGTGATCACGGCACTGGCCGGTCCGCTGCTTGGCGAGTGGGCCGGCTGGCGGCGCTGGCTGGCCATCCTGGCGGCCTTTGCCGGCGTCCTCATCATCACCCGGCCGGGCGTCGGCGTTTTCGGCATCGGACATCTCTTCGCGCTCGGCTCGATGCTGTCGAACTGCTTCTACGTCATCATGACGCGCCGCATGTCGGCGACCGAGACATCGGAGAGCCTCATCCTGTTTTCGGCGCTGGCGCCGGCGCTGCTGCTGTTGCCCCTGCTGCCGTTTTCGTTTTCCCTGCCGCATAATGGCTGGCACTGGTTCGTGCTGCTGATGCTCGGCGTGTTCGGCGGCGTCGGTCACTGGCTGCTGGTCCAGGCCTACCGGCTGGCGACAACCACGGCTTTGGCGCCCTATCCCTATTCGCAGATGGTGTGGATGATCATTTCCGGCTGGATCGTCTTCAAGCAGTTTCCCGACCGCTGGACATTGGTCGGCGCCGCCATCATCGTCGCCAGCGGTCTCTACATCGTCCATCGCGAGCATAGGCTTCGGCTGCGGAGCCGCGCGGCCTCGGATGTCGAGGCCGAAGCGTTGGCAAAAAAACTTTGATTTGCCCCCGATCGGTGGCATAACGCCGCCTTTAAACAGTTTAGGTCTGGAAGTTCAGGTCCGGGGAGCACACGTCGCTGGCACAAAAAATCAAGCTTTCGACGATCGCGGATGCGCTCGGCGTGTCCACGGCCACGGTCTCGCTGGCGCTGCGCGACAGCCCTCTGGTTGCCGGGACCACCCGTGACCGCATCAAGGAACATGCCCGCGCCATCGGCTATATCTACAACCGACGCGCCGCCAGCCTGCGCACCTCGCGTTCCGGCATTGTCGGCGTCGTCGTCCACGACATCATGAACCCATTCTTCGCCGAGATCCTGCGCTCGATCGAAAGCGAGCTCGACCGCAGCCGGCAGACCTTCATCCTGTCCAACCACTATGATCAGCTCGAAAAGCAGCGCACCTTCATCGATACGCTTTTGCAGCTCGGCGCCGACGGCGTCATCATGTCGCCGGCGATAGGCACGCCGGCTTCCGATATCCTGATGGCCGAGGAGAACGGCCTCCCCGCTGTGCTGATCGCGCGCACCGTCGAGGGTGCCGACGTGCCGGTCTTTCGCGGCGACGACTCTTACGGGACAGGTCTCGCCACCAACCATCTGATCTCGCTCGGCCACAAGCGCATCGCCATGATCGGCGGCACCGACCAGACCTCGACCGGCCGTGACCGCTACCAGGGCTATGTCAATGCGATGGAGGCGGCCGGGCTGGAAGTCAGGTCGTCATGGCGCATCGCCGGGCCGCGCACCAAGCAGGCCGGCTTCGAGGCCGCCGGACAGTTCCTGGCGCTGAAGGACAGGCCGACGGCTGCCTGCTGCTGGAACGACCTTGTCGCCATCGGCCTCATGAACGGCATTGCCCGTGCCGGCCTTGTGCCCGGCGTCGACATCTCCGTTACCGGCTATGATGACCTTGAGGAAGCGGCGATCGCGACGCCGGCGCTGACCACTGTCTGGAACGGCCAGCGCGAGGTTGGCCGCCGCGCCGCCAGCGCGCTGCTCGACAAGCTCAACGGCCAGACGGTGCGGCCCTCGCAGGAATTGATCAAGCCGGAACTGCATGTGCGTCAGTCGACCGGCAAGCCGGTGGAGCGTGTATGACCAAGGCCGAACAGCTGCAATCCGTCGCCATCCTGGTGCCGGGCGATTTCAACGACCATGCGGTCGACCGCATCAACCGCACGTTCAGGCGTGTCAGAATCGAACGCGCCGATCCGGCGCTCGTCACCGACGAGATGCGCAGTGATGTGCGCGGCATCGCTTCGTTTGCCGGCATCGACGCGGCGATGATGGATGCATTGCCCAACCTCGAGCTCATCGCCTCCTTTGGCGTCGGCTATGATTCGGTCGATGTCGGCCATGCCCGAGCGAAGAACATCATGGTTACCAACACGCCCGACGTGTTGACCGAGGAGGTCGCCGATACCACGATCGGGCTGTTGATCAACACCATCCGCGACCTGCCGCGCGCCGAAACCTGGCTGCGCGACGGCAGCTGGGTGCGCAACGGCAACTATCCGCTGAGCCGGCTGACCTTGCGCGGGCGCAGTGTGGGTATTTTCGGCATGGGCCGCATTGGGCAGGCCATCGCCCGGCGTCTGGAAGCTTTTGGCTTGCCGGTCGCCTACCACAACCGGCGCCGTGTCGAAGGTCTTCCATACCAGTACCATGCGACCCTGAAAGGACTTGCCGAAGCCGTCGATACGCTGATTTCGGTCGTGCCGGGGGGCGACTCGACGGAGAAGGCGGTCAATGCCGAGATCCTGTCGGCGCTTGGCGCCAACGGCGTCTTCGTCAACATCGGTCGCGGCAGCACGGTTGACGAGGCGGCGCTTGCGGCAGCCCTCGCCACCGGCATCATCGCCGCCGCCGGCCTCGACGTCTTTGCCTACGAACCGAACGTGCCCAAGGCGCTGCTCGACGCGCCCAACACCTCGCTACTGCCGCATGTCGGCTCGGCCTCGGACCATACCCGCCGCGCCATGGCGGATCTCTGCGTCGACAATCTGGTGTCCTGGTTCACCGAGCGCCGTCCGCTGACCCCGGTGCCCGAGACGGCGGAAGTCAAGGCGCGAGCTTGAGGCTGCCTCACTTATTAACGTCAGCTTAACCCTTTGGAATCATTCTTCAACCTATCCGTGTACGTGGATGAAGAATGATGAAAGCACTTTCCGCATTGATCGCTGCCGCAGCGCTGTTTGGTGGCATTCAGCTGTTTCATGGCGGCAGCGTGGAAAGCGTGGCCAACGAGGCCGCCCCGTCCAACAGCTACAGGCTGGTCGCCAATGGCGATGAGGCGGTCTGTGCAGTCAGCCGCGGGGCTGAAATTTCGGACGGTTTGTCGCTGCTCACCGTTGCTCCGAAATGCCGCCGGCTCTTGCCGGGCATAGAGCAGGCGAAGTTCTGGCGCGAGCAAAACGACGGCACGGTCGCCTTCAGCGCCAACGGCGTCGATCCGATCGTCACCTTCGCGACTGCCGACGGCGACGGCTACGAATCCTATGCCCCGGCGCTGCCGCTGCTGTCGCTGGCGGCCATAGGCGATAAGAAATCTGGCGACTGATTATTCCGCTGCGGCCCGTGCGCCAGCCTTCGCTGCGGCGTGCAGCCGAACCGCATCGCCGAAGGCACGGAATATCTTCACCGAATTGCTGTCCGACTTGACCCAGTATTCCGGATGCCATTGCACGCCGACGGCGAAGGCGCGGGCGTCGCGCACCGAAACCGCCTCGACTGTGCCGTCGCTGGCGACGGCCTCTATCTGCAGCTTCGAGCCGAGCCGGTCGATCGCCTGGCGGTGCAACGAATTGACCTTGATGTCGCCGGCACCGAACACACCGGCCAGGCAACTGTCGGGTTTGATAGAAATGGTCTGGTGGATGGCGAAGCGTTCGTCCTGCTTGTCGCTCACCGGTGCGCGGTGGTCGAGCGAACCCTCGCGCTCCTGGATCTCGGTGCCGAGCGTGCCGCCCAGCGCCACGTTCAATTCCTGGATGCCGCGGCAGATGGCGAGCAGCGGCACGCCGCGTTCGATCGCCCGCCGGATGAGCGGCAGCGTCGTGGCGTCGCGCGCCGGATCATAGGGGCCATTGGCTTCGCTGGCGTCGCCGCCATAAAGCGAGGGGTGCACATTGGATTTCGAGCCGGTGACCATGACGCCGTCGACCGACGACAGAAGTTCGTCGAAATCGAGCCGGTCGCCGAACGATGGCACCAGCACCGGAAACACGCCGGCGCCGGTGATCGCCGCTTCCAGATATTGTTGTGGGGCTGCATGCCAGGTGTAGTTGTCGAACTGACGGACGTCGGTCGATATGGCGACGAGCGGCTGGTGCATTTTGGCTCTATGTTCCATCTGGGCAAGGATGTCCTGCCTGCAAAATAGGCCATCGCCGGGCATTTTTCCATGCCAAGTTTCAACGTGTCGCATGGGCCACGAAATGGCCTGTTAGACTATAGTTGCAGGGTAGCTGGGCTTCGCCGTCAAATCGGGTCGGCCTGCTGGACTCGACTTCTTGCCCGTGTATTGTCTCGAACGAACCGACAGGGAAACCGAGGATTTCCTGACGTCGGCCTGTTGATCCAAAAGGGAGGAAGTTCATGGATCGTCGTTCATTCATTCGCAAGGCCGGTGTCACCGGCGTCGGTGCCGCGGCGGCGGCGGCCACGCTGGCGGCGCCTGCCATCGCCCAGTCCAATCCCAAGGTGACATGGCGGCTGGCATCGTCCTTCCCGAAGTCGCTCGATACCATCTATGGCGGCGCCGAGGTGTTCTCGAAGATGCTGTCGGAAGCCACCGACGGCAATTTCCAGATCCAGGTTTTTGCTGCCGGCGAGCTGGTGCCTGGCCTGCAGGCCGCCGACGCCACCACCGCCGGCACGGTCGAGGCCTGCCATACGGTGGCATATTATTACTGGGGCAAGGACCCGACATGGGCGCTCGGTGCGGCGGTTCCCTTTTCGCTCAACGCACGCGGCATGAATGCCTGGCATTACCATGGCGGCGGCATCGACCTGTTCAACGAGTTTCTCGCCACGCAGGGCCTTTTCGGCCTGCCGGGCGGCAACACCGGCGTCCAGATGGGTGGCTGGTTCCGCAAGGAAATCAACACGGTGGCCGACCTTTCCGGCCTCAAGATGCGAATCGGCGGTTTTGCCGGCAAGGTGGTGCAGAAACTCGGCGTCGTGCCGCAGCAGATCGCCGGCGGTGATATCTATCCCGCGCTGGAGAAAGGCACCATCGACGCGGCCGAATGGGTTGGTCCCTATGATGACGAGAAGCTCGGCTTCTACAAGGTCGCGCCCTATTATTATTATCCCGGCTGGTGGGAGGGCGGCCCGACCGTCCACCTGATGTTCAACAAGGCGAAGTACGAAGAACTTTCGCCGACGTACAAGTCGCTGCTGCACACTGCCGCGCAGGCGGCCGACGCCAACATGCTGCAGAAATACGATTATCTGAACCCTGCGGCGGTGAAGCGACTGGTGGCCGGCGGCGCGAAACTGCGCCCGTTCAGCCAGGAGATCATGGCTGCCTGTTTCGAAAAGGCCAACGAGGTCTATACCGAAATGGAAGCCTCCAACGCCCCGTTCAAGAAGATCTGGGAATCGATCAAGGGCTTCCGCAAGGAGCACTATCTCTGGGCGCAGGTGGCCGAATACAATTACGACACCTTCATGATGGTCCAGCAGCGCAACGGCAAGCTGTAGTCGGCCGGACTTCTGCTCAAAAGCTCTCTGGGCGGAACCTGCTCAGGGAGCTTTTCTGTATATCCCGGGAGGCGAAGCCGGCGGTTCAGCCTCGGCGCGGGACCACCAGAACCTTGACCTCGCCGGGGGCCGGCGGATTGGCGATCACCGCTGGCGCTTCTTCAAGCGACACCTGCCTGGAGATCAGCCTGTCGATCTCTATCGCACCGGAAGCGATGAGTTCAGCGGCGCGGCGATGGGTGTAGGGATTGAGGAAGGAACCGAGCACCTTCAGTTCCCGGAACAGCAGGTCGAACGGCTCGAATTCAGCTTTCACGCCTTGCGGCGTCACGCCGACGATGACGACCGTGCCACCGGCGCGGGCCAGCCGCATCGACTGCTCGACGGTCTCTCGCACGCCCGCGCATTCGAACACCACGTCGGCTCCGCCCGGCGCCAGGCCGGCTGGCCCGGCGATGGCGTCGACGACATCGGCGGCAGTCGGATCGACCGTCGCTGTCGCGCCGAAATCCCTGGCGAGCGCGCGCCGCGAAGCTTGCCTGGTCGACAGAATGATGGTCGTGGCTCCCGCCAATCTTGCCAGCTGCACGGTGAGCAGGCCGATCACGCCGCCGCCAAGCACGACCACCGAGCTGCCCGGTTTGATCCCGGCAAGGTCGACGCCATGCAGGCAACAGCCGAGCGGCTCGCAGAAGGCACCGTGCATGGGATCGAGGCCCGCAGGCAGGACGAAAGCCTGCTTCTGCGGCAAGGCAAGATATTCGGCAAAGCCGCCGTCGCGATGAATGCCGATGGCGCGCAGATTGCTGCAGAGGTTGACCCGCCCGGCATGACAATGCACGCAACGCCCGCAGGCGATGTTGGGATCGCCGGTGACGCGGTCGCCGACGGCAAAGCCGGAGACGGATTTTCCGACCGCCTCGACGATGCCGGAGAATTCATGGCCGGGCGTCACCGGCGGCGTGCACGGAAACTCGCCGTGAAACAGATGCCGATCCGTGCCGCAGACGCCGCAGGCTTCGATGCGCACCAGTAGCTCATCCGCACCGATGTCAGGCATGTCGACGTCGCGCAGCGTGATGCCGCCCACTGCTTCCAGCCGCACCGCTTTCATGGTTTTGACCATGCCGGTTCAGTTGAAGCTTGGCGGTTGCGACAGGTCAGGCTGTGGCGCTGCCGGCTTTGCCGGTGTCGGATCGCCGAAACTGGGCGGTTGCGAAAGGTCGGGAGCTGCCGGCGCCGTGCCGCCACCAGCGGGCGCCGCTCCATCCGCCGGCGGCGTGCCGAGCGGCGACAGGCCGGGCACCTCCGGTACCTTGTAGTCGATGGTGCCCGGATCGACGGTCGTTCCCTTGTAGTGCATCACCATTTGCGGGAAGGCGATGGTCAAGCCGATCATGATCACCTGGATGCAGACAAAGGGCACCGCGCCCCAATAGATCTGTCCGGTGGTCACCGGCGCGATTTGTTTGCCGGTGAGACGATCGAGATAGGGCACGCGCGCGGCCACCGAACGCAGGTAGAACAGCGCGAAGCCGAAGGGCGGGTGCATGAAGCTGGTCTGCATGTTGACGCCCAGGAGCACGCCGAACCAGATCAGGTCGATGCCGAGCTTGTCGGCGGCGGGCGCCAGCAGTGGTACGATGATGAACGCCAATTCGAAGAAGTCGAGGAAGAAGGCGAGGAAGAAGACGAGCATGTTGACGCCGATCAGGAAGCCGACCTCGCCGCCCGGCAGCGACGTCAAAAGGTGCTCGACCCAGATATGGCCGTTGACGCCGTAAAAGGTCAGTGAGAACACCCGTGCGCCGATCAGGATGAACAGCACGAAGGACGACAGCCTTGTCGTCGAGGCCAGCGCCTGCTTGACGACGTCAAGCGACAAGCGCCCCTTGGCCGCCGCCATGAACAAGGCGCCGACCGAGCCCATGGCGCCGCCTTCCGTCGGCGTGGCGATGCCCAGGAAGATGGTGCCCAGCACCAGAAAGATCAGCGCCAGTGGCGGGATCAGCACGATGATCACCTGCTGCGCGAGCCTGGACATCATGTTGAAGTTCAGGCGTTTGTCGGCAATGGCGACGATGTAGATGAACAGCACTCCGGCCGTCGCGCCGAGAATGTCGGCATTGTCGCCATGCGCCGGCGCCAGATAACGATACGCCGCGTAGGAAACCGCTGATGTGACCAGCAAAGCCACCAGCAGCGACATCACGCCATGGCCGAGTGTACGAGCCTCGAGCGGCAGCGCCGGCATCGAGTTCGGCCGGATGATCGACATGATCAGGATGTAGGACATATAGAGGCCGGTGAGCACGAGGCCCGGGATCAACGCGCCCGCGTACATATCGCCGACCGAGCGGCCGAGCTGGTCGGCAAGCACGATCAGCACCAGCGACGGCGGGATGATCTGGGCAAGCGTGCCGGAGGCAGCGATGACACCGGATGCGAGCCGGCGGTCATAGCCATAGCGCAGCATGATCGGCAGCGAGATCAGGCCCATGGCGATGACGGAAGCCGCCACCACGCCGGTGGTCGCCGCCAAGAGCGCGCCGACGAAGATCACCGCATAGGCGAGGCCGCCTCGGATGGGCCCGAACAGCTGGCCGATCGTGTCGAGCAGGTCTTCGGCCATACCCGACCGCTCGAGCACGATGCCCATGAAGGTAAAGAACGGGATGGCCAGCAGCGTGTCGTTCGACATCACCCGGCTGCCGTAGAAATTATCCGGCAATGCGTGCAGGAGCGGCCAGGCGAGGTTGATCGATCCTCCGGAATAGGGGGATAGCAGCACGCCGATGAAGAAGAACATCAAGCCGTTGGCGGCCAGCGAAAAGGCGACGGGGTAGCCGATCAGCAGGAAGATGATCAGCGAGGCGAACATGATCGGCGCCATGTTCTGCGCGATGAACTCCATCACGAGCGCACCTCGTCGGCCAGCGCCTTGGCTTCGAGTTCGGCCTGCTCATGCACCGATATGAAGGGATTGGGGTCGTCCATGTCTCCGCGCATGATGGCGATCTTCTTGATGATTTCGGAGATGCCCTGCAGCGCGAGCAGGAAAAAACCGATGAGCAGGATGGCCTTGGCCGGCCAGATGATCAGCCCGCCGGAATTGTTGGACATCTCGCCGCTGCGAAACGACAGCGACACATAGGGCACGAAATAGATCACCATCAGCGTCACGAACGGCATCAGGAAGAAGAGATGCCCGAGCAGGTCGATCCAGTGCTGTACGCGGCGTGAAAACAGGCCGTAGACGATGTCGATGCGGATATGTTCGTTCTGCTTCAGCGTATAGGCGGCGGCTAACATGAAGGCGGCGCCGAACAGGTACCATTGCAGCTCGAGCCAGGCGTTCGAGGATATGTCGAACACCTTGCGGATAATGGCGTTGGCGGCGCTCACCAGGATCGCCAGCAGGATCAGCCACGATATCCATTTGCCGATGAATTCGTTGGCGCGATCAATAGTCCTGGATAGAGCAAGAAGCCCTGCCATGCATTTCCTCCCTTGTACCGGAGGCGTGCCGGCTCCCCCCTTTTTTGTCCGTCACGCCGCGTGGTCCAACGGTATGCCGCGCGTGGACTGACGGGTCAACAAGCATAGAGGCAGCAAATATCATCGCATGGCAGACAGTGCCCGATACCGGCGATCTGCCCTCGCGTCATGCAACCAAAGTCTGACCTTTTCAGGCGATTTTGCCGGTGTCGCGGCCGGCGCCGATCAGGATCAGCGTCGTGACCAGGAACAGATACATCCACGCGTCGCGCCATTCGACCGGGAAATAGCCGGCCCACAGCGATTCGGCCATGCCGAAGGCGGCCGCGCCGAGTGCTGCGCGCGGTGGCGAGAGATAGCCGCCGACCGCCGTCACGAATAGGATTTTCAGCCCGTAGACGAGGCCTGAGCCGAAGCTGACATTGCCGTAATAGAGCCCGGCCATCACACCGGCCAGCGCGGCGCAGAAGCCGCCGAACAGCACCGCGTGCCGGAACACCGCGCGTACGTCGACGCCGCACATCGCGGCTGCCTTGGGGTCGTCGGAGACGGCACGCCAGCGCCGGCCGAAGCTCGACCGGGCAAACGCCCAGCTGGCCAGCACGATTGCCGTCAGCACCACCGCACAGTCGATGAGCTGGATGAGCGTCAGCGTCGCCTTGAAGGTCGCGCCCTGCGCGAAAACGATAGGCTGCGCCAGCATCGGCGGGAGCCACAGATCATGCGTGTCGGCGGCGATGCGGCTCGCTTCGGACAGCAGCAACAGGATGCCGAGCGTCGTCACCACGATCGCATTTGGCGTGCGGTCGGCCAAAGGTTCGAAGACACTGCGCGACAGCACGTGGCTGATCAGCGCGGCATAAAGGAAAGCCGCCACGACGCCGAGCGCCACCGCCGCCAGCAGCGTCAGCCACAGCATCTGATAGCCGAAGGCCGCGGTCAGGATCATCGTCTGGCCGCAAAAGGCGAACAATGCGCCATAGGCGAGATTGGTGCGGTGCAGGATGCCGTTGGTCAGCACATAACCAAAGGCGAGCAGCGCATAAAGCGCGCCCGAATGCAGCCCGTTCAGCACCTGCTGGAAGAAATAGAGCATGCAAAACCTCGAAGCATGCCGCCCAAAAGTGCGAAGCGGTTCTGGCCAACGACATGCTCAAAAGGCTGCGGAGATCACCGCATCCCGGAGTGAGGGTGCATCGCTAAATCTAACTTGTCAAATGCGATTTATCGGTTAGATTCTAGGCATGACGGTATCCTGGATCCCGCACCGCTTCACCGGCGGCTTGCTTGCGCTCGACACGGCGAACACCGTCGTGCTGCGCGGCGATCCGGAGCGGACGTTCGATCGCTTCGACGACCCGGCCGAGATTGCCCGCTTCGCCGATGCGGCGAGCCGCTTTCGCGCCGCCGAACTTGGCGAAAGGCCGCTGGCGGTATCCTCGGCGGTGGCGATCGCGCCCGTCGTGCTGTCGATCCGCGAGGCGACGGACCGGCTGTTTCGTGATGCGGCGTCGAAGGGCGCGGTTGCCACCACTGATCTGCCCGGATTCCTGAGAGCCTGCGGCGATGGCCTTGCCGGCAGCCGGACCGAGATCGGTGCGCCGGGGAGGCCCTTCGGTGATCCCCTGACTCCGATCGCCTTCGAGGCGGCACTGGCGGTTTCGGCGCTGTCCCTTCTGCGCGACGACACCGTCGCGAGGCTCAGGATCTGTCCCAACTGCACCTGGCTGTTCGTCGACAGAAGCCGCAATTCCAGCCGCCTTTGGTGCGACATGGCGGTGTGCGGCAACAGGCAGAAGGCAAGCCGTCACTATCGTCGCCGTCGCATGGCGGAAAATGAGGTCAGGAATGCGTAGCGGCCTTTCCCGTTCGATCCTTGTCGGCGCGGCACTCATCGCGGCCGTTGCGCTCGGCGCCTGCCGCGATACCGGCAGCGACGAAGGGAAGCTGTTCGAGATTTCCGGCAAGATATTCGTCTTCAACTACCGCCTCGCAAGGGCGACCTATGTCGTGACCCTGCGGCCGCTGAAGCCGATGGGAGAGGGCCAGGTCGCGGTCGCCAGCTTCCAGGATCCCGCCGGCGGCGTGCCTCTGGTGGTCGAGCAGAAGGTCTGGCCGAAGCTCGACAAGGTGACGCTGGAGAGCCCGGCACTGACCTGCGTCGTCAAGAACAAGCCCTATGCGATTGCCATCAGCATCAAGGGCGCCGACGGCGCGGTCCTGCAGAAGATCGATACCACGCTGATGTCGACGGAAGACCAGTCGATCCTGCCCGACCGGCCGCTGGTCATCGATCAGCTCTACACCGCCAACCCCGATCTCGTCGGCCATCCCGACGGCAAGCTGCCGGGCGAACCGAAGCCGGATTGCTCGAAGGGCGGCTGACGCGTCGCGGCCATCCGGGCCGCAGCTGAAATTTCCGTGCGCCGGGCAATGTCCGCGGATCGTTTCATACCCTATTCAGGATGGCCGCGGACTGTTCGTTGCGCGTTGCCTGGCATCTGCGATTTTGTTTGACCTGCCTTGCAAGGGGAGAAAGGATGCGTCATCCGACCCCGACGTTGGCTGCCTGCCCCGCGTGGCCTCCGCAGAGGAAATGCCTGATGACGCTGCACGACGTCGCGCTCGACGACAAGTTCGATCTCGCAAAGGAGCGCATCTTCCTGTCTGGCGCGCAGGCGGTCATTCGCATGCTGCTGATGCAGCGCGAGCGCGACCGTCGCGCGGGCTTGAACACGGCCGGCTTCGTCTCCGGCTATCGCGGTTCGCCGCTCGGCGGCCTCGACATGCAGCTGTGGAAGGCGAAGAAACAGCTCGCCCAGGCTGACATCGTCTTCCAGCCGGGTCTCAATGAGGAGCTGGCCGCCACCGCTTGCTGGGGCGCGCAGCAGACGGAACTGCTGGGCGAGGGCACTCATGACGGCGTCTTTTCGGTCTGGTACGGCAAGGGGCCGGGCGTTGACCGCTCAGGCGACGTGTTCCGCCATGCCAACCTCGCCGGCTCGTCGAAGCATGGCGGCGTGCTCGCTCTGATGGGCGACGACCATATGGCCGAATCCTCGACCAATGCGCACGCCACCGAATTCCTGTTCGTCGACACGATGGTGCCGATCCTCAACCCGGCCGGCGTCCAGGAGATCATCGACTACGGGCTCTACGGCTTCGCCATGTCGCGCTTTGCCGGCACGTGGGCGGCGATCAAATGCGTCAAGGACAACATCGAATCGACCGCCTCGGTCGATGCCGCGCTCGAGCGGCTGAACATCGTCGTGCCGGAGTTCGACATGCCGCCTGGCGGTCTCAACATCCGCCACGAGATCGACATGCTCGGCCAGGAGGAGCGGCTGCATGAGCATAAGCGCGCCGCGGCTTCCGCCTTCATCCATGCCAACGGGCTGAACCGCATCGTCTATTCGGGCGGCCGCAATCCGAAGATCGGCATCATCACGCTGGGCAAGAGCTATCTCGATGTCCGCCAGGCGCTGGAGGACATCGGCATCGACGAGGCGGCCGCCAACCGCATCGGCGTGCGGCTGTTCAAGGTCGGCTGCCCCTGGCCGCTCGACCTGCATCACATCGCCGATTTCGCCCGCGGCCTCGACACCATTATCGTCGTCGAGGAGAAGCGCTCGCTGATCGAGGTGCAGCTGCGCGAAAGCCTTTATGGCACTGCCACCCAACCGGTCATTATCGGCAAGAAAGACGAGCGCGGCGACTGGCTGTTTCCGGCCAAGGGCGCGCTCGATCCCAACGAGATCGCCATCGCGCTTGGCGAGAGGATCGTCAGGACCATCGGCCCGTCCGAAGAGATTTCGGCGCGGGTGGCGAAGCTGCGCCAGTTCCAGGCAATGCTCGCCGACGCCACCGACATCGGCTCGCGCACGCCGTTCTTCTGTTCCGGTTGTCCGCACAATTCGTCCACCAAAGTGCCGGACGGCTCTATCGCCGCGGCCGGCATCGGCTGCCACTTCATGGCGCTGTGGATGGACCGCAACACCGTTGGTTTCACGGCCATGGGCGGCGAGGGCGCGCAATGGGTCGGCCAGGCGCCGTTCTCCAAGCGCGAGCACATCTTCCAGAATCTTGGCGACGGCACCTACAACCATTCCGGTACGCTGGCGATCCGCTTCGCGCTGTCGAGCGACGCCAACATCACCTACAAGATCCTCTACAACGACGCCGTCGCCATGACCGGCGGCCAGCCGCACGAAGGCGGCCTGACCGTCGACATGATCGCCAGGCAGGTGCGCGCCGAAGGCGTCGACCGCATCGCCATCGTCACCGATGAGCCCGGCAAATATGCCGGGAAGGCCGAATTCCCGGCCGGCGCCACCATCCATCACCGCGACGACCTCGATCTCGTCCAGCGCGAGCTGCGCGACGTCAAGGGCGTTTCGGTGCTGCTCTACGACCAGACCTGCGCCGCCGAAAAGCGCCGCCGCCGCAAGCGCGGCACCTTCCCCGATCCCGACAAGCGGGTCTTCATCAACGAACTGGTCTGCGAAGGCTGCGGCGATTGCGGCGTGCAGTCGAACTGCGTCTCGATCCAGCCGGTCGAGACCGAATTTGGCCGCAAGCGCAAGATCGACCAGTCGAGCTGCAACAAGGATTTCTCCTGCGTCAACGGCTTCTGCCCGTCCTTCGTCACCGTGCACGGCGCCAAGATTCGCAAGGCCGAAGGCCTGGCCGGCAAAGCCGATCCGCTGGAAGGCGTGCCTGTGCCGGCGCAATTCCCGCTTGGCGAGCAGGGCTGGGCGGCGATCATCGACGGCGTCGGCGGCACCGGCGTCGTCACCGTCGGTGCGGTGCTCGGCATGGCGGCGCATCTCGAGGACAAGGGCTGCGGCATGATCGACATGGCCGGCCTCGCCCAGAAGGGTGGCTCGGTGTTCACCCATGTCCGCATCGCCCGCACCCCGGACGACATCCATGCCATCCGCGTTTCGGCCGGCAAGGCCGATCTGGTGCTTGGCTGCGATCTCGTCGTGTCGGGCGCCAAGAAGGTGCTGACCGCGGTGCGCGAGGGCCACACCATCTTCGTCGCCAACACCGCCGAGATCATGCCCGGCGAATTCGCCCGCTCGGCTGATTTTTCGTTGCCGACAGAGCGGCTGAAAAAGGCGATCCGCGCGGCAGCGGGCGACGACAAGGCGCATTTCTTCGACGCCACCCGCACCGCCACGGCACTTTTCGGCAATTCGCTCGGCGCCAACATGTTCATGCTCGGCTTTGCCTTCCAGCACGGCGGCCTGCCATTGTCGGCCGAGGCCGTCGAAAAGGCGATCGAGCTCAACGGCGAAGCCGTGGCGATGAACATCGCCGCTTTCCGCTGGGGACGTCGTGCTGCCTATCAGCCGGATTTCGTGCGCCGGCTCGTTGCCCAGCCGGGTCCGGCCGTGGCTGGAAAGGCCGACCAGGCCACGGATATCGCCGAGACGCTGGACGACATCATTGCCCGCCGCGTCGCCTTCCTAACCGCCTATCAGAATACGGCCTACGGCAAGCGTTATGCCGAAAAGCTGGCCGTTTTGCGCGCCGCCGAAGCGAAGGCCGTGCCGGGTTCGACTGCGGTGGCGCAGGCAGCCGCCAGGAACCTGTTCAAGCTGATGGCGATCAAGGACGAATACGAGGTGGCGCGTCTTTACACGGACGGCTCTTTCGTTGCCGAACTTGGAAAACAGTTCCAGAGCTATGAAAAGCTCGAATTCCACCTCGCTCCGCCGCTCATGGGCCGTCGTGGCAATGACGGCAGCCCGAGGAAATCAAGCTTCGGTCCGTGGATGATGAAGGGCTTTCGGGTTCTGGCGGCGATGAAGGGCCTGCGCGGCACCGCCTTCGACCTGTTCGGCTACACCGCCGAACGGCGCATGGAGCGGCAGCTGCTGGCGCGGTACGAGGCGGATCTGGAGCTCATCGCCGGATCGCTGGCCCCGGCCAGGGTCGATGCGGCGGCTGCATTGGCTTCGGTGCCTGCCCTCATTCGCGGCTACGGCCACGTCCGTCGAGCCAGCGCCGACAAGGCTTCGAGCGAACGCCAAAGGCTGCTCGAACGCCTGTCGAGTACGCCGGCGCGGCCCGAACTTCAGGCCGCCGAATGATCGATACGCCTTGTTTACCTGAACGACAGTTTCCTTGCTTTCCGTTACGTCACTCGGCTTGACGGCAGGAGCGCGGGGGTCTCTCTAAATCTTTCTTAAGGCGGATGTGGCACTGCTTGGCTCCCCAGGGTTGGGATTCAGGCGTTGAATCTGAGAAAAAAGAACGAGATTCCGGTCGACGTCTACATTCCGTTCGTGGAAACCTTGTTTCGCGACGGGCTGACGCTTTCGATAGGATTCTTTGCCCAAACCCTGCTGGTCGTGCTGGTTTACTGGAAAACCATGGATCCGGCCTATCTCGCGGTCACCCTCGGACTGCTGGCCGTCGCCTTCCTTCGTCTTCGCAACATCAGGAAATATCGTCACGCTCCTTCGCCTCAAAATTGGGAAGAGGCGCGTCGCCGCGAGAACGACTACATACTGTACGGCTCGATGCATGGCTTCATGCTTGGTGCCTTTTGCTTTGTCGGCATCTATCTTGCCTATGACCCGTTCGCGGAAATAGCTGCCGTCTGCGTGACGCTTGCCTCCGCCACGTCTATTGCTGGCCGCAACTATGGTTCGCCCAGGATGGTCGTGATCTTCATTATGACCATGACTTGGCCGATCTCGTTGGGCTTCATCCTGCGGGGCGATCCCTATCACTTCATTCTCGGCCTGCTTTCGGCGCCATTTCTTTTTGCCATCAAGCGCTTCGCCGATCTGGTCCGCGAGGTGCTTTTCGCCGCCCTGTCCGAGGAAAAGAAGGCCAACCGCATCGCCCAGCGCTTCAATCGGGCGCTCAACACCATGTCGCACGGCCTTGTCATGCTCGGCCCGGACGGCCGCGTCGCGGTGGCCAATGCCGAGGCCGCGCATCTGATGTCGCTCAAGTCGCCCGACGCGCTGCTCGGCCGGTCGATCCATGGTCTGTTGATGCGCGGTGTCGCCGGCGGCATGCTGGCGCCCAAGGATTGCCGCTACATCGAGGCGCAGCTGACGCGTGCCCTGCGCGAGGGCCGCGACCGCAAGGTGCTGGTTTCCCTCGCCAATGGCCAGCATTACGAGTTCTCGGCTCGCGAAGGCAGCCAGGAACTGGGCGTCATCACCTTCGAGGATGTCACCGCCCGTGTCGAGGCGGAAGACAAGATCCGCTTCATGGCACGTTACGACAACCTCACCGGCCTGCCCAACCGCGCCTACTTCCATGAACTGATTGGCGAGGCCATGGTATCAGGCGATCGCGATCGTCTCTGCGGCCTTGCGGTGCTCGACCTCGACGATTTCAAGAGCGTCAACGACACGCTTGGCCATCCGATCGGCGATGGCTTGATCTATGCCGTTGCCGAGCGGCTTGCCGCCATTGCCAGGCAAGATATCACCGTCAGCCGTTTCGGTGGCGACGAGTTCATGATCTTCTTCGACCGCGTCGAGGATGAGAGCCATCTGACCAGCCAGCTCGACGAGATTTTCGCCGGCCTGCAAGGGGAAGTCGACGTCGCCGGTCACGGGCTGCGCATTCAGGCCAGCGGCGGCGCGGTGCTGTCACGGGTCAAGGATACCGATGTCGACGCCATGATCGTCAAGGCGGACCTGGCGCTCTACAAGGCCAAGGAGCTCGGCAAGAACAGCTGGCGGCTGTTCGAAGCCTCGATGGATGCCGCCTTCCGCAACCGTCAGCTGATGAAGGCGGACCTGCGTACAGCCGTGGAAAGCAAGAGCTTGAGGGTGGTCTATCAGCCGATCGTGGCGATGAGCACCATGCGTATCGCCAGCTGCGAGGCGTTGTGCCGGTGGGATCACCCCGATCTCGGGCCGATCTCGCCCAGCATCTTCATTCCTTTGGCCGAGGAAATGGGCATCATTTCCGAGATCAGCACCTTCGTGCTGCAGGCAGCCTGCGCCGAATGCGCCAAATGGCCGGACCAGACCAGCGTCTCGGTCAATCTCTCGGCCAAGGATTTCCGCAACCGCGACGTCATCCAGAAGGTTCGCGATGCGTTGGCCACCTCCGGCCTCGCCGCCTCCCGGCTCGAGATCGAGGTCACCGAAACGGCGCTGCTCGACGACAAGTCGCTGACGCGCCAGTATATCGAGGAGCTGAAGCAGATCGGCGTACGCATCGCGCTCGACGATTTCGGCACCGGCTATTCGAGCCTGAGCTACCTGCACAAACTGCCGCTCGACAAGATCAAGATCGACCGCTCGTTCCTGATGGACGTCACCCAGAACCCCCGTTCGCTCGAGTTGCTCAAGGGCATCGTCAATCTGTCGCGGCCGCTGGGGCTTTCGGTCACCGTCGAGGGTGTAGAGACCTTCGAGCAGCTCAAGATACTGGCGCTGCAGGTCAAGCCCGATCTCGTCCAGGGGTTCCTGTTCGGTTCGGCGCTCAGCGCTTCCGGCATCGAGACCATGTCGAACACGGTATGGCCCTTCGCCAAGGACATCAATACAGCCAAGAGAGCCGCACGTCGCTGACCGGTGCCGGAAGAGCGTCGCCTTTTCATAAAAATTTACGGACCGTTAACGTTAATGATCGGTAAACGAGGTGCGCTCCATTTTCATCTTTTACATCTCAGGATCCCGTCGTAGGTTGAACTGTGGCGGAAACTTACGAGGGTTTGAAGTATGGATGTGCAGTTGGAAGCGCTTGGCCATGTGGCGGGCGGGGGTGAAGAAAATTCGCCCGACAGCATGTCGAGTTTCGCCCGCAATGTTTCAGCGATGCTTGAGCGGACGGAATATCGCCGCTGCGACAAGGGCGAGGATCTCGAAGACATCTATAGGTTGCGCTACAAATCCTATATCTTGAATGATATGGTTCCAGAAAACCCGGAACATATAGTGCATGACGAGCTCGACGAAGCTGAAAATTGTTCCAAGTTCGGCGTCTATATTGACGGAATCCTGGTCTCCACGGTGCGCATTCATCATGCCTGCCGGGCCACGCCGCAATCGCCGTCTACAACTGTCTACGGCGACATCCTGCGCCCGATGCTGGCTGCCGGGGCGCACTTTGCGGATCCAAGCCGCTTTGCCGCCGACCCAGACTGGTCGAAGGTCTATCCGCAGATCCCCTACCTGACGCTGCGCCTTGCCGGAATGGCCTGTTTTTACTTCGACGCACCGTACTGTCTCTCGACTATCCGGCCCGAACATGCGGGTTTCTACCGTCGTATCTACAGTTCTGAGCAGATCGGTGAGCTGCGCGACTATCCGGGCCTGAACTACAAGGTCGTGCTCTATCGCGCCAATGTCGCTGCCATTCGCGAGCGGTCGTTCTCACGGTTCCCGTTCTTCCGCTCGACGCCAATGGAACAGCGCATGCTGTTCGATACGCCGCATGTCGGAGAACTCGCGCCGCTGACCATCCTGCCCACGGCAAAGTACTATCACGAAGCCGCCTGATACGGCAGGATTCACACGATTTTGCAGGGCCGACAGGGAGCCTTTTGGCGACTTCGGCGTTCTGGGTGCGGCCACGAGCAGCGCTCCGGGTCGATTCTGAAGTTTTTGAGGGAACCCGTCATGACCATTTCCACACTTGCGCTCACCCCGCTCATCTCGCTGATCGCCGGCGTGCTGATCCTGGTCATGCCAAGGCTGTTGAACTACATCGTCGCGCTTTATCTGATCGTCGTCGGGTTGCTCGGGCTATTTCCGCATCTAGCCGGCTGAGGCGCCGGCTGCACGCAGGCGTCCGCTTTCGGAGCATCTTTCCGCATCAAGCACCGGATCCAGCGATTGGACTCCGTCGCGCGTCGGCAGCCGGCTTCAACCTTTCTTTGAGGCAGTTGTCGGTTGTTGTGCGGCAATAGCGCCATTGCTCTCGGCCCGGCTTTTCGCTATGTGCCTGAAAGATGTCTTCGAAGGGGTATTCCTATGGCTGATCACTCGCCGACCGGTCCTGTCGAACTGGGCGCGAAGATGGACTATGCCGAGCATGACCGCACCTATGCGGGCTTCCTCGCGCTGGCCAAGTACGGCTCGCTGTTTTGCGGAGCCCTGCTTCTGGCGATGGCCTTCGGCTTCTTCGCGGGCGGCTTCTTCTCGGCGACCATTCTGTTCGTGCTGATTCTGGCTGTCGGCGCCTTTATCCTCCGATAGATTTTTCCGACACCTTGTCCATGGCGCCGCCGCGAGGCCGGCCGGCGTCTTGCGGGAAATAGCTTCCGGCCGAAAGGATCATGCGGTGGGACAGACGGTTTTCATCCCTCGTGAACTCGATGCCAACGAGCCGCGCGTCGCGGCCTCGCCCGATACGGTGAAACGGCTGGCGGCGTTGGGCTTCGACGTCGTCGTCGAGGCCGGTGCCGGTCTGAATTCGGGCATCGTCGATGCCGACTATGCGAGCGCCGGCGCCGCCATAGGCAAGGCTTCCGATGTCGCCAAGGCCGATGTCGTGCTGAAGGTGCGTCGGCCCGGCGATGCCGAACTGAAGAGCTACAAACCCGGTACAGCGGTCATTGCCATCATGGATCCCTATGGCAACGATGCCGCCGTGGCAGCCTTTGCCAAGGCCGGCGTCACCGCTTTCTCGATGGAATTCATGCCGCGCATCACCCGCGCGCAGTCGATGGACGTCTTGTCCTCGCAGGCCAATTTGGCCGGCTATCAGGCGGTGATCGACGGGGCTTCGGAATATGATCGCGCGCTGCCGATGATGATGACGGCTGCCGGCACGGTGCCGGCGGCGAAGGTCTTCATCATGGGCGTCGGCGTTGCCGGCCTGCAGGCGATCGCCACCGCGCGGCGTCTGGGTGCGGTCGTCACCGCCACCGACGTTCGCCCCGCCGCCAAGGAACAGGTCGCCTCGCTCGGCGCCAAGTTCCTCGCGGTCGAGGACGAGGAATTCAAGGCTGCGGAAACGGCCGGCGGCTACGCCAAGGAAATGTCGAAGGAATATCAGGCCAAGCAGGCGGCACTCACATCAGAGCACATCGCCAAGCAGGATATCGTCATCACCACGGCGCTTATTCCCGGCCGGCCGGCGCCAAAGCTGGTGTCGGCGGCGATGGTCGCCTCGATGAAGCCGGGCTCGGTGCTCGTCGATCTGGCGGTCGAGCGCGGCGGCAATGTCGAGGGCGCTGTACCGGGCCAGGTGGTGACAACGGCCAATGGGGTGAAAATCGTCGGCCATCTCAATGTGCCCGGCCGCATCGCGGCGTCGGCATCGCTGCTCTACGCCCGGAATCTGTTTGCCTTCGTTGAGACGCTGGTCGACAAGACGACCAAGACGCTTGCCATCAATCGCGACGACGATCTGGTCAAGGCGACGATGCTGACCGATGGCGGCAAGATCGTGCATCCGGCTTTCATAAAGGCCGACCAGCAGCCCCATGTCGAGCCGGCCGCAATCCCGGCCAAGACCATGGTCGCCGATGCTTCGCCCAAGAAAGCCGCGCCCAAGAAGGCGGCCGCCTCCAAGTCGCCCTCGTCGAAGCCGAAAGGGATCGCGTGATGGACCAGACCCTGCAGAAAGCCCTGGACCAGCTCGACCAGGCTTCCGCCGCCGTCCGGCTGGCGGTGCAGAACCTGGCAAATGCTCCAGGCGGCGTCGACGCGGCCGGTGATGCCGCGCATGCGCTCTCCGGGGGCGCCATCGATCCCTTCGTCTTCCGCTTCGCCATCTTCGTCCTGGCGATCTTCGTCGGCTACTACGTCGTCTGGTCGGTGACCCCCGCACTGCACACGCCGCTGATGGCCGTCACCAACGCCATCTCCTCGGTCATCGTCGTCGGCGCGCTGCTTGCCGTCGGCATCGCCGCCTCCGGCATTGCCGCGGGCTTCGGCTTCGTCGCGCTGATGCTGGTCTCGGTCAACATCTTCGGCGGCTTCCTCGTCACCCAGCGCATGCTGGCCATGTACAAGAAGAAGGACAAGTAGAGCGCCATGAACGCCAACTTCGCGTCCTTCCTCTATCTGGTCTCCGGCGTTCTGTTCATCATGGCGCTGCGCGGCCTGTCGCATCCGACCACCAGTCGCCAGGGCAATCTCTATGGCATGATCGGCATGGGCATCGCCATCGCCACCACGCTGGCGCTGGCAACCCCGTCAGCGGGCCGCTTCGGCCTCATCGTGCTCGGCCTTGCCATTGGCGGCGGCGTCGGCGCCGTCACCGCGCGGCGCATCGCCATGACCTCGATGCCGCAACTGGTCGCCGCCTTCCACTCGCTGGTCGGCCTCGCCGCCGTCATGGTGGCGGCCGCCGCCATCTATGCGCCGGAAAGTTTTGGCATCGGCACGGATGGTGACATCCACGCCCAGGCGCTGATCGAGATGAGCCTTGGCGTCGCCATCGGCGCTATCACCTTCACCGGCTCGGTCATCGCCTTCCTCAAGCTCGATGGCCGCATGTCGGGCAAGCCGATCATGATCGGCGGACGCCACTTCATCAACGCGGCACTTGCCATCGCGCTCGTCGTGCTGATCGTGCTGCTGGTCACCACGGAATCGAAGCTGGTCTTCTGGCTGATCGTTGCCGCCTCGCTGGTGCTCGGTATCCTGCTGATCATTCCGATCGGCGGCGCCGACATGCCGGTCGTCGTCTCGATGCTCAACTCCTATTCGGGCTGGGCAGCTGCCGCCCTCGGCTTCACGCTCGGCAATCTGGCGCTGATCATCACCGGCGCGCTGGTCGGCTCATCCGGCGCGATCCTGTCCTACATCATGTGCAAGGGCATGAACCGAAGCTTCATCTCCGTCATCCTCGGCGGCTTCGGCGGCGAGACGGCAGCTCAGGCCGACGACGGCATCGAGCGCACGGTCAAGCAGGGCTCGGCCGACGACGCCGCCTATCTCATGATGAACGCCCAGAAAGTCATCATCGTGCCGGGCTACGGCATGGCGGTTGCCCAGGCGCAGCACGCGCTGCGCGAAATGGCCGACAAGCTCAAGGCCAATGGCGTCGACGTGAAGTACGCCATTCACCCGGTCGCCGGCCGCATGCCCGGCCACATGAACGTGCTGCTCGCCGAAGCCAATGTGCCCTACGACGAAGTGTTCGAGCTCGAGGACATCAACTCCGAGTTCGCGCAGGCCGACGTTGCCTATGTCATCGGCGCCAACGACGTCACCAACCCGTCCGCGCGCGACGACAAGTCCTCACCCATCTACGGCATGCCGATCCTCGATGTCGACAAGGCCCGCACCTGCCTGTTCGTCAAGCGCTCGCTCGGCTCCGGCTATGCCGGCATCGACAACACGCTGTTCTACAAGGACGGCACCATGATGTTGCTCGGCGATGCCAAGAAAATGACCGAAGAGATCGTCAAGGCGATGGACCACTGATCGGCGATCACTTGAGACACGCCAAGGAACGCCCGGCTCGCGTCGGGCTTTTTCTTGGCTTGATGGCGATTTCCAGGCTACGATGAAGAATTCCCGTCTCGCTGGCGGGATTGTCGTCAACGGAGACGTTGGTGCCCGACCCCATCATCGCACCGCCGCCCGTCGGAAAACCGCCGCGCAAGCCTGGCCAGGCGGTGGTGATCGTGCATGGCATGGGCGAACAGCGGCCGATGGATACGCTGCGCGGCTTTGTCAGCGCCGTCTGGAGCCATGACCCCAGTCGCGCGCCGTTTTATGCCCATGTCGCCGATCCGGCCGACCCCGCCGGCGCGAAGATCAACCAGAGCTGGATCACACCCGACAGCCGGACCAATTCATACGAACTTCGCCGGATCACCACGCCTTACGATGTCGATAGCCGTCGCACCGATTTCTACGAGCTCTACTGGGCCGACATCACGCAGGGCACGACGCGGGGCCGACTTGCCGCCTGGGTGACAAACCTGCTGTGGCGCAAGCCCGCCGACATACCACCCGACGCCCGAAAGCTCTATCTGGTCACGCTTCTGGCCGTCATCATCGTTCTGGTCGCGGCTCTCGCGCTTGCGACGTCGGTTTGGCAGCAGCAAATTTCGTGGACCGTCGGCGCGCTCGTCACCATCCTGGCCTCGTTCGTCATCTGGTCAGTGGATCGTTTTGGCCTTCCCTATTTCGGCGATGTCGCGGCCTATGTGCGCGCTGAAGCTGCAACCGTCGAGAAGCGGGCTCTGATCCGCAGCCGTGGTCTGAAGCTGCTGAAGTGTCTGATGATGGACGATACCTACGATCGCATCGTGCTGGTCTCGCACAGCCTCGGGTCGATGATCGCCTATGACCTGCTGCAGATCTTGTGGGCCGATTTCAGGCCCCGAAAACTGGAGGCCATCCGCGACAAGGCGAAACTGAAGGTGATCCACGCCATCGACAAGGCGACGCTCGTCGCCGGCTCGGCATGGCCCGGCAGCCTGGACGATCTTGCCGGCTTCAGGCGCCATCAGTGGGAACTCTATCGCCAACTGCGCACCAAGGACGACAACCATGGGCCTTGGAAGATCAGCGATTTCGTCACGCTTGGCAGCCCGCTGACCCACAGCGAATTTCTGGTGACGCACAATCTCGCCGAATTCAGACGCGGCATCGCCGAGCGTCTGTTCTCGGCATGTCCACCGGTCGCCGAGGGAGCGGCGGCCGGTGGCACATTGCTTTATCAGGAAGGGCGCAACCGTTCTTCGGGCAAGCCGCAGCGCGCGGTGCATCATGGCGCGGTGTTTGCTGCGACGCGCTGGACCAATATCTTCGACCGCGGCAACGGTTGGCTGACGGGGGATCCGATCTCCGGGCCGATGGCGGAGAATTTCGGCCCGGGCGTGGAGAACATCCAGGTCGAGCTACGCGGTTGCCTCGGCCGTGTCTTCACCCACACGCTGTACTGGTCGTTGACGGCGACCGGTGTCGAGGTCGGCGATCGGCCGCGCTCGCATCTAGCCGTGCTGCGCGACGCGGTCGACCTCGGTCGCAAACTGGAGCCGAGCCAAGCCGAAGCACCGACGATTCCTCCCCGAAAATAGGAACGGACTTCAGCGAACGGGGTCGAGGCAACGCTGTGCGACAATTCAAAGCAAAGCCACTCCGGGCGGGCCGGAGTGGCTTTGTTGCAAGTGCAGTTCAGCGGTTGGCGATAAAAACCGCTTCCTCATCGTCGCGCTGCCTGCCTCCGAGGGCCGCGGCGGCACTGGCGATAAAGGCGCCGATGGCCAGCGAGAGCGCACCAAGCAGGGCAAACGTCGCACTGGCCTTCCTGGCGGTGTCGGCGGCCTGCTGCGCCTTGACTTTGGCGTCCTGAGCCTTGGCGAGGACGGCATCCACCCGGGTCCTGGCGTCTGCTTCAGAAAGCCCTGTGCGGACGGCGACCAGCTGCGACAGATACGTTTTGTCGTCTGCGGAAACCTCGCCTGCCGCTGCACCGGCGATCAGGATGCGCGAAGCCTGACCGACCGCAGCCGCATCGCTGTCCGGATTGGCGGCAGCCAGCCTGCCCGGATCAGCCGGACGGAACAGCGAATCCACCAGGTAGGAGGTCGCATTGTCTGCCGATGTGCTGTCGGCATTGGCCGAAGCTCCCGCCGATGCGCCCATGGCCGCGCCAGACGCGATGGTGGACACCGCCTGCACGCCTGAGCCTATCGCAGCGGAAAGCGCGGAGCCAAGCACGCCGACGACGAGCAACGTGGCCAGCGCCCAGGCAAGAAAGCCGTGTGCGGTGTCCCGGAAATAGACTTCATCGGTGTGGATGCCGACCCATTTGGTGCGCAGGCGTCCGGCAAGATAGCCGCCGACGCCGGAGGACAGCCATTGCACGATGACAAGCCAGATCGCGGTGGACGCCGCGAAAGTGGTCACAGATGCGCCCGATCCCGACCATGGCGACACCATGGTCAATCCCAGCCCCGAACCGAGCAGCATGAGGATGAGGGTCAATGTCGAGGCAGCGAAGGCTCCGGCGATGATCGGTCCCCAGCTGACGGCGGTGGAGGAGGACTCGGTTGAGGCGGAAACATCGACCGCCGACAGGGTGGACTGCATGGAAGCCCCCTATCGTACGAACAGCATGATCAGAATGATGATCGGAATCGGAATGCCGAGCAACCAGAGCAAAATGCCACGTCCCATGGAGGCCTCCTGTTAGAATATTGTGAATCGATGTTGTCACAATGTTCCAAGGGAACTTCCGTTCCGGCGCGTTGTAAAATGATTTTCTTGCCGCCAGCGGAACATTGGCGCGCCGCAGCGCGCCAATTCAGATTTGATGTCCAGATCAGATGTCCAGATTGGCGACCGACAGCGCGTTGTCCTGGATGAACTCGCGCCTGGGTTCGACCTCATCGCCCATCAGCCGCGAAAACAGCGAATCCGCATCGGTCGCGTCATTGACCTTGACTTGCAGCAGCGAGCGCACGTTCGGATCGAGCGTGGTTTCCCACAGCTGTTCGGCGTTCATCTCGCCGAGACCCTTGTAGCGTTGCATCGTCAGGCCCTTGCGGCCGGTCGCAAAGACCGCGTTGAGCATCGCCAGCGGCCCCGAGATGGTTTCGGAGACATCCTTGCGGCGCAGCACCGGCGGCGACCCGTAGACCTCGCTGAGGCGCTGTGCGTAGCGGTCGAGCTGGCGTGCGTCGGCCGAATTGATCAGCGCCAGGTCGAGATGCGCGTATTCCTTGACGCTGCGCACCGTGCGCTCGAACACATAGCCGCCGACGCCTTCATTCGAGGTCGACATGCGGCCGGTCCAGCCGCGCTCGGTGTCCTCGGCGATGATGTCGAGGCGTTTTGCAATCCGCTCCGCCATGTCGTTGGCGCGGCCGAGATCGGTGAACACGTCCGGGTTGAGCCCGCCGGCGATCGCCGCCTGCTCGACCACGCCTCTGTTGTAGCGCGTGTGCAGGCCGTTGATCAGCTGGCGCACCGCCAGCGCGTCGTCGATGGCTCCGCGCAGGTCCTGTCCGATGCGAACCTCGCCCGAGCCGAGGGTAAGCGATGCTTCCTCCAGTCCCGAGCCGATCAGGAACTCCTCGAACGCGCTCTCGTCCTTGATGTATTGCGAGCTCTTGCCGCGCGTCACTTTGTAGAGCGGCGGCTGGGCGATGTAGAGATGGCCGCGCTCGATCAGCTCCGGCATCTGCCGGAAAAAGAAGGTCAGCAGCAAGGTTCTGATATGGGCGCCGTCGACATCGGCGTCGGTCATCAGGATGATCTTGTGGTAGCGCAGCTTGTCGGCGTTGAACTCGTCCTTGCCGATCGAGGTCCCGAGCGCCGTGATCAACGTGCCGATCATGTCGGAGCCGAGCATGCGGTCGAAGCGAGCCCGCTCGACATTGAGGATCTTGCCGCGCAGCGGAAGAATGGCCTGATTCTGGCGCGAACGGCCGCCCTTGGCCGAGCCGCCGGCGGAGTCACCCTCGACGATGAAGATTTCGGACTTCGCCGGGTCGCGTTCCTGGCAGTCGGCCAGCTTGCCGGGCAGGGAAGTGACGCCGAGCGAGCTCTTGCGGGTGATATCGCGCGCCTTGCGCGCCGCTTCACGCGCCGCCGCGGCCTGGATCACCTTGTCGACGACCACCTTGCCTTCGCTCGGATGTTCTTCAAGCCAGGTGCCGAGCGCTTCGTTGACCAGGCCTTCGACGACAGGACGGACCTCCGACGAGACCAGCTTGTCCTTGGTCTGCGAGGAGAATTTCGGATCTGGAACCTTGACTGAAAGCACCGCCGTCAGGCCTTCGCGGCAATCGTCGCCGATCAGCGAGACCTTTTCCTTCTTGGTCAGGCCCGACGATTCGCCATAGCCGGTGATCTGGCGCGTCAGCGCGCCGCGAAAGCCGGCCAGATGCGTGCCGCCATCGCGCTGCGGGATGTTGTTGGTGAAGGCCAGCACGTTCTCGTGGTAGCTGTCGTTCCACCACATCGCCACTTCGACGGTGATCCCGTCGCGCTCCGCCTTGATGGCGATCGGCTTGTCGATCAGCGGTTTCTTGACCCGATCGAGATATTTGACGAATTCTTCGAGGCCTCCGTCATAGTGCAGTTCATGGCGCACGACATCGGCGTGACGGGCATCGGTCAAAATGATGCGCACGCCGGAATTGAGGAAGGCAAGCTCGCGCAGCCGGTGTTCCAGCGTGCCGAAGTCGAACTCGACCATGGTGAAGGTCTCGGCCGACGGGAAGAAGGTGATCTGGCTGCCGCTGCGGCCCTCATAGGTGCCCGGCTGCTTGTCCTGCTCATAGCTGCCGGTGGCCTTCAGCGGCGCGTCGGCATTGCCATGCGTGAAACTCATCTCGAAGATCTGGCCGTTGCGGCGGATTTTCAGCTTCAGCCACGCCGACAGCGCGTTGACCACCGAGACGCCGACGCCATGCAGGCCGCCCGAGACCTTGTAGGAATTCTGGTCGAACTTGCCGCCGGCATGCAGCTGCGTCATGATCACTTCGGCCGCCGAAATGCCTTCTCCGGTGTGGATATCGGTTGGAATTCCGCGGCCATTGTCGATCACGGTGACCGAACCATCGGGGTTGAGCGTCACGGTGACGAGATCGGCGTGACCGGCCAGCGCCTCGTCGATGGCGTTGTCGACCACTTCATAGACCATGTGATGCAGGCCCGAACCGTCGTCGGTATCGCCGATATACATTCCGGGGCGTTTGCGGACAGCATCCAACCCCTTCAAAACCTTGATGGAATCGGCGCCGTATTCGGCTTCAGCGCCGTTGTTGTTGTCGATCTGATCGCTCATGAAAACCTGTTGTCTGGATGCCGCTTGCACGGCGCGAAAAACCCGCTTCGAATCGCGCCTCTGATATGCACTAGATATAGGCGCAAAAGGCGGTTTTTCCAAGGTTTGCAGGCATTTCACGGGGAATGAGCCGGCTGTCCATGACAGCCTCCCGTCAGGCCCTATTTCACTTTGGCCAGCCGGTCCCTGAGAAACTTGATCATGAACTTATATCGCGGCGCCAGCCGCCCGCTGCGGTCGAGCTCCAGCGTCATGTCCAGCGCCTGGGAAAGCACGGCCTTGGGGTTCTTGGCGACCTGAGCGTAGTCGATCATGGCCACCACCAGGTCGCGCTGCCAGGTGGCGTTGTTTGGGTCGGACCGGGCGAGCTGCTGGCGGATGTCGAGACTGTCCTGGAAAGCCTGCCGCGCGCCTTTGACGTCGCGATGCTTGGCCTTGAGCATGCCGATCTCGGACAGAGTGATCGACAGGTCGCGTTGCCAGTCGGCATTGGCAGGGTCGAGCTTGGCCAGCCGGTCGGCGATGGCGAAACTGTCTGTATAGGCCTTGAGCGCTCCAGCGCGGTCGCCCTGTATCGCCCGAATGCCCGCTACTTTTTCCAAGCTGACCGAGAGGTCGCGTTGCCAGTCGGCGTTGGCAGGGTCACTGGCCGCCAGCACGCCGGCTATCGAGAGGGCTTGCCTGTAGGCGGCGAGGGCTGCCGGCCAGTCCTCTTGATCGCTCAGCGCATTGCCGATCTTTGCGTTGCCGACCGACAGGTCGCGCTTCAGCTCACTGTTGTCGGGGTCGCGGCCCACCAATTGTTCGACGATCGCATGGCCCGCTTTATAGGACGCGAGTGCGCCCGCCGCATCGCCGCGCTCGCGCTTGAGGTCGCCGATCGTATCATGGCTGACGGAGACATCGCGTTGCCGCTCGGCGTCCCACGGCTTCTTCTCGGCCAGCGCCAATCGGACCTTCAGGCTCTCCTCGTAGGCCATCTGGGCGTTGTCCAGTCGCCCCATGACCCGGGCAAGGCCGCCGATCTCGTCATAGGTGATGGTCAGGTCGCGCTGCAGCTCGGCGCGCTCCGGTTCATTATCGGCAAGTTGCTTCTTGATCGACAGGCTTTCCTGGTAGACTTGTGCGGCGCTGGCCAGATCGCCTTGCGTCACCAGCACGTTGCCGATCTTGTCGTCGACCATGGCGAAGTCCCCGAACCATGGCAGCCGATCGGGTTCGGCAGCGGTCAAATCCCTGAGCATGGTTCTGGCGGTCCGATAGTTTTCCAGCGCTTCCGGCAGGTCCCCTTGCGCCAGCTTGACGTTGCCGAGCTTGATGTGGCTGACGGCAAAATCGCGCTTGACGCTCGGGTCGGTTTCCCGGGCCGAACGCAGCTCGAGATTGGATACCAGCGCTGCAAAGGCGCGGCCTGCCGCATCGGTGTTGCCGACAAGGGTGTAGAGCTTGCCGAGTTCGTCCAGCGTGCGGATCTGGCGGTCGGCCTGGTCCAGGGTCAGATCGGTCTGCCCGGCCTCGCGGTAAAGAGCCAGGACCGATTCATAATCGTTGATGGCCGTGGCGTAGTCGAGGTCGGCGCGCGCCGCACCGCCGGACAGGAAACGCGTCGCCGCCTCGGACAGCGTGCGGCCGACGAAATTGGCCTTCAAGGCGTTGCGCGAAACATTGTCGATGTCGGCGGCCTTTGCGAGGATGGCGCGAGCCCCATCGAAGGCGCCGAGCGAAAGCTGCTCCTCGGCCTGCCGGCGCAGCTCCGTCACCTGCGGATCATCGGAGGCCAGCGTCCTCATTTCGCCGCGCACCTTGACGAAGGCGTCCGCCGCCTCGCGCAACCGGGCATTCAGGCTGTCCGCCGAAAGGTGGCTGGCGTCGGAGCTGATCAGCACGCCGTAGAGAGGCGCCAGCGGCATGTCGGCATCGCTGGCAACCTGCTCGACCTCACCGCGCATTTCCGGCGTCACGTCGGCCATGGCAAGCAACAGGCGCTCGCGCTCCGGCAATTGTTCCATGGCGGCCGCGGCAAAGAACAGCTTCGGCAGGCCGCTCTCGACGTAAGGCAGCTGTTTGCCCCGCGACAAATCGTAGACCTCCTGCTGCACCAGCGTCAGCACCGAGCGGATTTCGAGCCCGCTGGTGCCGAGATATTTGGTCAGCGCCGTGGTGAATGGCGAGTTCTGGCCGGTTCCGTCGGCCGCCGTCTCGCCGGGTGCTGCCGAGAAAGCGAACAGGATGTTTTCGGCGCGGCCAGTCCGACCAAGCCCCGGCCGGACATTTTCCACGACATCCTTGACCAGCGACGTCGCACCGCGCCCGTCACCCACCGTGCCCGAAAACGGATCGCTCCGGCAGGCGTCGAGCATGATCAGGCCGACCTTGGCGGTGGCGGCCACGGTCTTGCGCACCTCCTCCAGAGGCAAGCTGGTCTTCTCCAGCGCATCGAGCGAAGAGGGGTCGGCATCGACCGGCAGCAGCCGGTTATCGCCCGAGATTTCCACGCCGTGGCCGGAGAAGTAGACCAGCGCCACGTCGGCGCCTTTGGCATCCTGGCGAAAATCGTCGAGCGCGCGGCGCATGCGCCGCAGGTCGCGGTTGGTTTCGAGGACGACCTCGAAGCCGAGCTTCTTCAGCACCGCTCCCATCGCCTCGCCGTCATGAACCGGGTTGGCAAGCGGCCGGATCAGGCGGTAGTCGTCGTCGGCGATGATCAAGGCCACGCGCCGCTCAGCCGCCGCGGTGGCGGTGGTCATGAGCATCAGCAGCAAGGCAAAAAGCAAACGCAAGTCGAACCGCCCCCCGGCTTGTCCCTTTGCGCGAACATTCCACCTCTTTATGCCATGAGCAAGCCGGGCTTTTTGCGGAAGACCAGCGTTTTCAGGCAGCCCGCATAGGCTTCAAAGCCTCGCTCCAGCGCAACAGCTCGTCGAGCATGGTTTTGGCTCCGCCCTGCACCTGTTCGCCGGCGTTGAAAGCGCCGTTCTCGTCGAGCAGTTTCTGATACATCGGCAGGGCGACGCCTTCCGAGATCGGCATGACACCCACCGAGGTCAGCAGCGGCTTCAGCGCTTGCGCCGCGCGCAGGCCGCCGGAGACGCCGCCATAGCTGAAAATGGCGGCAGGCTTGTACTTCCATTCACGCGAGAGATAATCGATCGCGTTGACGATCGCCGGCGCCACGAAATAATTGTATTCCGGCGCCACGAAGACGAAGGCATCGGCGGCATCGATCGCTTTTCACCAGGCCTTGGTATGGTCGTTCTGGTAATTGCCGAGTCTTGGATGGTGCGGTTCGTCCAGCACCGGAAGCTTGAACGTGTCGATGTCGGTCAGTACCGGCTCGAATTTTCCATGCTCGCGCGCGAACGTCTCCAGCCACTTGGCAAAAACCGGCCCTGCGCGGCCTGGCCGCGTGCTGCCGATGATGATGTTCAACTGGTGCTTCAAGCTGGGCTCCTGCGATAGCGGTATCCATTGGTGACTGCCACCTAGGGCATGCCGCTCGGGGCAACAAGAAGGCACCTCACGGTAACCGGTCACGTTCCGGAGAGCAGGGCCTTGCCGTACGGTCACATGGACGCCTGCTTTGCGGCCCACTACATTGGGTCATCAGCGGAGCACAGCATGGACATCCAGCCCGCCCCCTTCATTCCCCCGGCGCCGAAGCCGCGCACGACGCCGCCCTCGACGCTGGAGATGATCCGCATCGTCTACCGCAACCCGCTCGAATTGTGGGGTGAACACACCTACAACGAGCCTTGGATTTCGGCCAATGGCGTTGGCGGACATCTGATCGTCGCCAACGATCCCGGCCTGATCCGCCATGTGCTGGTCGACAACGCCAGGAACTACAAGATGGCGACGGTGCGCCAGAAGATCCTGCGGCCGATCCTGCGCGACGGCCTGCTGACCGCCGAGGGCGAGGTCTGGAAGCGGTCGCGCAAGGCGATGGCGCCGGTGTTCACGCCGCGCCACATCTTCGGCTTCGCCCAGCCGATGCTGAGACGCACGCTGGACTTCGTCACCCGCTATGAAGACGGCGGCACGTCCGACATCGCTCATGACATGACGCTGCTCACCTACGACATCCTGGCCGAGACGCTATTTTCCGGCGAGATATCGGGCGAGCCGGGCAGTTTCGCCAACGAGATCGACCGCCTGTTCGAGACCATGGGCCGCGTCGATCCGCTCGATCTGTTGCGCGCGCCCGACTGGCTGCCGAGGCTGACCCGCATCCGCGGCCGCAAGACCATGGCCTATTTCCGCAAGATCGTCACCGACACGGTCACGATGCGCGAAGCGAAATTCAAGCGCGACCCTGATGCCGTGCCGCAGGATTTCCTGACACTGCTGCTCAAGGCCGAGGGACCCGACGGACTGACACGGGCCGAGGTCGAGGACAACATCATCACCTTCATCGGCGCCGGCCATGAGACGACCGCGCGGGCTTTGGGCTGGACGCTGTATTGCCTGGCGGAATCACCGTGGGAGCGCAACCGGGTCGAGCAGGAGATTGACCAGGTGCTGGCGCGCGAGCCCGATCCGACGAAATGGCTCGATGCCATGCCGTTCACCCGCGCCGCCTTCGACGAGGCGCTCCGGCTCTATCCGCCGGCGCCGTCGATCAACCGCGAGCCGATCGAACCGGAAATGTGGAAGGATCTTCATATCCCCAAGCATGCCGCCGTGCTGGTGATGCCATGGGTCGTGCATCGCCACAGGAAGCTTTGGGACCGGCCGGATGCCTTCCTGCCGGAGCGCTTCCACCCGGGAAATCGCGAAAAGATCGACCGCTTCCAGTATCTGCCGTTTGGCGCCGGTCCTCGCGTCTGCATCGGCGCCAGCTTCGCCATGCAGGAGGCGATCATCGCGCTGGCGATCATGCTGTCGCGCTTCCGCTTCGACACCACCGCCGAAACCAAGCCTTGGCCGGTGCAGAAACTCACCACGCAGCCACAAGGCGGTCTGCCGATGCGGGTGACGCCAAGATAGGCGTGACCCCTTCAGGTAGCTGTAACGACTATGCTGCAGGCTTGCGCTGCTGGAACTGGCCGGCGGCGCGGTAGCGCCAGAGATAGCTGGGCAGGATCGTCGCGATCGATTGCGGCTGGATGCCGAGCCCCGCAAGCGTCCGGTTGGCCTTGGCGGCCGCGTCCGAAACGATGTTGTGTTCGCGCAGCTGCATCACCTGGTCCTTGGTCAGCAGCGGATTGGGCAAGAGGCCGAGGATCGAGGCCTGGATGTTGGCCACCCACCACGGCACCGGCACCAGCAGGCGCTTGCGCTCGATCACCTCGAGCAGCTCTTCCATGCATTCCTTGAAGGTGAGCACCTTCGGCCCGCCGAGTTCATAGATATGGCCGCCATCCACCTTGCCGTCGACCGAGCGCGCCACCGCTTCGGCAACGTCGCCGACATAGACCGGCTGGAACTTGGTCTGGCCGCCGCCGATCAGCGGCAGCACCGGCGAATAGCGCGCCATGTTGGCGAAGCGATTGAAGAAGCCGTCTTCGGGTCCGAAATTGATCGACGGCCGGAAGATCACGGCGTCCTTGATCGTCTCCAGCACAGCCTTTTCGCCAAGCGCCTTGGTGCGCGCGTAGTCCGATTCGGAGTCCAGATCGGCGCCAAGCGCAGAAATGTGGGTCAGGCCGGCGCCGACCGAGCGCGCGGCCTCGGCCACTGCGCGGGCGCCGAATTCGTGCACGGCGGAGAATTTCTGCCGGCCGCTCTCATGCAGGATGGCGACCAGGTTGACGACATGGTCGGCGCCTTGCACGGCGCGGTCTACCGACCAACGCACGCGCACATTGGCCTGGACCGGCTGGATCTGGCCGACATTGCCAAGCGGCTGCAAATGGCCGGCAAGATCGGGCCGCCGGCAGGCGACCCGGATGCGATAGCCGCGCTTGGCCAGCGCACGCACGACATGGCGCCCGACAAAGCCTGACCCGCCAAAGACGACGACGAGCTTTGGGGTCTGCAGGATTTCGGTCATGGCTGGCTCCGGCGCTCGCAAGCTTGGCTGAAGCCGTTTCATAATCCGTTTCGTGCCAAAGGCAAAGGGCGACGCGTCGTCGCTATCAGCCTGTCAGAACGCTTTGCCGATACGGGCGTCGACCGAATGGCGGTTGCCGCCGCGAATGACGAAGAAGAGCAGGATCGCCGCCCACAGCAGCGACTTCTCCGCGCCCGAATAACCCTGGTCCATCGTAACCCAGTGGAACCAGACCGTGACCAGCAGCACGAACAGGCCGGCAAAGGCGGCCGGCCGCGTCAAAAACCCGATGGCGATGAAGATGCCGCCGAAGAATTCAGTGCAGGCCAAAAGCAAGGACCACAACGCACCCGGATAAAAGCCGAGACCCTCGACCATCTCGGCGGCGCCGAAAGGATTGGTGATCTTCTGCGAACCGTGGATGGCTAGAAACCCACCGGCGACGACGCGAAGAACCGTTTCGGCACCATCGTGCAGAGCGGCGTAAACCCTGCCAAGGGCCGGAATGATAAGGGCGTTGCGGGGATTGTCCGTGCTTGCCGACATTGTAGCTCCTCTGTTTTGCTTGATCAGCGCAAACGGCCGATCAGGTCGGACGAAGTCAAATAAACAAAAGTTGACCAAACTACGAATGTTTTAACATTGCGCGGCCAAACGCAGAAAACCCCGCAGAAGCGGGGTTTTCCGGGCGACGTCCATGTGAAGTCAGGTGCCGACGGAGCGGCCTGACCTGAGACGGTATCAGGAGGGCGTGAAGCAAGTACGCCCACCCCAGCCCTGAACATCCGACATGGTGCCACCAACCTTCTTGCAGGCGGCGACGAAATCGGCGCTGCAATTGGCGAATTTTGCATGGCCGTTCTTGCAGTAGTGATCTTCGGTGGCCCCGCCGCTCGGGGCAGTGATGACACCCGGGCTGGACGGCTTGGCCGGCGCGGCCTTCAAGGTGGCTGCCTGTGTGGCACCCATGAACGAGCCGAGCAGAAGGACGGCGGTCAGCATGGTGATCTTGGTGTTGGTCATGACAATTTCCTTTGATTTGGGTTGAGTTTCCGAGGCGCGAAGGACCGGCCATCGCGTGATGCAGGCTTTCGATTTCGGTTTGCTGCTTCCCCCGGTGTGGATCGGGCAAGCTCGCCTTGCCCTGGACAAAGCTGTGTCGCAGCAAGGCGCGGAAAGGTTCAGCGGCGCGCAAAGAAAATCGCACCGCACCGCGCCTGGGGCGGGCTGATTTCAGATAACCAATTGATATTTAATTATTATTCAGGAAGAGTAGCGTGCGGCGAATTCGGAAATGCGCTGCACCACCGCCTTGGATGCGGTGATGCCCCGCGCTTGCGCCTTCTCTGCCGCCTCTGCACGGGCGCGGCCCGGCACGTGCACGCCGAAGCGCCGCCGCAGCCGGTCGAGTTGGTCCTTCATTCGCTGCTCGAAATCCGGATCGAGCAGCTTGGGCTCGACGGCAAGCACGAACAGGCCGGTGCCGGGACTGTCCGGCCCGCCGCTGAACCATGGCGCGTCGAGCGACCAGTTGGCGCCTGACAGGCCGGCTGCCAGCACTTCGACCATCAACGCGATGTTGGCACCGCGCTGGCCGCCGAAGGCAAGCATGGCGCCCTTCATGGCGGCGGCCGGATCGGTGGTCGGGTTGCCGCTGGCGTCCAGCGCCCAGCCTTCCGGGATTGTCTTGCCCTCTTCGGCCGCTTTGCGGATGTTGACGAAGGCGGTGGCGCTTGACGACTGGTCGATGACCAGCGGCGCGCCGTCGGCGGCGGGTGCGGCAAACGACATCGGGTTGGTGCAATAGACCGGCTTGACCGAGCCCGAGCCGGCAAGCACGGCCGGGCCGTTGGTGGCGGCGAACGACACCAGTCCAAGTGCTGCCAGCCTTCCGGTGAAATAGCCGAGCGCGCCGCATGTATAGGCGTTCTTCTGCGAGAAGATGGCGACACCGAACAGCTTTGCCGCCTTGGCGAGGTCGTCGATGGTGCGGTCGAAGCCGGTATGCGCCAGCCCGCCGCGTGCATCGGAGAGATAGACCGCAAGCGCCGGCCGGGTGATCACCGGATCGGCATTGCCGTCGATGCGTCCGGCTTCCAGCGCCTCAAGATAGTCGATGAAATGCGACAGACCGACCGAGGAAAGCCCTTCGGCCTCGGCTGATATGATCGAAGCAGCGAGCGATTGTGCCGCTTCCTCATTGGCGCCGGCGCCAAGTGCCGCCATCCGGCACAGTCCTTTTGCCTGGTCGAGACTGAGTTGCATCATGGCCGTCCTAGGGGAGTAAGGGAATAGGGGAGTACGGGAGTAGGGGACAGTGAGCAGTGAATAGCGAATGGGGATGGAAATGTGAATGTGGATAGTAGCCGGATACTCCCCTACTCCCCTACTCCCCTACTCCCCTACTCCCCTCTAACCAATCTTGTTGGGGATCCGCGCTTCTATCCTGCTGAACGCAAAGACCAGAATACCGGTGATCATCATGTAGATCAGCGCCAGCAGCAGCAGGGGTTCATAGGTGAGATAGGTGTCCTGCCGCACCTTGGACGAAACGGCGAAGATGTCGATGACGCTGATCGTCGCCACCAGCGGCGTCGATTTCAACTGCAGCACGGTCTCCCCGGTCAGCGTCGGCAACGCCCGATAGATGGCTTGCGGCAGCCAGATGCGCCGGAACGCCTTCCAGCGGCTCATGCCGAACGCGCGGGCGGCTTCGAGTTGCCCCTTCGGCACGCCCGCAAAGGCGCCGCGCATCACCTCGCCCTCATAGCCGGCGAACGACAGGGTCAACGCCAGCACGCCATAGGGCCAGGCTTGCCGCAGATATGGCCACATCCAGGATTCGCGGATCCAGGGATATTGCGGGAACAGCGAGCCCAGGCCGTAGTAAAGCAGCCATAGCTGGATCAGCAGCGGCGTGCCCCGGATCACCGTGCAGAACACCTTGGCGGGCGCGGCGAACCAGAATGAGCCGGCGGCTTGCGCCAGCCCTAGCGGCACGGCCAGCAGGAAGCCCAGGACGCAGGTGACGGCCAGGATCCACAGCGACCGCCAGATGCCGATCAAGCCCATTTCATAATATTGCGGCAGCCAGTCCCAGCGCATGAAAAAGGCGGCCGACAGAACCAGGCCGAGTGCGATCAGGATCAGCACGATGCGGTGCGGCTGCAGCCACAGCGACGTTCGCGCGACGACATTGATGATGGCGGCCTCGTTGGCCATCAGCGCGCCTCCTTGAGCGAAGGCATGCCGCGCCGCGACCATGCCTCGACCCGGCCGATGATGAGATTGGAGACCAGCGACAGCAGCAGATAGAGCACGCCCGCCGCGAAAAAGAAGGTGAAATAGGCTTTGGTGACGCCCGCCGCCTGCCGCGTCGCCAGCGCCAGTTCGTAGAAACCGACGACCGCCAGCAGCGCGGTGTCCTTGGTGGCGATCAGCCAGAGATTGGCGAGGCCCGGTATGGCGAAGGGCAGCATTGACGGCAAGGTGATGCGCCGCAACATCAGGCCCGGAGACATTCCATAGGCGCGGGCGGCCTCGATCTGGCCCTGCGGAATGGCCAGGATCGCGCCGCGTATCACCTCTGTCGAATAGGCGCCCTGGACAAAGCCGAGCACGGCGATGCCGGCGGCAAGGCCACTCACGTCGACGCGCTGATAGCCCATGGCCGTCAGCGCCTGATTGATCAGGTCGGTTCCGGCGTAATAGAGCAGCAGGATCAGCACCAGTTCGGGCACCGCGCGCACGATGGTGGTGTAGACCGCCAGGAGATCGCGCACCACCGGCCCGCCATAAAGTTTGCCATAGGCGCCGCCGGTGCCGATCAGAAGGCCGAGGCACGTGGCGCCCAGCGCGATCTCGATCGAATGGAGCAGCCCAACCAAAAGAGCCCCGCCCCAGCCTGGCGGGTAGGGCGAGAGAAGCTCGGTGATGCCGGCCGCGGAGGCCGAAAGAAGTGCGTCGATCAGCGTCGCCCCCGAAGTGCTGGCCAACCGCCGACGGCTGCGTCGGCGGCAAACATGCCTGGGAAAGATCGAGCAGGGGGCATGGCGCTGGCGCCATGCCCCACCGCTCATACGAGGATCGTCAGTTCGACTGTGCGCCGCCACCGCCGTAAATGTCGAAATCGAAGTATTTCTTCGAGATCTCGTCATATTTGCCGTTGGCGCGGATCGCCTTGATGCCGGCGTTGATTTTGCCCTTCAGTTCGGTGTCTTCCTTGCGCACGCCGGCCCCGACGCCCGGTCCGAGCACTTCGTCGTCAGGAGCGACCATCCCCTTCAAGTCGCAGCAGGCCTTGCCCTGGTCGGATTTCAGGAACTCGCCAAGCGCGATGGAATCGGCCTGAACCGCATCGAGGCGGCCGGCGGCCAGATCGTTGTTGGCCTCGTCCTGGGTCTGGTATTCCTTGATCTCCGAGGCTGTGCTGCCAAAGTGCTTCTTGGCGTAGACAGCGTGCACCGTCGAAACCTGCACGCCGACGATCTTGCCCTTGAGGTCGTCCGGGGCGGAGCCGAATTTCTGGTCCTTGGGGCCGATGATCGCGGTCGGCGTGTTATAGTACTTGTCCGAGAAATCGATCGTCTTCGCGCGTTCGGCGGTGATCGACATCGAGGAGACGATGAGGTCGATCTTCTTGGTCGTCAGTGCCGGGATGATGCCGTCCCAGGCGACCGGGGTAATGACGCAATCGAGCTTCTCCTCGGCGCAGACGGCATCGATGAAGTCGATCTCCCAGCCAACCCACTTGCCCGAAGCATCGGGCGAGGTGAAGGGCGGATAAGGCTCGGCGGCGACGCCGATCTTGACCGGATCGGCCTTGGCCATGCCCATGGCGGCGACGCCGAGCAGCAGCGCTGCGGCGAATGTTTTCAGAACAGTCTTCATGTCACGACTCCCAGTTTGTTGTTGGTTCCCGGTTTTCTTCCGTCCCGGCCTGTCCTAGCCGATGTTGCGGATGAACTGCTTCAGCCTTTCGGATTTGGGCGCGCCGAAGATCTGCTCGGGCGGGCCTTCTTCCTCGACCAATCCATTGTAGAGATAGACGACATGCGTCGCGACCTCGCGGGCGAACTTCATCTCGTGGGTGACCAGCACCATCGTGCGGCCTTCGCGCGCCAGGTCGCCGATCACCTTCAGCACCTCACCGACCAGCTCGGGATCGAGTGCGGAGGTGGGCTCGTCGAACAGCATGACGCGCGGATTGATGGCCAGCGCCCGGGCGATCGCCGCGCGCTGCTGCTGGCCGCCCGACAGATAGGCCGGATAGACGTCGCGCTTTTCGGCCAGACCGACGCTGGCGAGCAGCTTTTCGGCCTCGTCGATCGCCACATCGCGCTTGATGCCAAGCACATGTACGGGAACCTCGATGACGTTTTCGATCAGCGTCATGTGGCTCCAAAGGTTGAAGTTCTGGAACACCATGCCAAGCTTGGAGCGGATGCGTTCGATCTGCTTGCGGTCGGCCGGAACCGTGTGCCCATGGCTGTCGGCCTTGAGCTTGATCTCCTCGCCATTGACGCGAATGATGCCGCTCGTCGGGTTTTCCAGGCAGTTGATGCAGCGCAGCAGGGTCGATTTGCCCGAGCCCGAGCCGCCGATTATGGCGATGACCTCGCCGTCGCGCGCCGACAGCGAGACGCCCTTCAGCACATGCAGCTCACCGAATCTCTTGTGCAGGTTCTCGACATGGATGGCTTCGGCGGCGCCGTCCTGCGCCGTATGTTTCAATGCGGGTGCGGCGCTTTGCGCTGTCATCCCGGATGCGGCGCTTATGGCCGTCATTCCTTCCACGCTCCGCGGAGCGTTCGAGCTCGTCGCTGCTGGTATCTTTTACCCATTACCCGTCACTGGACAGAGTTCCCATGCTCAGGATGGACCGTTCCGCTTGCCTCCGTCAACCATGGTTTTTGGACTATTGATCACAGCTTGCTGTAGTGGTTAGTGCGCCAACCGACGTTCAGGGAGAATTTAGTGGGCAAATCATACGGGTCGCAGTCCATGGCCGGACCCCTGAAACGCGTGTTGATGCGGTCCGCCACGAGCGCCATGCGTCATGCCAGGGCACAGGAATGGCACTATGGTCCGGGGTTCGATCCGCAGAAGGCCGCGGCCCAGCATGAGCAGTTGACCAGCATGGTCGCGGCTTCCGGCGCCGAGATCGAATGGCTGACGGACGCCGATGACGGGCTGGCCGATTCCGTCTTCACCCATGATCCGTCGCTGATGACCGATCATGGCGCGATTATCCTTTCGATGGGCAAGGCGCTGCGCCGTGCCGAGCCCGGTCTGCACGAGGCAGCTTACAAGCGCATGGGGATCCCCATTCTCGGCCGGATCGACGATCCGGGCCAGGTGGAAGGCGGCGACTGTGTCTGGGTCGACGCAACCACGCTGGCCGTCGGTCGTGGCGTACGCACCAACCAGGACGGCATCCAGCAGCTTTCGAACCTGCTCTCGCCTAAGGGCATTTCGGTCTTCGGTTTCGATCTGCCGCTCTGGCACGGCGAGGAAGCCTGCCTGCATCTGATGTCGGTGATCAGCCCGCTCGCCGACGATCTGGCGCTGGTCTATGCGCCCTTGCTGCCGGCCGCCTTCTACCAGATGCTGCGGGCGCGCGGCATCAAGCTGGTCGAGGGCGATGCCGACGAGTTCTTCGCCTCCAGCGGGCTCAGTCTCAATGTGCTGCCGACCGCGCCGCGCCAGATCATTGCCGTTGCCGGCTTTCCCAGGACGGCGGCCGCCATGGAAGCGGCCGGCTGCACGGTCGCCACCTTCGATGCGGATGCGCTCTGCATCGCCTGCGAGGGCGGTCCGACCTGCCTGACGCGCCCGGTGCTGCGCCAATGATCGCCACTGGGGCCACCACTGGGACGACGGTCGGGGAGGCGTTGATTTCGCTGCTCGAAGCGCATGGCGTCGACACGGTGTTCGGGATTCCGGGCGTCCACACGGTCGAGCTCTACCGCGGGCTGGCGCGCTCGAAGATCCGCCACGTCACGCCGCGTCACGAACAGGGCGCCGGCTTCATGGCCGATGGCTATGCGCGCGCCAGCGGCAGGCCGGGCGTCGCCTTCGTCATCACCGGACCGGGGCTGACCAACACCATCACCGCCATGGGGCAGGCACGCGCTGATTCGGTGCCGATGCTGGTCATATCCGGCGTCAACGCCATGCCGACGCTGGGCAAGGGCCTCGGCCATCTGCATGAACTGCCGGATCAGCGCGGCATGATGGAGAAGGTGGCGCTGTTTTCGAAGCGCGTCACCGAGGCCAGCGAATTGCCCGCTGCTCTGGCGCAGGCCTTCGCCCTGTTTTCATTGGCCCGGCCCGGCCCGGTGCATATCGAGATCCCGACCGACGTCATGGTCAAGCCGGCGGATGGCATCGCTGCCATGCTGAGCAATGTGACGCCACCCGCGCCGGAAGGTGCCGCAATTGCCAGCGCGGCCAAACTCATCGCTGCCGCGCGCCGCCCGCTGATCCTGGTCGGCGGCGGCGCCAAACGCGCCGGGGCGCCATTGCGGCGTCTGGCCGAGCGGCTGGGAGCGCCGGTCGTCCAGACCACCAATGCGCGCGGCCTGCTGCATGGTCATCCGCTTTGCGTGCCGGCCAGTCCCAGCCTGAAGACAGTACGGGCGCTGATGGCCGAAGCCGATCTGGTCATTGCCGCCGGCACCGAATTCGGCCCGACCGACTATGACGGCTACAGCGATGGCGGCTTCGTCCTGCCCGCCAATCTGATCCGCATCGATATCGGCGCGGACCAGATTGCCCGCCGCCCGGCAACCGTTTCGATCCAGGCCGATTGCGCCGAGGCGCTCGAAGCGCTGCTTCTGGAAACGGGCCATGTCCGGGCAAGCGAGGGCGGTCCGTCGCGCGCCGCTGCTACACGAAAAGCAGCCTTTGCCGAGCTCAATCCGACCCTGCAGGCGCAAGTGCGTGCCGTCGAGATGATCCGCGACACCTTGCCGGGCGCGCTCATCGTCGGCGATTCGACGCAGCCGATCTATGCGGCCAACCTCTATTACGACCACGACCGCCCAGGCGGCTGGTTCAATGCCGCCACCGGCTTCGGCGCGCTCGGCTATGGCCCGCCGGCGGCGATTGGCGCGGCCCTTGCGATACCCGATGCGCCGGTTGTCTGCCTGACCGGCGACGGCGGCTTCCAGTTCACGCTGCCGGAGTTGGGCGCCGCGCTCGATGCGCGGGCGCCGGTCATCTTCATCGTCTGGAATAACAGAGGCTACCGCGAGATCGAAACCTCCATGCTCGATGTCGGTGTCGAGCCCGTCGGCGTATCGCCGGCGCCGCCCGATTTCTGCAAGCTGGCCGAGGCCTATGGCATCGGCGCCGAACGGCTTGCCGATATCGACGCTCTCGCGGACGCGTTGAAGCGCGCCCGGGCCACCGGACTGCCGCGCGTCATCGAAATCACGGTTGACTGAAGGACGGTGCTACGTATTTCCCGTCTCGACGGCCCTGAACCACGGCCGGCCGGTGGGCGGACGCATGCAAAGACGCGACAACTGCCATGTCGAGATGTCAATTGAGTGATGGCGCAAAAGGCGCGACGCTTCGCGTCGGCGGCACAGAAACGACCTAACGACAAAAAAATGACAGGAGCGTCCAAGATGACGGAAACACTTGAAGGCAAGCATATCGTCGTGACCGGTGGAACCGGTGCGCTCGGCGGTGCGGTTGTCGGCAAACTGCTGAGTGACGGCGCGATCTGCCATGTGCCCAACGCCCATGCTGCCGCCCCCACGCATTTCCCCTTTACCACGCATGACCGTGTCCAGCTGGTGCACAACGTCGATCTCTCGGACCCTGCCAAGGTCGAAGCGTTCTACAGCCAGGTTCCAGGCCTTTGGGGCTCGATCCATCTGGCCGGCGGCTTCACCTCGGCACCTGTTGAAAAGATCGAGTCGGCGTCCTTTGCCGAGATGATGGACACCAATGCGCGCACCGCCTTCCTGTGCTGCCGCGCCGCGATCCGCTCGATGCTGTCGTCGGACACGGCGGGCCGCATCGTCAACGTCACGGCGCGCGCCGGGCTCGACCCGCGGCGCGGCGCCGGCATGGTCGCTTACGCCGCCAGCAAGGCGGCAGTGGCAGCCATGACGGTGGCGGTGGCCGAAGAGCTGAAGCACAGGGGTATCCTGGTCAATGCGGTGGCGCCGTCGACGCTCGATACGCCGGCCAACCGTGCCGACATGCCGGATGCCGACGTCACCAGATGGGTCAGCCTCGAAGCCGCCGCCGAGGCCATCGCCTACCTTGCCTCGCCGGCCAACCAGGCGATGAGTGGTACGCTGGTGCCGCTTTACGGCAGGGCGTAACCTTCCAACCTTTACCTCGGTCAAAGAAAAACCCCGCCGGATCGCTCCGGCGGGGTTTTGTTTTCGAGCCTGTGCGAAAACTTCGCTTCGAAGGGCTTCGCGGTGCGAAGGGCTTAGCTGCCCTGCTTCTTCAGCGCGGCACCCAGGATGTCGCCCAGCGAAGCGCCGGAGTCGGTCGAGCCGTACTGAGCGACCGCTTCCTTCTCTTCGGCGATTTCCAGCGCCTTGATCGAGACCTGCAGCTTGCGGGTCTTCTTGTCGAAGGCGATGACGCGCGCGTCGACCTTCTGGCCGACGGTGAAGCGCTCGGGGCGCTGCTCGTCGCGGTCACGGCTCAGATCGGAGCGCTTGATGAAGGTTTCGATGCCGCTGTCGACCAGCCGCACTTCCAGACCGCCATCCTTGACGCCGATGACTTCACAGGTGACGACCGCGTTCTTGCGCAGTTCGCCTGAAGTCGCCGCTTCGCCGACCGTATCCTTGGCCAGCTGCTTGATGCCGAGCGAGATGCGCTCCTTGTCGATGTCGACGTCGAGCACCTGCGCCTTGACCATGTCGCCGCGATTGTACTCTTCGATGACCTGCTCGCCCGGACGGGTCCAGTCGAGGTCGGAAAGGTGCACCATGCCGTCCACGTCGCCTTCGAGGCCGATGAACAGGCCGAACTCGGTCTTGTTCTTGACCTCGCCCTCGACCTGGCTGCCGACCGGATGGCTCGAGGCGAAAGCCTGCCACGGATTCTCGAGCGTCTGCTTGAGGCCGAGCGAGATGCGGCGCTTGGCCGGATCGACCTCGAGCACCACCACGTCGACTTCCTGGGTCGTCGACAGGATCTTGCCGGGATGCACGTTCTTCTTCGTCCACGACATTTCCGAAACGTGGATGAGACCCTCGATGCCCGGCTCCAGTTCGACGAACGCGCCGTAGTCGGTGATGTTGGTGACGGTACCCTTGATCTTCTTGCCGATCGGGAACTTGGTGCCGATCTCGGACCACGGATCGCTCTCGAGCTGCTTCATGCCGAGCGAGATGCGGTGGGTTTCCTGGTTGATGCGGATGATCTGCACCTTGACCGTCTGACCGATGTTGAGGATTTCGGTCGGATGGTTGACGCGGCGCCATGCCATGTCGGTGACATGCAGCAGGCCGTCGATGCCGCCGAGGTCGACGAACGCACCATAATCGGTGATGTTCTTGACGACGCCTTCGACAACCTGGCCTTCTTCGAGGTTCTGCACGATTTCCGAACGCTGTTCGGCGCGGCTCTCCTCAAGCACGGTACGGCGCGACACCACGATGTTGCCGCGGCGGCGATCCATCTTGAGGATCTCGAACGGCTGCGGGTTGTGCATCAGCGGGGAGACGTCGCGGATCGGGCGGATATCGACCTGGCTGCGCGGCAGGAAGGCCACGGCGCCGTCGAGGTCGACGGTGAAGCCGCCCTTGACCTGGTTGAAGATGACGCCTTCGACGCGCTCACCCTTGGTGAACTTCTCTTCCAGGCGGACCCAGCTCTCTTCGCGGCGGGCCTTTTCACGTGAAAGCATCGCTTCGCCAAGCGCGTTTTCGATGCGCTCGACATAGACTTCGACGGTGTCACCGACCTTGAGGGTGGTGTCCTTGCCCTTGACGCCGAATTCCTTCAGCGGCACGCGGCCTTCGACCTTGAGGCCGACGTCGATGATAGCCATGTCTTTTTCAATGGCGGTGATGATGCCCTTGACGACCTGACCTTCGCCGGAATGGCCGGCGGTAAAAGATTCTTCGAGCAGGCTCGCGAAATCGTCGCGAGTGGGATTTGCAGCTGACATTGTTTCTCCTGGAGTGCCCCGCATCTAAAAGCGGGACGGGCGCCGTGGGTTAGCGTTGCGTTTGGCCTACCGGCGTTCCGGGCTACAAAAACCCTGGGCCGCTCTTTAAACGGCAATTCCGGCGCATGAAGAATGCTGGCAGGCTGGTTCGTGCCCGATATGGGTATTTTCTTCGCCTCCGACAACGGAAATACGAGGGAAAACCCGGATCAGGCGTTGTCTCTTTTGGCCAGCACGTCGTCTATGATCGCCATGGCTGCAAGAAACGCGGCTTCTATAGCCATTTCGCTGGTATCAAGCAAGTGCGCGTCGGCCGCCGGCTTCAACGGTGAGTCCGCTCGACTCATGTCGCGTTCGTCGCGGCGCACGATATCGGCGAGGATTTCGGTGAAATCGGCGGTCCCGCCGATGCTCTCGATCTCCGACAGCCGGCGCTGTGCCCGCACCTCGGCGCTCGCTGTCACATAGAGTTTGATGTCGGCGTCGGGGCAGACAACGGTGCCGATGTCGCGCCCGTCGAGCACCGCGCCCGGCGGCGTCTTGGCGAAGTCGCGCTGCTTTTCGACGAGGATGCGCCGCACCGTCGGATACACCGCGACCTTGGAGGCAGCCTCGCCGACGGCATGCGCTGACAAGACCGCCCGGTCGAGCTTCGCCAGATCGACCTGGCGGGCCGCGGTTTCGGCGGCCGAGACATTGTCGAGCGGCAGCGCGTGCTGGATGAGCGCATAGGCGACGGCGCGATAGGTGAGACCGGTGTCGAGCAGGTTCAGCCGGTAGTGGTCGGCGAGCCGCCGGGCCAGCGTGCCTTTTCCGGCGCCTGCGGGGCCGTCGATGGCGATGGTGAAGGTGTGAGTCATTGGCGGGCCGCCGCGATTGACAGGTGCGATGAAGAAGACGGGCGCCGAGATTCTTCACACCCCCCTCTGTCCTGCCGGACATCTCCCCCGCAAGGGGGGAGATCAGCCATCACCGCTGACTTAGCCAATCGCCAATATTGCAGGATTGAATGGAGCGCCAAAGCCGCCAATCTCTCCCCTTGCGGGGGAGATGTCCGGCAGGACAGAGGGGGGTGCTGTCCCGCCAGCGTTGCAGTCTGGTCCCAAGCCATCGACTAGCCGATCTCCGCGCCCAGCGCCTTCATCAGGCCCATGAACTCCGGAAAGCTGGTCGCGATCATGGCGGCGTCGTCAATGGTCACCGGCTTTTCCGTCGCCAGGCCCATCACGAGAAAACTCATGGCGATGCGGTGGTCGAGATGGGTTTGCACGGTGGTGTCCTGACCGTTCGGATGGCCGCCAAGGCCCTTACCGCCGGGTTTGCCGCGCACCGCAAGCGAAGCCTCGCCCTCGGTGCAGTCGACGCCGTTGAGCTTCAGTCCGTTGGCGACGGCAGACAGCCGGTCGGATTCCTTCACCCGCAGTTCCTCCAGCCCCTGCATCAGCGTTTCACCCTCGGCGAAGCTGGCAGCGACCGCAAGCACGGGGTACTCATCGATCATCGACGGCGCCCGCTCGGGCGGCACGGTGACGCCCTTCAGTTCGGAGTAGCGCACGCGCAGATCGGCGACATCCTCGCCGCCGGCATTGCGCGGGTTCAGGATGTCGATCTTGCCGCCCATCTCCTGCAACGTCAAAAGCAGGCCGGTGCGGGTCGGGTTCATCAACACGTTTTCGATTGTGATGTCCGAACCCGGCACGATCAGTGCGGCCACCAGCGGGAAGCCGGCCGAGGACGGGTCGCCCGGCACGGCGATGGTCTGGCCGGTCAGTCTGCCCTGTCCTTCGATGAAGATGTGGCGCACGCCGCGCTCGTCGGTTTCGACCGACAGGTTCGCGCCGAATCCTCTGAGCATCTTTTCGGTGTGGTCGCGCGTCATGACGGGCTCGATGACGGTGGTGATGCCCGGCGTGTTCAGCCCGGCAAGCAGCACCGCCGACTTGACCTGCGCCGAGGCCATCGGCACACGATAGGTGATCGGCGCGGCATGCTTTGGCCCATGCAGCGTGATCGGCATGCGGTCACCCGGTGTCGCCTTCAGCACCTGCACGCCCATCTGGCGCAAGGGTTCCAGCACGCGGCCCATCGGCCGGCCCGACAGCGAGGCGTCGCCGATGAAGGTCGTCTCCATGTCATAAGAGCCGACAAGGCCCATGGTGAGCCGCGAGCCGGTGCCGGCATTGCCGAAATCGAGCGGGCCTTCCGGCTGCAGCAGTGCGCCATTGCCTGTGCCGCGGATCACCCACTCGTCGCCGTTCTTCTCGATATGTGCGCCCATAGCCTTCATGGCAGCACCTGTGCGCATCACGTCCTCGCCTTCGAGCAGGCCGGTGATGCGGGTCTCGCCCGAGGCGAGGCCGCCGAACATGAAGGAGCGGTGCGAGATCGACTTGTCGCCCGGCACGCGCGCGATACCAGAAAGGGCTGGGGATTGGCGGGCGGTGGCCGGCTTGGGCGCGGCGGCGTGAGACATGGAATTTCCCTGGACGGAATGCCGGCGGGCCGGCGCTTTTCATTTGTTGCGGCGGTCTCGTATCACGGCGGGCCGAAATGGTCATCCCCCATGGTCGTCACTGACGCGACGCCTTTCAACGTATGGTTTTGTGACGCCGGCTTTTCGCTTTGACAGCGCTGCAAACTGTGGTTAAGGGGACCACTCTTTTATTGACGAGGCTTGCCGTGGCAAAAACCGAACTTGGCACAAAACGTATCGACCCGGAGACGGGCCGAAAATTCTACGACCTGAACAAGGACCCGATCGTCTCGCCCTACACCGGCAAGACCTATCCGCGTTCCTATTTCGAGGAAGGCAAGATTGCCGCTCTCGAGGAGGAAGAGGAAGTGGCCGAGAAGGAAGTGGACGCCGAGGAAGAAGAGGGCGTTGAGGTCGTCTCGCTTGAAGAGGCCGACGAGGACGCCAAGGGCGACGACCTGCCGGATCTCGGCGACGACGAGGATGACGTCGACCTGGGCGACGACGAGGATGACACCTTCCTCGCCGACGAAGAGGAAGAAGATGACGACGTTGCCGACATGATCGGCGTCGGCGACGACGACGACGAGGTCTGATCGGGCGTTGAAAGCGGGCGTTTGCAGGCTTTCGCGGCCTGCGAAGAAAAAGCGGCTCTTGAAGGCTTGATATCTGAGAAGGGCGGGGTTAGAAGCCGCCTGCACTAACGGCGCGGTCTCCAACCCGCGCCGGATCTCTTCGCCGGAAACGGCGCCGGTTGACTGCCGGAAGTGGGGCCATAGCTCAGTTGGGAGAGCGCTTGAATGGCATTCAAGAGGTCGTCGGTTCGATCCCGATTGGCTCCACCAAACAGTCCCTCTGCAATTCGCAGCCGATGAATGTGCCGTACTGCGGTCATCTGCGTTTGATGGTCAGTTCAGGCAACGCCGCTGAAAGCGCCCCCATCAAACGGAACGAACCAGCCATTTCTCGAGAGCAACTGCTCGCCGGACAAAGTCTTCACTGTTCATGGAGCGCTTGGAGACTGAAAGCCAGCCCGATCACCACTCGGCGAAGGAGCCGTCTTTGTGGCGCCAGACAGGGTTGCGCCAGCGGTGGCCTTCCTTGGCGCGTTCCTTGACATACTCCTCGTCGATCTCGACACCCAGGCCCGGGCCGTCGGGAATGGCGACATAACCATCCTCGTAGCGGAAGACATCCTGGTTGGCGGCGTAGTCGAGCAGGTCATTGGCGGCATTGTAGTGGATGCCGAGGCTCTGCTCCTGGATGAAGCAGTTGTAGCTGACTGCGTCGAGCTGCAGGCACGCGGCAAGCGCGATCGGCCCGAGCGGGCAGTGCGGCGCCACCGCGACGTCATAGGCTTCCGCCATCGCCGCGATCTTGCGGCATTCGGTGATGCCGCCGGCATGCGACAAATCGGGCTGGATGATGTCGACGACGCCTTCCTCGAACACGGATTTGAAGTCCCAGCGGCTGTAGAGCCGCTCGCCGAGCGCGATCGGTGTCGAGCCAAGCGCGGCAATCTCCTTCAGCGCTTCTCGGTTTTCGCTGAGTACCGGTTCCTCGATGAACATCAGCCTGTAAGGCTCCAACTCCTTGACCAGGGCGCGCGCCATCGGCCGGTGCACGCGGCCGTGAAAATCGACGGCGATGCCGATGTTGGGTCCGACAGCCTCGCGCACCATGGCGACGCGTTCGACAGCGGCGTCGATCTTGTCGTGGCTGTCGACGATCTGCAGTTCCTCGGTGCCGTTCATCTTCAACGCCAGGAAACCGCGTGCAACCATTTCCTTCGCACCAGCGGCCACTTCGGCCGGCCGGTCCCCTCCGATCCAGGAATAGACCTTGATCGTGTCGCGCAGCTTGCCGCCGAGCAATTCATGCACGGGAACGCCGAGCGCCTTGCCCTTGATATCCCACAGTGCCTGGTCGATGCCCGCAATGGCGCTCATCAGGATCGGCCCACCGCGGTAGAAGCCGCCGCGATGCATCACCGTCCAGTGGTCCTCGATCAGGCGCGGGTCCTTGCCGATGAGATAATCGCCAAGCTCCTTGACCGCTGCCTCGACGGTCAGCGCCCGGCCTTCGACGACCGGCTCGCCCCAGCCGGTGACGCCGGCATCGGTTTCGATCTTCAGGAACAGCCAGCGCGGCGGGACGATGTAGGTGGTGAGCGAGATGATTTTCATGCGCGTCTCAGTTGCTTTTGAGTTTCTTGGCGCTGACGAGGTCGCGCGCCGCGAGGTCGAGGATCTTGTTTGCGGCCCCACGCGCCGCCTCGGCATTGCGCATGCGCAGCGCTTCGACCACCTCGCGGTGCGCCGCCACGGCCTCCATGCGCCGGTCGAGCGAAATCACCGCCGTCGCCTCGAGCGAGAATTTCAGCCCGGTGTCGATGAGATTGCCGATCTGGCGAAAGATCGGGTTGTGGCTCGCGGCATAGACGATCTGGTGGAAAGCGATGTCGCTGCGCGAGAAGGCGGCGAGATCCTCGCCGGCGCCGGCCATGCCGCGCCAGGCGGCCTCCAGATCGGCGATCTCCTGCAGCGTCGCGCGCGTGGCAGCCAGTTCGGCAACCAGCGGCTCGATGGCCCGGCGCGTTTCAAGAATGGCGTCGAAGAGCTTGTCGTCCAGCGCGTGCGGCGCGTGCCAGGCAAGCACCTGCGGGTCGATGATGTTCCAGTCGTCCTCGTTGCAGACGATCGTGCCGACGCGCGGCCGCGACAGCACCAGCCCCTTTGCCGCCAACACTTTCAGGGCCTCGCGGATGACAGTGCGGCTGACACCATATTCGACGCCGAGTTCGTTTTCGGTCGGCAAGGAGGATCCGGCCGGGTAGCGCCCGGAAAAGATGTCTGAGGCCATTGCCTTGGTCACATCGGGCATGACGCGCGGGCGGCGAGTGGCTGTGTCACCTTGCGGTTTCTTCAAAGTCCCGGTCACCCAGCCCTCCTCCAAGGCGGCGAACCGCTGGTTTCGCACAACCGGTCCGGCCTTAACGGATGCGGATCAATTGCGCCAGCGGTCACTGGTCAGAGCATGTACATTAATTATCATACCAGATCAATTGACTAGTATGATAAAAGCGATTAGAGAGTCCGGCATCCGGGCTGAGCGCCCGGTCTATCGCTGGGAGGAAATCATGCGACTTCTAAAGACCGCGCTCGTCGCGGGCGCGCTTGCCGTGCTGTCCGTCACGACCATCGCTGCATATGCTCAGGACACCAAGATCGGCTTCATCGTCAAACAGCCCGAGGAGCCGTGGTTCCAGGACGAATGGAAGTTCGCCGACCAGGCCGCCAAGGAAAAGGGTTTTACCCTGGTCAAGATCGGTGCCGAGGACGGTGAGAAGCTGATGTCGGCGATCGACAATCTCGGCGCCCAGGGCGCCCAGGGCTTCATCGTCTGCACACCGGACGTGAAGCTTGGCCCCGGCATCGTCGCCAAGGCCGCCGCCAACAATCTCAAGCTTATGACTGTCGACGACCGTCTGGTCGGCGCCGACGGCAAGGCACTGGAAGACGTGCCGCATATGGGCATTTCGGCCACCAAGATCGGCGAAGCCGTCGGCCAGGCGATCGTCGACGAAATGAAGGCGCGCGGCTGGAAGGCCGACGAGGTCGGCGCGATCCGCGTCTCGTATGACCAACTGCCGACCGCCGTCGATCGCGTCGAAGGCGCCATCTCGGTGCTGAAGGCAAACGGCTTCAAGGCCGAGAACATCTTCGACGCCCCTCAGGCCAAGACCGACACGGAAGCTGCCCTCAACGCGGCGACCGTCGTGCTCAACGCCCATGCCGACATCAAGAAGTGGGTCTCCTTCGGCCTCAACGACGAGGCGGTGCTCGGCGCCGTGCGTGCAGCCGAAAGCGTTGGCATTCCGGCGGACGCCATGATCGGTGTTGGCATTGGCGGCGCGGATTCGGCGATCAACGAGTTCAAGAAGCCGACGGCCACCGGCTTCGTCGGCACCGTGATCATCTCGCCGAAGCGTCATGGCTACGAGACGGCGCTCAACATGTATGACTGGGTTGCCAACAACAAGGAACCGGAGAAGCTGATCCTGACCTCGGGTGCACTCGCCAAGCGCGACGACTACCAGAAGGTCCGCCAGGGTCTCGGCATCGAATAATCCTCCCTGTACAAACAGGCGGCGGCTCATCCCGCCGCCTGTTTGCCATTCCATAAGAGGATCGCTGCCCGTGTCCTTTCTCGACTTCTCGCACGTCACCAAGACCTATCCGGGCGTCAAGGCGCTGTCGGACGTCTCGTTCGGTGTCGACAAAGGCGCCGTGCATGGTTTGATGGGCGAGAACGGCGCCGGCAAATCCACCCTGATCAAGATACTGTCCGGCGACCAGCATGCCGATCAGGGCGAGATCCGCATCGACGGTAGGATTCAGGCCTATACCTCGACCCGGGATGCCTTCGACAATGGCGTCATTGTCATTCATCAGGAACTGCAACTCGTTCCTGAACTCACCGTTGCCGAAAACCTCAGCCTCGGTCGTTTCCCCGCCAACGCCGGCATCATCGCCGGCCGCCGGATGCTGGACGACGTCGGCGCCAAGCTGAAATCGGCCGGCATCGACATCGACATGCGCCGCAAGGTCAAGACGCTGTCCATCGGCGAACGCCAGATGGTCGAGATCGCCAAGGCGATCATGCTCGACGCACGCGTCATCGCGCTGGACGAGCCGACCTCGTCGCTGTCCTCGCGCGAAAGCGAAATCCTGTTTGCTCTGATCGACCGCCTGCGCGGCGAGGGCAAGGTCATCATCTACGTCTCGCACAGGCTCGACGAAGTGTTCCGGCTCTGCGACAGCCTGACCGTGCTGCGCGACGGCAAGCTCGCGGCGCATCATGCATCATTGAAGGGTGTCACGCGCGACCAGGTCGTCGCCGAAATGGTCGGTCGCGAAATCTCCGACATCTGGGGTTTTCGTCCGCGCAGGGCAGGCGATGTCCGCCTGAAGGTCGACGCTCTCAGCGGCCCCAAACTGAAGACGCCGGCCAGTTTCGAGGCGAGGGCAGGCGAGATCGTCGGCTTCTTCGGCCTGATCGGCGCCGGGCGCTCGGAACTGATGCGGCTGGTCTATGGCGCCGATCCGCGCTCGGGCGGTAGCATCACCGTCGACGGCAAGCTGGTCCGTGCCGCCGATCCGCGTGGCACGATCCGGGCCGGCATCGTGCTGTGCTCGGAGGATCGCAAGCATGACGGCATCATCCAGGGCCGCTCGGTCGAGGAGAACATCAACATCTCGTCGCGGCGCCATCACACGCGCTTCGGCGTGCTCAACCGCGCCAGCGAGATCGCCACCGCCGAAACCTTCATCAAGAAGCTCAAGGTGCGCACGCCGTCGCGCAAGCAGGACATCATCAATCTCTCCGGCGGCAACCAGCAGAAGGTCATCCTTGGCCGCTGGCTGTCCGAACAAGGGGTGCGGGTTCTCATTGTCGACGAACCGACGCGCGGCATCGACGTAGGGGCCAAATCGGAAATCTACGAATTGCTCTACCAGCTTGCGCAGGACGGCATGGCGATCGTCGTGGTCTCGTCCGAACTGCCGGAAGTGATGGGCATCTGCGACCGTATTCTGGTGATGTGCGGTGGCCGCGTCAGCGCTGAACTCACCCGCGACCAGTTCGCCGAAAGGGCGATCCTGGCCGCCGCTCTCCCCGATCAGAAAACTCCCGACGCGATCGCATCCTGAGGACTTTGGCATGACCGACCAGTTGAAAAAAATCCTGCTCGGCGAACAGGGCCTCGTCGTCATCTTCGTCGTCGCCTTCGCGCTGGTGTCGGCTCTGGTGCCGAACTTCCTTACGGACCGCAACATGCTCGGCCTGCTGCAGTCGGTGGTCACCGTCGGCATCGTCGCCTGCACCATGATGTTCTGCCTCGCCGCGCGCGACTTCGACCTGTCGGTCGGTTCGATCGTCGCCTTTGCCGGCATGGTCGCTGTGATGGCGTCGAATTACACCGGCTCGATCCTGCTTGGCCTGCTGGCGGCAATCGCCTGCGGCGCTTTCGTCGGCTTCATCAACGGCGTCGTCATCGCCAAATTCCGCATCAACGCGCTGATCACGACGCTGGCCACCATGCAGATCGTGCGCGGCTTTGCGCTGATCGCGTCCGACGGCCGTGCCGTCGGCATCAACAGCTCGGATTTCTATCAGCTGGCGCTCTCGAAACTGCTCGGCATACCGACGCCGGTCTGGGTGCTCGCTATCCTGTTTTGCATCTTCGGCTTCGTCCTCAACCGCACCGTCTTCGGCAAGAACACGCTGGCCATCGGCGGCAATCCGGAGGCCTCGCGTCTTGCCGGCGTCAATGTCGACCGGACGCGCATCTGGATTTTTGCGCTGCAGGGCGTCGTCTGCGGCATCGCCGGCATCCTGCTGGCGTCGCGCATCACCTCCGGCCAGCCCAACGCGGCGGTCGGGCTCGAACTCTCGGTCATCTCGGCCTGCGTGCTCGGCGGTGTTTCGCTTGCCGGCGGCCGCGCCACCATGTCGGGCGTCATCGTCGGCGTGCTGATCATGGGCATCGCCGAAAACGCCATGAACCTGCTCAACATCCCGGCCTTCTACCAGTACATCGTACGTGGCGTGATCCTGCTGCTGGCCGTGCTGCTCGACAATCTGCGCTCGTCGGCACTGGGCCGGCGCTAAGCTGGAGGGACAAAAATGGCTGAGCGCCTTTCCGGCAAACGCATCTTCCTGACCGGCGCCGCGCAAGGCATCGGGCTGGCCATCGCCGAGGCCTGCCTTGCCGAAGGTGCAAGACTGTTCCTCGTCGACCGCGACGGCGCACTGCTGGACAAGGCCGTCGCCGGCCTTGCCGCGCCGCACGGCCATGTCGGGCATGCGGCAGCCGACATCAGCGACGGAGCCGCGATTGCCACTGCCGTCGGCCAAGCGACCGACGAAATCGGCCACATCAACGCGCTGATCAACAATGCCGGGGTCAATGTGTTCTCGACGCCGCTCAAGGCGACCGAGGAAGAGTGGAACCGCAATTTCGACGTCAACGTCAAGGGCGCCTGGAATTGCAGCAAGGCTGTGCTGCCGGGCATGATTACAAGCGGCGGCGGCGCCATCCTCAACATCGCCTCGACGCACAGCTTCACCATCATTCCGCACACCTTCCCCTATCCCGTCGCCAAGCACGCGCTGCTCGGCCTGACCAAATCGCTGGCGCTCGAATATGCGGCGCAAGGCGTGCGCGTGAACGCGCTGGCGCCGGGCTATGTCGAGACGCAGAAGGCGATCGACTACTGGAACAGCTTTGCCGATCCGGCCGCAGCACGCGCCAACACCATGGCGCTGCATCCCGGCGGCCGCATCGCCACGGCGCGCGAGATCGCGCGGGCTGCGGTGTTCATGATCTCCGACGAATGCCCGTTCATGAACGCGGCGACGCTCGTCGTCGATGGCGGGCTGAGCCAGCTGCAGCATCCCGCCTGAACGCCGGAAAGACCATGACCAAGAGACGATCGCAGCATTGGTTCGGCGGGCTGGGCAAGGATGCCTTCATCCACCGCAGCTGGATGAAGAACAACGGCCTGCCCGACGATGCCTTCGACGGCCGTCCGGTGATCGGCATCTGCAACACATTCTCCGAATTCACGCCTTGCCACGTGCATTTCCGTGCTCTGATCGAGCACATCAAGGCCGGCGTGCTGGAAGCCGGCGGCCTGCCGCTCGAATTCCCGGTCTTCTCTTGCGGCGAGTCCAATCTGCGGCCGACGGCGATGCTGTTTCGCAACCTCGCCTCGATGGATGTCGAGGAGGCGATCCGCGGCAACCCGATGGACGGCGTCGTGCTGATGGCCGGCTGTGACAAGACCACACCGTCGCTGGTCATGGGCGCGGCCTCCTGCGACCTGCCGTCGATCGCCATCTCCGGCGGGCCGATGCTTAATGGCCGCTTCCAGGGCCACGAAATCGGTTCCGGCACCGATGTGTGGGAATTTTCGGAAGACGTTCGCGCCGGTGTGATGAGCGAGCAGGATTTCGCCAATGCCGAGAGCGCCATGTCGCGCTCGCCCGGTCACTGCATGACCATGGGCACGGCCTCGACCATGGCTTCCATGGTCGAGTCGCTCGGCCTGGCGCTGCCCGGTAACGCTGCCTATCCGGCGGTCGACGCGCGCCGCAGCCGCATCGCCCGCATGACGGGGCGGCGCATCGTCGTGATGGTCAATGAGGATCTGCGCCCGTCGGCTATCCTCACGAGAAAAGCTTTCGCCAACGCCATCCGCGTCAATGGCGCGATCGGCGGCTCCACCAATGCGGTCGTGCATCTCCTGGCCATCGCCGGCCGCGTCGGCACCGAGCTGACCCTGGATGATTGGGATCGATATGGCCGCGACGTGCCGACCATCCTCGACCTGATGCCGTCAGGCCGTTTCCTGATGGAGGATTTCTGCTACGCCGGCGGTATTCCGGCCGTCATGAAAGAGATCGCCGACATGCTCGATCTCGATGCGCTGACCGTCACCGGCAAGAGCGTGCGCGAGAACATCACTGACGCCCAAAACTACAATCCGGAGGTGATCCGCCCGCGCGACAAGGCGCTGACATCGCACGGCGGCATCGCGGTGCTGCGCGGCAATCTGGCGCCCGACGGCGCCATCATCAAACCGTCAGCCGCGTCGCCAGCTCTCATGAAGCATCGCGGCCGCGCCGTCGTCTTCGAGGACATTGACGACTACAAGGCGCGCATCGACGATCCCTTGCTGGACATCGACGAGGGCTCGATCATGGTGCTGAAGAATTGCGGCCCCAAGGGCTATCCGGGAATGGCCGAGGTCGGCAACATGGCGCTGCCTCAGAAGCTGTTGAAGCAAGGCGTCCGCGACATGATCCGTATCTCCGATGCCCGCATGTCGGGCACCGCCTTCGGCACCGTCGTGCTGCATGCCGCACCCGAAGCCGCTGTCGGCGGCCCGCTGGCGCTGGTGAGGAGCGGCGACATGATCGAGCTCGATGTCGAAGCAAGGAAGCTGCATCTCGACGTGTCAGAACAGGAACTCGCAAAGCGGCGGACATCCTGGGCTCCGCCGCAGCCGGCTATGCGCGGCGGCTATCAGGGTCTTTACGTCGACTATGTGCTGCAGGCGGATCGCGGCGCCGACCTCGATTTTCTCGTCGGATGCCGTGGCCACGCCATTCAACGCGAAAGCCATTGAGGTCCGCGTGACAAAATTCAAACCTTATGATTTCCACGGCATTCACGCCATTCTCTACGCGCTCTTTGATGAGAACGAAAAACTCGACCGCGCGGCGATGCGCAGGCAGGTCGAGATCTGCCTGGCGAGCGGCGTGCACGGCATGGCGGCGCTCGGCTTGGCGACGGAAGTCGCCAAGCTGTCCGAGGCCGAGCGCCGGACGATCATGGACTGGACGGCGGAAGACACCGACGGAAAAGTGCCACTCGCTTTCACCATCTTCGGCGCTTCGGTGGCCGAGCAGGTCGCACAGGTTCGCCATGCTGAAAGCGTGGGAGCGGATTGGGTGATCCTGCAGCCGCCGCCGGTTGGGTCCTATGGTGCGCCGGAATACATCAAGTTCTTCGGCCGCGTTGCCGAGGCGACCGATCTGCCGGTGGCGATCCAGAACGCGCCGGCGTTTTTCGGGCGCGGCCTTTCATCAGACGAAATCCGCGACCTCGTCACGCTGTATCCCAACGTTAGGCTGATCAAGGGCGAGGGTCCGGTTACCGACATCGCCGGGCTGATCGAGCGCACCGATGGCCGGATACCGGTTTTCAACGGGCGTGGCGGCCTGGAACTGATCGACAATTTCCGCATCGGTTGCCGCGGCATGATCCTGGCGCCGGATTGCGCCGACTATGCCGTGCGCGCCTATCATGCGTTCCGCGCCGGAGGCGAAGCCACGGCCGAGGCTGAATATGCAAGAATGTTGCCGGCAGCGGTCTTCGTCATGCAAGGCATCGAAAACTTGATCTGCTATGGCAAGCGGCTGTTCGGCGCCCGCGCAGGCATCCCGATACACGCCCGGGCTCCGGCGATGCGGCCCAGCGAGCCTGGCCTCGCGATGGTGGAGCGCTTTGCGATTGGTCTCGGTCGGTTGCCTGGCTGAACGTCAACTGCCTTTCAATAGGTCGTCCGCCCACCCGACAGGTCGAACGTGGAGGCGGTTGTAAAACTGTTCTCCTTGGAGACGAGCCAGGCGACCATGGCAGCGGCCTCATCGACCTCCAACAGGCGGCCGCGCGGAATGCGCGAGCGCATATATTCGATATGCTCCGGCGTCAGTTGTTCAAGGATGCGCGTCTGTGCCGTGGCCGGCGAGATGCAGTTCACGGCGATGTCGTACTGCGCCAGTTCTTTGCCGAGCGACTTGGTCAAGCCGATGACCGCCGCCTTCGAGGCTGAATAGGCGGAGGCGTTGGGGTTGCCCTCCTTGCCGGCGACCGAAGCGATGTTGACGATCCGCCCGTAATTGCGCTCCTTCATCCCGGGAACCACGGCGCGATTGACGTAGAACGTACCGTTGACGTTGACGTCGATGACCTTTTTCCACGTCTCGATGTCGTAGACGTCGAGCGGGACGGCCGGGCCGGCGATTCCGGCGGAATTGACCAGAATGGAAATGTTGCCGGCCAGCTCTTCGGTCCTGGCGCGCGCCGCGTCCACCGACACCCAATCGGCGACGTCCACGATCTCTGTCGTGGCGGCGTTGCCGAGTTCCTTCTTGGCGGTTTCGAGGCGAGCCTCATCGAGATCCCACAAGGTTACCGTCGCGCCGGAGGCGACGAAGCGTCTGGCCATCGCAAAGCCGAGGCCTTGGGCGCCGCCGGTGACCACAGCGTGCTGGCCGTCAAGATCAATCCTGTTCATGTCGAGCGGTTCTTTCCGTTTGAGCTACTTCCGGGATAAAGGCCGGCCTGTGCAGGCGGGCGATATCGCTACATCGTCGCGCCGAGGCTCCATGGCACGAACTCGTTGTCGCCATAGCCGAGCGCTTCCGACCTGGTGCGCCCGCCGGAAGCGACGCGCAGGATCTCGGCGAAGATCTCCTCGCCCTTCTCGGCCAGCGAGACGCCGTCCAGTATGTCTCCGCAATTGATGTCCATGTCCTCGCGCATCTGCTCGAAGATGAAGCTGTTGGAGGCGAGCTTGATCGAGGGCGTCGGCTTGCAGCCGAAGGCCGAACCGCGGCCGGTGGTGAAGCACAATATGTTGGCTCCGCCGGCGACCTGCCCGGTGGCCGAGACCGGATCGTAGCCAGGCGTATCCATGAAGACGAGGCCGCGCTCGTTGATCGGCTCGGCATATTCCAGCACCGCGCGCAGATTGGTGGTGCCGCCCTTGGCGGAGGCGCCGAGCGATTTCTCCAGGATGGTCGTCAGCCCACCCAGCTTGTTGCCGGGCGAAGGGTTGTTGTTCATCTCCATGTCGTGCCTGGCGGTATAATCCTCCCACCAGCGGATGCGCTCGATCAGCTTTTCACCCACCGCGCGGCTCTCGGCGCGCAAGGCGAGAAGATGTTCGGCGCCATAGATCTCGGGCGTCTCCGAGAGCACGGCCGTGCCGCCTTGCCCGACAAGCAGGTCCACCGCAGCACCCAGTGCCGGATTGGCGCTGATGCCGGAATAGCCGTCCGATCCGCCGCATTGCAGCGCAAGCACCAGTTCGGAGGCCGGCTGCGGAGTCCTTTCGGCGGCGTTCACCGTAGGCAGCATGTCGACGATCGCCTTGACGCCGGCCTCGACTGTCTTTCGCGTGCCGCCGGTTTCCTGGATGGTCATCGTGCGGAAAATCGTGCTCTCCTCGATGTTGTACGACTGCATCCAGCGTGGGATCTGGAACGCTTCGCAGCCGAGTCCGACCATCAGCACGCCGCCGACATTGGGGTTGGTGGCAAAGCCCCATTGCGTCCGTTTCAACAGGTCGTAAGCGGGGCCCTTGGTGTCGATGCCGCAGCCAGTGCCGTGGACGAGTGCGATGATGCCGTCGACATTGGGATAGTCGCGCAGGATGCCAGACCGGTTGACCTCGTCGACGATGAACCGGGCGACGCTGGCAGAGCAGTTCACCGAGGTCAGGACGGCAATGAAGTTGCGCGTGCCCACCTTGCCGCTCGGCCGGCGGTAACCCATGAAAGTAGCGCGCTCGGCCTCGGCAACGACCTCGGTTTGCCTGGTATTGGTGCCGAAGACGTAGTCGCGTTCGAAATTGCGCAGATACACATTGTGCTCGTGAACCCAGTCGCCGGCGACGATGGATCCCCGCGCAAAACCAATGGTCTGGCCGTATTTCACGATCGGCTCGTCCGAGCCGATGTCGCGGAAGGCCATTTTGTGCCCGCGCGGTATGCGTGCCCTGGCCGCCACGTCCCCGGCTTTTTCGCCGATCTTCAACGGATCGACCGCCAGAAGAATGTTGTCGATATCCGACAGCTTGATGAACCGTGCCATGAACCCAAACTCTGAAGAAGGCCTCCCCGACAAGGAGCGTCGAGAGACAAAAGTGATTTAGAATACTAATATAACAGAATGTCAGCGGTCAAGGTGCGGTTGCGAAAGGCTTGGACTGCAGGGCGTTGCGGCGGATCGGTTAGGTGAGTGGCTTGCAATGAGTGCGCCTTGCGGCGGAGTTTGAGGGCGGCAAACGGCTGGATGAAACAACGGACCGCCGCACGCCCGGGACACGGTCAATCGAGATGGAAGACCTCTTGCATGGCCGCCCACCATTCGCCGTCGGCGCGCGTCGGTAGCGGCGTCTGCATGGGGTCGCACAGTTCCCACCATTTGCGCATGGCCGGCGACTCGCTCATCCGCGCCGCATCCCTGGCGAAGTCGCTGCCGTGATACTCCCAGCAGGCGAACAGAAGGTTCTCCGGTTCGCGCAGGAAGATCGAATAGTTGCGGATGTCGGCGCGACTGATGACGTCGAGCACTTCCGGCCAGACGGCGGCGTGGACGCGCTTGTAGTCCGCGATCGCCTCGGCTTTCACGCCGATACAAAGCCCCATTCTTTGCATGCCGGTTGCTCGCGAGGCTTCAGTCGAGAAGGTCGGCGGCGACTTCGAGCGTGTTGCGGAACGACGTCTCGAGATGATGTTCCATGGCCCTTGCCGCCCCCTCGGCGTCGTGGCGCTTCAGCGCGTCGAAAATGGCCTCGTGCTGCTCGATCGTCTGTTCGCCATAACCCGGTCTTGGGATGGCGAGATAGCGTCCGCGGTCCATCTGTGCCTTCGAGATGTCGACGGCTCTCCAGATCATCGGCAGGCCGCAGATCTCGGCTATGGTGCGGTGGAAGACATCGTCGAGTTGTATCGCGGTGGCATATCTGCCGCGCGATATGGCAAGCCGGTGCGCCGCCATGTTGTCTTCCAGCAATTCGCTGGCTGCCGCTGTGAACTTGGCGGCCGCGCGTCGGGCGCTTTCCGTCTCCAGGGCCCGCCGGATGACATAGGCTTCTTCCAGGTCAGCCCGGCTGATCGGAGCGACATAGGTGCCGGTCTGTGCCAGGATTTTGACCAGGCCCTCGTCGCTGATGCGCTTGACCGCTTCGCGAACGGGGGTGCGAGACACCCCCAGGGCCTCCGCGATGGCGACTTCGTTGATCACCTCTCCCGGCTTCAGCTGCCCGACGACGATCAGGTTGCGGATCTTGTGGTAGATCTGATCGCGGAGCGGAAGAGCCCGATTGAGCGTCGAAGGATCCAGGTCCATTGTAAATCCGTGTCTTCGTTCACCAGAAATGGCTAGATAATACTAGAATGTCAATTGGAACGCATCCAATGGAAGCGTCGGGTGTCGGTGACACGATGTCCATAACGACCGCCGGAATCCAGCTTGCCAGAACTGTTATATTAGTGCAATAGTCATCATCCGCGGTGAGAAATTCAATCCGCAACCGAGAGCCTGGACTGAGCCGCGTGTTCAAAAGCCCGGATGTTCAAGCCAGTTCGAAGAGGGGTCGAGCTGCGTTGAAGAAACTATTATACTAACATATCGATGGCCGATACAGAGGATGATCGGCCAGCCGCCAGGAGGAACCTAGCCAGATATGACTGTCGCCGACGATTGCGCCTTGGACATGCGAGGCATCAGCAAGACGTTCCCGGGCGTGAAGGCTCTGTCCAACGTCAATTTCGCCGTAAAATTCGGTACCGTTCATGCGGTCGTGGGTGAGAACGGCGCCGGCAAATCGACGCTCATGAAGGTCCTCAACGGATCCTACGCGCCCACCAGCGGCACAATCAGGGTCGGCGGCGCCGAGGTGCGCATGCGCCAGCCCGCCGACGCCCAGGCGCTCGGCATTCGCATGGTGCACCAGGAGATCAATCTGGTCCCCGACCTGACCGTCGCCGAGAACGTCTATCTCGGCCGCATGCCCGGCAAATGGTCCTTTCTGCGCAAGGGCGAGATGATCCGGGCGGCCGCTGCCGTCCTCGACGAACTTGGAGCGGCCATCAACCCGCGTGAACGGCTCGGCAACCTTTCTATCAGCCAGCAGCAGCTCGTCGAGATCGCCAAGGCCTACGCGGCGCAGCCCAGGATCATCGTCCTGGACGAACCGACATCCAGCCTCAGCGAGCATGAGACGGCGGCGTTGTTCCGGATCCTGCGCAAGATGCGCGATGACGGCATCGCCATCATCTACATCAGCCACCGACTGAAGGAGGTGCTGGAAATCGCCGACGAGGTGACTGTGCTGCGCGACGGCTCAATGATCGAGACGCGTCCGATCGAAGGCATAAATGCCGCTCACATGATCAGGCTGATGGTCGGTCGCGAAGTCAGCAATGTCTTCCCGAAAAGCCCGGCCGAGATCGGCAAGTCGGTGCTGCGCGTCGAACGCATCAGCGACGGCACGCGCTTCCGCAATGTCAGCTTCGATGTACGCGCCGGCGAGATACTGGGCTTGACGGGGCTGGTGGGCGCTGGCCGCACCGAGGTCGCCCGCGCAATCTTCGGCCTGTCGCGGCTTGTCGAGGGCTCGGTCAGCGTCAACGGACGCGAGGTCTCGATCAACTCGCCATCCCAGGCGGTCAGGGCAGGCATTGCCTATGTTCCGGAAGATCGCAAGGGCGACGGCGTCGTGCCTGGAATGTCGATCCGGGAAAACATCAGCCTGCCCATACTGCGCCGCCTGAGCCGTTTCGGGCGCATCAGCCGCAGCGCCGATCACTCGCTTGCCGCGGACTCGGTCAAGCAGTTTTCGATTTCACCGCCCGACGGCGAACGGCGCATCAGCCTTCTGTCGGGCGGTAACCAGCAGAAGGCGGTCATCGCCAAATGGCTTGCCGCCAAACCTTCGGCCTTGATCCTCGACGAGCCGACGCGGGGCGTCGACGTCGGCGCCAAGGCCGAGATCCACCACATCATCGGCCAACTCGTCGCCGGCGGCATGGCGGTCGTGATGATCTCGTCGGAGCTGCCCGAAATCCTCGGCGTCTGCGACCGCGTGGTGGTGATGCGCGATGGCTATGCCTCCGAGCCTCTCCTGCGCAGCGAATTGAGCGAGGAGCGCATCATGGCGCTAGCCACGGGGGAGGAGACGGCGTGACCGAAGCTGCCATGGAGATCGGCGGCGTGAACCGCAACGACCGCTTTACGCGTGGCAGCAGGCTTGTCGATGTCCTGTCGAAGGCGGGGCTGGCCTTCGCTATCCTCGCCGTGATGCTCTACGGCTCCTTCGTCAGCCCCGCCTTCTTCACATCAGGCAATTTGCTCAACGTCCTGACCTCGATGTCCATCGTCGGCATCGTCGTAGTCGGCATGACCTTCGTGCTCGTGGTCGGCGGCCTGGCCGACCTGTCGGTGCCGGCCACCATCGCCTGCGGCGCCATCCTGTCGCTCGGGCTGCAGCCGATGATCGGGCCGCTGCCGGCCTTCGTGCTGGCGGTTGGTCTCGCGGGCCTCATAGGCCTGCTCAACGGGGTCCTGGTCGGATATGTCGGCATCAATCCAATCATTGCCACGCTCGGCATTGGCACGATCGGACTGGGCATCGTCCAGGCGGCTGTCGGCGGGGTCATCGTCTATGGCAGCAATCCCGCCTCCGCCGAACTCGCCAAGGGCCGGCTGTTCGGCATTCCCGTCGTGGTGCTGATCTTCCTGGTCATTGCTCTTGTCGGCCATTTCGTCCTGTCCCGCTCCTTCTGGGGCAGATGGACGCTTGCCACCGGCGGCAATTACAGCGCCGCCGAGGCAAGTGCGGTTCCGGTGCAGGCCGTGAAGGCTGGCGCCTTCGTGATCACAGCACTCGCTTCCGGCATCAGCGGCGGCCTGCTCGGGCTGACGCTGCAGAGCGCGCGGCCGCTCATCGGCGGCGGCTACGAATTCAGTGCCATCACGGCGGTGGTGGTCGGCGGCGTGTCGATCGTCGGCGGCTTCGGATCGGTGCCACGGGCCATTGCCGGCCTCATCTTCGTGCAACTGCTGACCAACGTCATGGTGCTCGACGGTGTGCGCACGCCGATCCAGGGTTTCGTGCTCGGCATCCTGATCGTCGGCGCCGTCGGCATGGATGCGGCGCTGCGCAAGCGGGGCGTGTCGTGATGCGTTTTCTTTCGCTTGTCTCGCAGTATCGCGTCATCGTCATTCTCGGTCTGACGCTCGTCATTTCCGCGCTGGTGGTCCCCGGCTACCTCTCGGCATCGACCCTCGGCCTCGGCCTCGACCGGGCGGCGACGATCGGCCTGATCGCGATCGGCCTGACGGTGCTTTTGATATCGGGCCAGATCGACCTCTCCGGTGGCGCGGTGTTTGCCCTGGCCGGCATCGTATCGGTCATCCTGCAGCGAGAGATCGGCATCCTCCCTGCCGCGATCGTCGGCATCCTGGTCGGTACCCTGGCAGGCGCCGTCAACGGCATGCTGGTCGTCGGCCTGAAGGTGAATTCGCTCGTGCTGACGCTCGCGACGATGCTCATCTTCCGCTCGCTCGCGCACTGGATCACCAACAGCCAGCCGGTGACCGGAACCGACATCATGCTTTCCCTGGCGCTGGCCAAGATCTATCTCGATGTCTTCACCCTCCGCAGCGCGCTGTTCATCGCCCTGATCGTGCTGCTGCATTTCTGGCTGACGCGCACCATACCTGGGCGTAACGTCTTTGCGGTGGGATCCAACCCGGCGGCTGCCAAGGAAAGCGGTATCGCCTCGGACCGTATCGTCTTTCTCGGCTTTGTCTTTGCCGGCACGCTTGCCGGCCTGGCGGGGGTTCTCCAGAGCCTCGTCACCAACACCGGCTCACCCGTCTTCGGCTCGGAACTGACGGTCGCCGTCATTGCCGCGGTCGTTGTCGGCGGAACTCGTCTCGAAGGCGGCAGGGGATCCGCGCTCGGCACGCTCGGCGGCGTGCTGACAATCGGCTCGCTGACCATCGCGATGGAGTTCCAGTCCGTTCCCGCATACGTCCAGCAGGTCGTGTCCGGGCTTATCCTGATCCTGCTCGTCGTGCTCGATCGGGCCGTTACCACCAAGGGGAGGGCTCCGGGCACGCGCCCGGCGCTCGTTCGCGACAATCCAATCACTCAAGGAGGAACCACATGATTGGGAGGAAACACATGATTGGCAAGAAAAGCATGCTTCACGTCGCCGCCATGGCGGCTGTGCTGGCATCGACGGGCTGGGCCAGCGCCAAGACGGTCTGCTACGTGACGGCAGCGGATTCGCATGCCTATGCGACGCCGGCCAACAAGGCGCTTCAGGCGCGCGCCGCGGAACTCGGCATCGAGATCCTGAGCCTCAGCCAGGATTTTGATGTCCAGAAAGGCACCGAGCAGCTCAACACCTGCGTTGCGCGCAAGGTCGACGGCATCATCCTGTGGCCGCTCGACCCGCAGGCCTACATACCGGGACTGGCGCGCGCGCAGCAGGCGAACATTCCGGCGATCCTCATCAATTCGCCGATGAGCGACGATGCCAAGCCGTTCATCAAGTCGTTCACCGGGCCTGATGTCTATGAGGAAGGCAAGCTGGCGGCGGACTCGCTGAGCAAGGCGCTCGGCGGCAAGGGCTCCGTCGTCATCATCGCCGGCCAGGCCGGCAACGGCACCACGATCGGACGTGTCAGCGGCTTCACCGACCGTCTCAAGGAAACCAATGCCGACATCAAGGTGCTCGACACGGTCAATGCCGACTTCGACCAGCAAAAGGCACTGGTGGTCAGCCGCGATCTGATCACACGCTTCGGCGACCAGATCAGCGGTGTCTACGCCAATGACGACACGATGGCCCGCGGCTTCATCGACGCATGGAAGGAGGCCAACCCCTCCAAGGCCGCACCGCCGATTGTCGGCATCAATGGCCAGAAGGATGCGTTCGAATCCATCCGCACCAATGAGATGTACTCGACCATCGTCCAGTCGCCCGTCGAGGATGGCCGCCTGGCGATCAACACGATGGCCGAGATCATCGACGGGAAGCAGGTCAAGGACCGGCTGCCCATCCCGCTGACCGTCGTCACCAAGGACAACGTCAACGCGGTCGAACCCGCGTTCTGATTCAGGAAGGCCGGCCCGGTGCACTCGGGTCGGCCTCACCGCCGACGCGTTGGAGAGAGAAATTCTAATAGCGGCGACAGAATTGGAATAAACTAACTCTACAGAGTTTGTGGAATAAGCAATCTGCACTGGCGATCTGGTTTCCACCCGGACAGGACCACGCCATGCCCACTCTTTCGCATCAGCTACTCACCAAAGCAGGCATATCCGGCCGCCTTCGCCAGGCAGCGGGAGAAAGGCCATGAGCCGGGTCGTGCCAGACCGCATCAAGGTGCTCTGGTTTCTGCCTACGCATGGCGACAGCCGCTACCTCGGCACGGCCGAGGGCGGCAGATCGGTCGATCTGCCGTATCTGACGCAAGTGGCGAAGGCGGCCGACACGCTCGGCTACTATGGCGTGCTGTTGCCGACCGGCCGCTCTTGCGAGGATTCCTGGGTGATCGCATCGGCCCTCGTACCGATGACCGAGCGCTTGCGTTTCCTTGTCGCCGTGCGGCCCGGTTTGCAGTCGCCGACGCTGGCCGCGCGCATGACTGCGACGCTGGATCGCATCTCCAATGGCCGCCTGCTGATCAACGTCGTCACCGGCGGCGATCCGCTGGAGAACAAGGGCGACGGCATCTTCCTGTCGCATGCCGAACGCTATGAGGTGACGCAGGAGTTCTTGCAGATCTACAAGCGGGTGCTGAGCGGCGAGACGGTGGGGCACGAGGGCAAGCATTTCCACATCGAGGACGGCCGGCTGCTGTTTCCGCCGGTGCAGACGCCATATCCGCCATTGTATTTCGGGGGCTCGTCCGACGCTGGGTCCGTGGTGGCGGCGCAGGAGATCGACAAATATTTGACCTGGGGAGAGCCGCCAGCCGATGTCGAGCGCAAGCTGGACGGCATGCGTGAACTGGCGCAGAAGGCTGGCCGCAAGCTCTCCTTCGGCATTAGGCTGCATGTCATCGCCCGCGAAACCACCGAGGAGGCCTGGGCCGCTGCCGACAGGCTGATCAGCCGGCTCGACGACGCGACGATCGCCTCGGCGCAGAAGGTCTTTGCCCGCATGGATTCGGTCGGCCAGGCGCGGATGAGCGCATTGCATGGCGGCAATCGCGCCAAGCTCGAGATCGCCCCCAACCTCTGGGCCGGCGTCGGCCTGGTGCGCGGCGGCGCAGGTACCGCACTTGTCGGCGATCCCGACACGATCGCCGAGCGCATCGACGAGTACCGGCGCCTCGGCATCGATACCTTCATCCTTTCCGGCTATCCACATCTCGAAGAAGCCTATCGCTTCGGCGAGCTGGTGCTGCCGAAACTGCCGACCGACCATCCGGTCAAGGCAGCCGGCTCGTCCGTAAACACCGGTCCGTTCGGCGAAACCATCGCCGGCGACCACCGGCCGAAGTCGCTCGCCAGCGCCTCGTGAACTTGCTTCCTGCGTCCTCGCGGTTGCGCGTCGCCATTATTGGCGGCGGCTTTTCCGGTGCGGCGGTGGCGTGGCACCTGGCGCAAATGCCTCGACCGGAGCGCATTTCCATTTCCGTGATCGAGCCGCGACCCTGGATTGGCGGTGGCCTTGCCTATTCCAGCGAGGAACCCTCTCATCGGGTCAATGTTCCCGCGGTCAGGATGAGCATGGCTCCCGACGACCCGCAGCATTTTGCACGCTGGTTGACTGGCAGCGGAGAACTCGAACACGACCCGGATGCGATCTGGATGAACGGCGACGCTTTTCCGCGCCGGCGCGTGTTCGGTCGCTATGTTGCCGAGCATCTGGCGCCGCATCTCAATTCCGGCCTTGTCCATCATGTTGAAGGTTCCGCCACACGCGTGACACGCGATGCCAGTGGCGCGGGCTGGACCGTGCACACCTCTGCCGGACCGGTCGCCTCCGACATCGTCGTTCTAGCAGCAACGCATCCGCAGCCTGCAATTCCAGCCGCGTTGATCCACCTGACGGAAGCGCCGGGTTTCATCGCCGACCCATACGCAGCCGCGGCGCTTGCCGGGATCGGGCCGGACGCCTCGGTGCTGATCGTTGGCTCCGGGCTGACCTCGGCCGACATGGTCGCCGAACTTGACCGTCGTGGCCATCGTGGCCGCATCCTCACGCTGTCGCGCCGCGGCTTACGCTCGCGCGGACACCCCGATGTCAGGGGCGAGCCTTTTGGCGATTTTGCATCCGCGCCGGCGACGACGGCGCTCGGCCTGCTCAGGACCATTCGCGCGACGCTGGCAGCGGCAAGAGCGGCCAATGTCAACTGGCAGTCGGTCTTCGATCAGCTGCGCCTGCAGGGGCCGGTGCTGTGGGCCGCACTTGCCCCGCCGGAGCGGGCAAGGCTGGTCCGCCAGCTGCGCGTGTTCTGGGACGTGCATCGTTTCAGGATCGCCCCGCAGGTCGCCGCCGTGCTCGACCGGCGCCATGCCGCCGGTACAGTCGACACCATTGCCGCCAGGCTTGTTGCGTCGAACGATGAGGACGGCAGCCTGGCTGTCAGCTTTCAACGGCGCGGGCAGACCCGGATCGAGACGGCGCGCTTCGTTGCCGTCATCAACACCACCGGTCCGGCCCATGGGCAGGCGCTGCAGCTGAACCCGGCGCTGAGCTCGCTGGCGGAAACCGGCTTGATCAGGACGGACCAATATGGGCTTGGCATCGAGACAGGTCTCGACAGCCGCGCGATCGGCCGGGACGGTGAGGCGGTCGCGACACTCCTGGTCGCCGGCCCGCTGGCACGAGGGACTTTCGGCGAGCTCATGGGTCTGCCGGAAGTCGCCCGCCATGCCCAGGCGGTCGCGGTTGAAATTGCCAAGCTGCTGGAAACGCTGCCGTCAGCGCAGGCCATCGGCGCCAATGCCGCGCAGGGTCCGGTCATGAGCTGACACCGGCAAACCGGGTTGGCCGAGCAAAATTGGTATTTCCGTCCCAAGAGGGGCTCAAAAACGGAAAATCCTTCTTTGTATATAGATTCTATAAACATAATAAATACCGACGAAACCGGCTGCGGTCGGATCGATCAACGAGATGGCCTGAATGGGAGACAGTTCATGGCACACGCAGAGACCGACTCGATCAAGTTTGCTTACTGGGTGCCGAATGTTTCGGGCGGCCTTGTGATCTCCAACATCGAGCAGCGCACCAACCATTCGGCCGAGTACAATCGCAAGCTGGCGCAGATCGCCGAGAAGTCCGGCTTTGATTACGCACTCAGCCAGATCCGCTTCACCGCCGGCTACGGCGCCGACGAGCAGCATGAATCGGTGGCGTTCAGCCATGATCTGCTGGCGGCGACCACAACGCTCAAGGTCATCGCGGCGATCCTGCCCGGACCGTGGAACCCGGCGCTGGCGGCCAAGCAGATCGCCACCATCAGCTATCTCACCAATGGCCGCGTCGCGATCAACCTCGTCTCCGGCTGGTTCCGTGGCGAGTTCCATGCCATCGGCGAGCATTGGCTCGACCATGACGAGCGCTATCGCCGCTCGGAGGAATTCATTCGTGCGCTGCGCGGAATATGGACCGAGGACAGCTTCACCTTCCGTGGCGATTTCTACCGCTTCAACGAATATTCGCTGAAGCCGAAACCGCCGCATCCGCTGCCCGAAATCTTCCAGGGCGGCTCGTCGCGCGCCGCGCGCGACATGGCATCGCGGGTCTCGGATTGGTACTTCACCAACGGCAACACGCCGGCCGAAATCGCCAAACAGGTCGACGACATCCAGGCCAAGGCGAAGGCCAACAACCATTCCGTCAAGGTCGGCGTCAATGCCTTCGCCGTCGTCCGCGAGACCGAGGATGAGGCCAGGGCGGTGCTCGCCGAGATCATCGCCAAGGCCAACCCCGAGGCGGTCAACGCTTTCGGCCACGAGGTCAAGAACGCCGGCAAAGCTTCGCCGGAAGGCGAGGGCAATTGGGCGAAATCCTCCTTCGACGATCTGGTCCAGTACAATGACGGCTTCCGCTCGAACCTGATCGGCACGCCAAGGCAAGTCGCCGAGCGCATCGTCGACCTGAAGCGCGCCGGCGCCGATCTCATCCTGCTCGGCTTCCTGCACTTCCAGGAAGAGGTCGAGTATTTCGGCAAGCATGTCATCCCGCTGGTCCGCGAACTGGAAAACGCCGAGGCGGCGGCGTCGCTGGCGGCGGAGTAGCCATCCCGCAGCCTGGCCCGCCACGGTCCGGCCAGCACACGCATGAAGGTTGCCGGCGCGCTCGATCCGTCGAGCGGCAATGAGGTTTTGCGCGCCTAATCAAGGACGATTGGAATGCCGTTGCCCAGTTATACTCTCGGAGTGATGGACGCTTCGGTCTATGCGCCGGAAGTCTTTGCGCGCGGCCTGCCGTCAAGCCCGCGGGAGCAGCAGTCCGAAGCCGGCAGCGAGGCGATCGGCTCCGTTACTGGTGTCGCCGCTCCGCTGCTTTCGCTCCAGGGCATCGGCCTGTCGTTCGGCGGCGTCGTCGCACTGGCCGATATCGACCTGTCGGTTCACCCAGGCGAAATTCGCGCCATCATCGGCCCGAACGGCGCCGGCAAAAGCTCGCTGATCAACGTCATCAGCGGCGTCTATCGGCCGGATCGCGGCCACGTCCGGCTCGACGGCACCTTCTATGCCCAGGTGCCGACGCAGCAGTTGGCTCACCTCGGTGTCGCCAGAACCTTCCAGAACCTTGCACTGTTCAAGGGTCTCAGCGTCCTCGACAATGTCGCTTCCGGCCTCGCCTACAAGGTTCGCTCCAACTTTGCCGGCCAGGTGCTCGGCATCGGCCGCTCGCGCGGCGAGCAGCGCGAAACACGCAGCCGCGCGGAACAGATCCTCGAATTTCTCGACCTCACCGCCATTCGCGACCGTCTTGTCGGCACCTTGCCTTACGGACTGCAGAAGCGTGTCGAACTGGCCCGCGCACTGGTGGCCGAGCCGCGTCTGCTTTTGCTCGACGAGCCGATGGCCGGCATGACCGCGAGCGAAAAGAGCGAGATGGCGGCTTTCGTCCGTGCCGCGCGCGATCGTTTCGCCACCACCGTGGTGTTGATCGAGCACGATGTCGGCGTCGTCATGGGCCTGTCCGACCGCATTGCCGTTCTCGACTACGGCCGCAAGATCGCCGACGCCACGCCAGACGAGGTCAGGAACGACCAGCGCGTCATCGATGCCTACCTCGGCGTCGCCTCGGACAATGAGGACGGGGCAGGCATATGATCGCCGATTTCGACTACCAGTTCTTCATCGAAGTGCTCGTCGGCGGCCTGCTCTCCGGCGTCATGTACTCGCTGGTCGCGATCGGCTTCGTGCTGATCTACAAGACCTCGGGCGTGCTCAATTTCGCGCAAGGCGCGATGCTGTTGTTCGCGGCACTCACCTTCGTCAGCCTTATCGAGCGCGGCATCCCGTTCGCGCTGGCGCTGGTGATCACTTTCGCCATCATGGTCGCCATGGGTGTCGCCATCGAGCGCACGGTGCTGCGGCCGCTGACCAACAAGCCGCCGATCACACTGTTCATGGCGACGCTCGGCCTGTCCTACATCATCGAGGGCGCCGCCCAGCTGATCTGGGGCACGCAGGTCCACGGCCTCGATCTCGGCATCGAGGACGTGCCGCTGGAAATCGGCGGCGTGCTGATCAGCCAGTTCGACATTTTTGCCGCAGTGGTTGCCGCCGGCATGGTCCTCTTGCTGTCGCTGTTTTTCCGCTACACCCGCATCGGCCTCTCCTTTCGCGCCGTCGCCGACGATCAGTTCGCGGCCCTCGCGGTCGGTCTCAGGCTGCCGCTGATCTGGGCCACCGTCTGGGCTGCTGCCGGTCTTGTCGCACTGGTGGCGGGACTGCTCTGGGGTGCGCGCCTCGGTGTGCAGTTCTCGCTGTCGCTGGTGGTGCTCAAGGCGCTGCCGGTGCTGGTGCTCGGCGGCTTCGATTCCATCCTCGGTGCCATCGTCGGCGGGTTGCTGATCGGCGCCAGCGAGAAGCTCGCCGAGGTCTATATCGGCGACTATTTCGGCGGCGGCATAGAGAGCTGGTTCGCCTATGTCGTCGCGCTGGTCTTCCTGCTGATCCGTCCTTCCGGCCTGTTCGGCCAGAAGCTCGTCGAGAGGATCTGAGCCATGACCGCCATAACAAGCGATTTCTCGTCCGCGCCGGTGCTGCCGAAATGGGTCGTGCCCGTGTTGCTGCTCGCCTTCGCCTATGGCGTCGTGCCGCTGATCGGCTCGAGCTATCTGTTCGAGGCCATCCTGCTGCCGTTCCTGGCGCTCAGCCTCGCCGGCGTGGGCTTGAACATCCTCACCGGCTATGCCGGCCAGGTTTCGCTTGGGAGTGCTGCCTTCATGGCGGCCGGCGCCTTCGCCGCCTATAATTTCAACCTGCGCGTCGAAGGCCTGCCGCTGATCGGCAGCATCTTCCTGGCCGGCATCGTCGCCGCCGCAATAGGCATCGTCTTCGGCCTGCCGAGCCTGCGTCTGAAGGGTTTCTATCTCGCTGTCTCGACGCTTGCCGCGCAGTTCTTCGTGCAATGGGCACTGACCAAATTCAGCTGGTTCTCCAACAACTCGGCTTCCGGCGTCATCGACGCGCCGAGATTGTCGATTTCAGGCTTCGCGCTCGACGGCGCCATCGGCCGCTATCTCTTCGCCTTGACCATCGTCACCGTTCTGACCTTCCTCGCCCATCGGCTGGTCTCGTCGCAGACCGGGCGCAACTTCATCGCCATCCGCGACAATGAAACCGCCGCCCGCATTATCGGCATCCCGGTGCTGAAGACCAAGCTGCTTGCCTTCGCCATCTCGTCCTTCATCATCGGCGTCGCCGGCGTCATCTGGGCCTTCGCGTATCTGCGGACCGTCGAGCCGGATGGCTTCGACCTCGACCGGTCGTTCCAGATACTGTTCATCATCATCATCGGTGGCCTGGCTTCGATCCGCGGCGCATTTTTCGGCGCCGCCCTCATCGTGGTCTTCCCGCTCGCTCTGTCGCGCCTCGGCGGCTTCCTGCTTGGCGATCTCTTCGATTCGGGCGTGCTCGACATGAGCCAGCGCATCGTGCTGGGCGCGCTCATCATCCTGTTTCTGATCCTTGAACCCGACGGGCTGGTGGCGCTGTGGGACAGGGTCCGAAGACGGCTCGTGTTCGCCTGGCAGTCGACCTGAGCCCATGCATCCACTCCGAACCGACGTTTGAAAATGAACCAGAGGCCGAACCCAAGACGGCCCATACCGGGAGTACCTCAACCATGAATTTCCTGAGCACAATCAAGGCGGCGGCGCTGTCTGCGGCGATGATCGTGTCGGTGGCCTTGCCCGCCGCGCACGCCGACGAACAGTATTTCCCGCTGCAAAGCTATCGCGTCGGGCCGTATGCTGCCGGCGGCACCGGCTTCTTCGGCGGCTTCATCGATTATCTCAACCTCATCAACATCCGTGACGGTGGCGTCAACGGCGTCAAGCTGACCTGGGACGAATGCGAGACCCAGTACGAGGTCGAGCGCGGCGTCGAATGCTACGAGCGGCAGAAGAGCCACGCCGGTGCCGCTGCCTGGAACCCGCTCTCGGTCGGCATCGCCTACGCCATGATCGACCGCATCACCGCCGACAAGGTGCCGCTGATCACCGTCAACCACGGCCGCACCGATTCCACCGACGGACGCGTTTTCCCTTACGTCTTCCCGCTGCTGCTCAATCCCTACAGCGAGACGTCAGGCATCGTGAACTACATCGCATCCAAGGAAGGCGGCATCGACAGGCTGAAGGGCAAGAAGATCGTCGTGCTCTATCACGGCTCGCCTTACGGCAAGGAAACCATCCCGATCTATGAATTGCTGGCGCAGAAATACGGCTTCACCGTGCAGCAGATCGAGGTGCCGCATCCCGGCAACGAGCAGCAGTCGCAGTGGCTGACGATCCGCCGCGCCAAGCCGGATTTCGTCGTCCTGCGCGGCTGGGGCGTGATGAACCCGGTGGCGCTGAAAACGGCGGTCAAGGTTGGCTTTCCCGTCGATCACATCGTCGGCAATGTCTGGTCGAACTCGGAAGAGGACGTGATCCCGGCCGGCGACGCCGCCAAGGGCTATACCGCCATCACCACCCAGGCTTCCGGCAATTCCTACCCGGTGGTGCAGGAGATCGTGAAGACGGTCTATGGCGCCGGCAAGGGCAACCTGGAAGACAAGGCGCGCATCGGCTCGGTCTACCACAACCTCGGCATCGTCAACGGCATCCTCAATGTCGAGGCGATCCGGGTCGCGCAGGAGAAGTTCGGCCACCGCACGCTGACCGGCGACGAGGTCCGCTGGGGCTTCGAACACCTCAAGCTCAATCCGGCCAAGGTCGAGGCGCTTGGCGCCAAGGACCTGTTCCACTCGATCAATGTCAGCTGGGACAATCACGAGGGCGAGGGCTACGTGACCTTCCAGCAGTGGGACGGCAAGAAGTGGAACGTCGTCTCCGACTGGATCGCGCCGGACTGGGCGCTGCTGCGGCCGATCATCGAGAAGTCCGCCGAGGCTTACGCCGCCGAGAAGGGCATCAAGCTGCGCACCGCCGACGATGCCAACGCAGTGACCACCAACTGATCAGGCAGAGCCGGGCGCAGCGGATAGGGTTCCGCAGCGCCCAGCCTGTTCGGTTCATCGAACCACAAAATGAGAGCCCCATGCCGGACGATGACGTCATTCTTGCCGTGGATACGGTTCATGCCACCTACAACCACGCCATCACGGCGCTGCACGGCGTCAGCTTCGAACTTCGGCGCGGCAAGATCCTGGCATTGCTTGGCGCCAATGGCGCCGGCAAGACCACGACGCTCAAGGCCGTCTCCAATTTGCTGCCGGCCGAGCGTGGCCAGGTCAATGCAGGCACCATCCGCTATGAAGGCTCGGATGTCTCGCGCCGCAAGCCGGGCGATCTCGTGCGCGCCGGCCTGGTCCAGGTGCTGGAAGGCCGGCATTGCTTCAAGAGCCTCACCGTCGAGGAAAATCTGGTTGCCGGCGGCATTGGCCGCAGCGGCCGCCGCGCCGAGATCAACGAAGATCTCGAGCGGATCTACGGCTATTTCCCGAGGCTCAGGGAAAAGCGCCGAACATTGTCCGGCCTGACTTCTGGCGGCGAACAGCAGATGACCGCCATCGGCCGGGCGCTGATGTCGCGGCCGCGCCTGCTGGTCCTCGACGAACCGTCGATGGGTCTCGCCCCGCTCATCGTCCAGGACATCTTCCAGACGCTCAGAAAGCTGAACCGCGAGACCGGCCTGTCGATCCTGGTCGCCGAGCAGAATTCGGCGGTGGCGCTCCGTTATGCCGACCACGCCACTGTGCTCGAAAACGGCGTCTCCGTTCTCACTGGTGCGGCCGCCGAGCTTCGCCAGCGCGAGGACATCAGGGCCTTCTACCTCGGTCAATCGACCGCCGGGCAACAGCCTTCGCCCACCGTCAAACTAGCCCATCTCCATGCCGTTGCCTGAAATGAAATCCGAAGGAGCAGTGAAATGACCGTTTCGACCGTCAAGACCGACCAGGCTTCCGCCGCCATCCCGCCAGTCGCGCGGCCAACCGCGCCGGCGCACATCATCAAGGACGCCGCCGAGGCGATTGCTATCGCCCACGCGCTCGCCGCCGAATTCGTCAAGGACTCCTCAAGGCGCGACCGCGAGCGGATCTGGCCGGTTGCCGAACTCGATGCCTTTTCGCAAAGCGGCCTGTGGTCGATCAACGTGCCCAAGGCATTCGGCGGGCCGGAATTGTCCTATGCGACGCTGGCGAAGGTGATCGAGATCATCTCGGCGGCCGATTCCTCGATCGGCCAGATTGCCCAGAACCATCTCGGCGTGGTCGCCGCCATCCGCACCGTGTCCGACGCGGACCAGCAGAAGCTGCTGTTTGCCGAAGCGTTGAAAGGCACGCGGTTCGGCAACGCCTTTTCCGAGTTCGGCTCCAAACGCGCCGCCGATTTCGAAACCCGCTTCACCGATGCCGGCGACCATGTCGTCGTCAATGGCCGCAAATTCTATTCGTCCGGCGCGCTGCTCGCTCATCTCGTGCCGATCGTCGCGCTCGATGACCAAGGCCGTGCCTGGTATGCGATCGCCGACCGCGGCGCGCCCGGCCTGACCGTCATCGACGATTGGTCGAGCTTCGGCCAGCGCACGACGCTGTCCGGCACCGTCATCATCGACCACGTCAAGGTGCCGAAGACGCATCTGGTGCCAGGCTACAAGGGTTTTGACAGGCCAACCGCCGACGGCGCCATCTTCCAGATCATCCAAGTGGCGGTCGACACCGGCATCGCCCAGGCAGCGATCGACGAGACGGTCAATTTCGTCAGGACCAAGAGCCGAGCCTGGATCGACAGTGGCGTCGACAATGCCTGGGACGATCCCTACACCATCCAGGCCATCGGCGACCTGACGCTGCGCCTGCACGCGGCGCAGGCGCTGCTGGAAAAGGCCGGCCTGGCAATCGACCGGGCGGTGATCGAGCCGACCGCCGACACGGTGGCGCACGCCCAGATCGTCACCGCCGAGGCAAAAATCCTGTCGACCGAGATCGCCATTGCCGCCACCAACAAGCTGTTCGAACTTGCGGGAACCCGCTCAACGCTGGCCGAACACAATCTCGACCGGCATTGGCGCAACGCGCGCACGCACACGCTGCACGATCCGGTGCGCTGGAAATATTCGATCCTCGGCAAATATTTCCTCAACGGCGAAAACCCGCCGCTGCACGCCTGGAGCTGATTTCTCACCGGCGGGCGAGAGGCTCGCCACAGCAAAATTTTTCGGCCACTATACCCCAAGAGGTTCACTGCCATGTCAAATCCAACAGTCGTCGGCTTTTCCGGCAACATCACCCGGCCGTCAAAGACGCGCGCCTTCGTCGATCTGGTCACCAGGGACATCGCCGCCAGCCACAGCCTGTCGGCGACCACTTATGATATCGAGGATCTCGGCCCGTCGCTCGGCACGGCAAGATGGGCCCGCGACCTCGATAGCCAGGCCCGGGCGATCCTGGACGAAGTCCTCGCTGCCGACGTGCTCGTCGTCGGCTCGCCGACCTACAAGGGCAGCTATACCGGCCTGTTCAAGCACTTCTTCGACCTGATCGATCCGGCAGCGCTGCGGGGGAAGCCCATCGTGTTGACGGCGACCGGCGGTGGCGAGCGCCACGCCTTGATTGTCGAACATCAGCTGCGGCCGCTGTTCGGCTTCTTCGAGGCCTTTGCGCTGCCCACCGCCGTCTACGCCACCGACAAGGATTTCACCGACGGCGTGCTACACTCCGAGGCGATCCTTAAGCGTGCCGCGCAGGCGGTCGACGAGGTCGGCTTCGTGCTGGCCAACCGCTCGGCAGGCAGGATCGCCGCCGAATAAACGCCGTCGGCGGATTACGCCGCAATCGAAATTCGCGTAATGATTGATCTCGCTTACGCAATTTACGACTGCCCGCTAAAAACGTTCCTGTCTGATTCGTCTGGGACAGGAACGTCATGAGCAAAGCCCTCACATCCTTCGCATTGGTCGCCGTGCTGACCGCCTTGCTCATGGCGTTGAGCCTGGCTGTCGCCAGGCACGGCTATCCCTATGGTGCCATCGGCGTCAGGCGCCTTGACGGCATCGCCGACGCCGGCGTGTTCATCCCGATTGCCGCTGTCTATTTCTTCAGCGCAATGCTGATGATGATCCTGCCGATCAGGGCGGCCGGCATCGTCCTGACCCATGCCGCCGACGCCCTCTTCTGGACCGTGATTGCACTGTTTGCGACCATCGTCGGCTGTCTTGTCGCCAGATGGGCGTTCGGGCAGGGCAGCGCCGTGTGGGCATTGCTGAACTGGCGGTTCCTGTTTGCGGCGGCGATCGTCGGTTGTCACTTCGTCATGAACGAGCTGCGCCGCAACGTGCTGCTGCGCAGCCTGTTCTTCGTGGTCTTTGCCGCCGCGACGCTGGCCTGCCTGTTCTGGTCGTTCACGCTCTGACCGGATCGCACTGCCGCCGGCTAAGCGGCTGATCCGGCGGCGATGTTGCCGATGGCAATTTCCATCCATGTCCAGAGATAGGCAGCAAGACCGCGATCGACATGGATGCGCAGCTTGCCGTCATGGCAATAGACGACGGCGCTGATGCCGGCGAAGGAAAGCGCTGCACTGGCACTTGGCTGGCTGGGATCGAGCGTCGTTCCACGCGCGATGAAAGCATCGAGCGCCGTGCCCTCGGCCTCGAATATTTGCAACCCGGCGCTGATCGCCGTCGCCGCGAACCCGTCTGCATGCCAGCCCGTGGGGATGGGGAGCGGGCTCTTCGACACGACGAGCAACCGGTCGCGCGCCAGCCGCGCCGCATAGCGGTCGCCCTGTGCGGTACCAAAAGCACCCACGCCAGTTCCGTCGACACCGGAAGCCCTTGCCCACGCGTCGAGGTCGCCACTGACCAGAAGCTGGTTGAGGCCGCAGATCGCGCTGACCGCAAGGCCCGGCGTGGCGATGACCGCGCCCTGCCAGTCCGGTGCAACGGACCATTTTTCCGCGAGATCACGCATGCAGCCGCTCTCCTGCCGGGTCGAAGGCGCAAGGGGCGGTAATCGTCGCCTTGCTGATCTTGCCGAGATGCTGGATGTCGATCGTCTCGCCGTGCCGCGTCGCGCCGCGCTCGATCAGCCCAAGCGCAACCGGGCGGCCGAGCGTCGGGCTCTGGTAGCTCGAGGTGACAAAGCCCTGGCTGCGCAATCTGCCGTCGCTCCGTTTGATGCCGTGCGCGCCGGTCGGCAGCGGCGCTTCGCCTTGCGGCACCGCCAATCCGACAAGCTGCATGCGGTTGTCACGCGAGGCCTCCTCTGTGAACAGCGAGCGGCGGCCGACGAACTCGGTCTGGCGCTTGGCGCGCGGACCGTCGACGCCGAGATCATGCGGCAACGTGGTGCCGTCAGTGTCCTTGCCAATGACGATAAAGCCTTTCTCTGTCCGCAGGATCATCAGCGCCTCGAGTCCGATGACGACGGCCTCGAGCGCCTGGCCGGCCTCGCGCAGATGCGCCCATAACGGCTCGGCGCGATCGGCCCGGATGGAGATTTCGTAGCTCCGATCCCCGGTGAAGCTGACTCGGGCGATGCGGACTTCGTCGCCGGCATAGGTGCCATGACCGATTGCCATATGCGGCAGGTCGGCATCGTCGAGCGAAAGACCGAGATCCAGCGCTCCGAGCAGTTTTCGGGCGTTCGGTCCTGAAACTGTCAACGTTGCCATGTCCGATGTGGCGTTGTGAATATAGACCGCGCTACGCCCAAAACGGTCCTGACGCCATTCCTCCAGCCGGGCGTGCACGGCAGCGACATGCGAGGACGAGCCCGAGACGACGAAGCGATGCTCGTCCAGCCGCACCAGAACGCCGTCGTCGAAGACCACGCCGTTCTCCGACAGCATGAAGCCGTAGCGGCAGCGGCCGGGCTTCAGCGTCGACATGGTGTTGTAGTACAGAAAATCCACGAATGCCGCCGCCTGCGGCCCGATCACCTCGATCTTGCCGAGCGTCGAACCATCGAACAGCGCCACGGATTGACGGGCGCGCCGTGCCTCGTCCGCGATCGAACGCTCCGCATCTGCGTAGCCACCATAGTGGGCCGGGCGCAGCCAGCCGCCATATTCCTGAAAGACGGCGCCATTGGCGCGGTGGACATTTTCGAGCGGCAGCCGGCGCACCGGTGCCATCAATTCGCCGACGCGCGTGCCGGCAAAGCTTGCCAGCGGCACCGGGGTGAATGGCGGACGATAGGTGGTGGTGCCGACCTCCGGCACCGTACGCCCGGTGATACCGGCCATCAGCGCCAGGCCGGGCAGGTTGGAGGTCTTGCCCTGGTCGGTCGCCATGCCGAGCGTGGTGTAGCGCTTCAGATGTTCGACCGAGACGAAGTTTTCGCGCGCTGCCAACTCGACGTCCTTCACGGTCACGTCGTTTTGATAGTCGATCCAGATGCGTCCATTCGAGCCCGGCATCGGCCATGCGGCGACTATGCCGTCCGTCGCCTCCGGTCCGGTGCTCCGCGGTAGGGGAGCCTTCGTCTGGCCGAGCGATGCAACGGCGGTGCTGGCACCAGCAAACACCTCCGACAAGGAAACCGCGCCGGCAGCCGCACCTGCCACCGCGATGTTATCAACCGGATCGCCCGGCAGAAAGGCCGCGCGCGCCTCGCTCCAGGCGAGCTTGCCCTTGGCTTGGCCGAAGAGATGGATGGTCGGCGTCCAGCCGCCCGAGATCAGGACGCAATCGGCATCGAACCTCGTGCCGTCGTCGAGCGTTACGCCGTCGACGCGCAGCCTGCCGCTGGCGGATATGAGAGAACGCCCTTTGGCCAGCCGGACATTGGCCGGCGCGGCAGGCGTGCCGTCGCGCCGGATGTCGACAAGCCTGACTTCGGCGCCGGCCTCGGCAAGCGCCCCCGCCACCTCATAGGCGCTGTCATTGCTGGTGGCGACGACGATGCGGCGGCCGACCAGCACAGCGTGGCGCCGGAGATAGGCGAGCGCCGCATCCGCCGATAGGATGCCCGGCAGGTCGTTGTTGGCGAAGGGCAGCGGCCGCTCGATGGCGCCGGCCGCCAGCACGATCTGGCGCGGCCTGACCCGCCACAGCGTATCCGGCCGGCCGTCGAGATGACGCTGGTTCAGCCCGACCAGATTGTGGTCGTAAATGCCGAAGGCGATGGTCGAAGGCAGGATGAGGTGACCGCCAGCGGCAAGCTCGGCAATCGTCTCCTTGACCCATACGGCCGCCGGCTTGCCGTCGATCTCCGCGGCACGATGGCCGAGCGATCCGCCGGGGCTATGCTGGTCGTCGACCAGTGTGACGGTCAGGCCAGCACCAGACGCCAGCCTTGCCGCCGCCAGCCCTGCGGGTCCCGCGCCTACAACCAGCACATCGCAATGATGGTTGATCTGGTCCGCCGTGCCCGGCGAGATCCAGTCGGCGTCGACTGTGCCCAATCCCGCCATGGCGCGGATGCGCGGCTCGAACCTGTGCCAGTCCGGCCACATGAAAGTCTTGTAGTAGAACGCCGCCGGTATGAAGCGCGCGAAACGGTCGAGAAAGGCGTTGCGGTCGGCCAGCGCGCTGGGCGTGGCGTTGACGCTTTTCGCCACCAGCCCGTCGCGCGCCGGCTCGGTCGTGGCGCGCGTGTTGGGCTTCGCTGGCACGCTGCCGCCGAGATCGACCAGCGCGTTCGGCTCCTCGACGCCGGCACCCCAGATGCCGCGCGGCCGGTGATATTTGAAGCTGCGGCCGACGACCGCGACGTCGCCGGCCAGCAGCGCCGAGGCGATGGTGTCGCCGGCAAAGCCATGCACGGTGGCGCCGTCGAAGCTGAAGCGGATCGGGCGCGAGCGGTCGATGGCGCTGCCGCCGGCGGCAAGACGCGAGGCGGTCACGCGGCATGCTCCCCGTCGAGAGCGGCCGAAGACAGCACCTTGTGGGTGATGGTGTCCCGCCCCATGACGAAGAACTCGCCGCAAATCATGTGAACCCAGATCTCGCGCGCCGTGCCTTTCGGATTGCCGCGCAGATAGAGGTACTCAGCCCAGCGATCGATCGGCACGTCGGCACCGTCAGGCCTGATGTTGCCGGCATCGCCGCCATAGTGGAATTCGGTCTCGTCACGCGGGCCGCAAAATGGGCAAGGGAACAACTGCATGATTGCCTCTAATGCGCGATGCCGGAGCCGGCCGCTTCGTCGATCAGCCGCCCGCTGGCGAAGCGATCGAGGTCGAAGGGGCGGCTGATGTCGTTGTGCTTGCCGGTCGCCAGCAACTGCGCCAGCAGCGTGCCGCCGGCGGGGATAGCCTTGAAGCCGCCCGTGCCCCAGCCGCAATTGAGGAACAGGCCGGGCAGCGGTGATTCGCCTATGATCGGCGAGGAGTCCGGCACGACATCGACGATCCCGGCCCATTGCCGCATCAGCTTGAGCTGGCCGAAGATCGGGAACATTTCCAAAAGACCGGCAATCACCTCCTCCAGCGTCGGCAGATTGCCGCGCTGCGCATAGGAAGGGATGCGGTCAAGGCCGCCGCCGATGACGATCTCGCCCTTGTCCGACTGGCTGACATAGACGCCGCAGCCGGGCGACAGCACCACCGTGTCGAGGATCGGCTTGACCGGCTCGGACACGCAGGCTTGCAGCGCATAGGAATTGATCGGCAGCCGGAAGCCGGCCTTTGCCGCCAGCACCGAAGAATGCCCGGCTACCGCCATGCCGATGCGGTCGGCACGGATCGCGCCACGCGACGTCTGGACGCCGCGACAGCGGCCGCCTTCGATGATGAAATCAGTGATCTCGCAGTTCTGGATGATATCGACGCCGAGCCGGCTCGCCGCCCGCGCGTAGCCCCAGGCGACGGCGTCATGGCGCGCCGTGCCGGCCCTGCCTTGCCAGATGCCGCCGAACACCGGGAAGCGCGCGTCCGGCGAAAAATTGTAGATCGGCGCCACCCGGCGCACATCCTCGGGAGAAAACAATTCGGCATCGATGCCGTTGATCTGCATAGCGTTGACGGTACGCGCGCCGATCTCCATCTCCGCGGTCGAGTGGCACAGATTGACCATGCCGCGCTGCGACAGCATGACATTGTAGTTCAGGTCCTTGCCCAGCCCTTCGTAAAGGCGGTGCGCCAGCCCGTAGAGCTCAACGCTTTCCGGGTAATAGTAGTTGGAGCGCACCACGGTGGTGTTGCGGCCGGTGTTGCCGCCGCCGATCCAGCCCTTTTCCAGCACAGCGACCCTGGTGATGTTGTGGTTCTTTGCCAGGTAATAGGCCGTCGCCAGCCCATGGCCGCCGCCGCCGATGACGATCGCGTCGTAGGCTGGCTTCGGCTCGGGCGAGCGCCAGGCCGGCTTCCAGCCAGTCTGGCCGGCCAGGCCCTCCTTGAACAGCGATAATGCGGAATAGCGTCTGGTCATGGCGTGCCGGACAGATCTGAATTTCTGAAGGGAACGTGAATCATTGCATGGTCTTTTGCACGGATGCCGCCGGTTCGATCGGTCATGCCCGCATCGCCTTGCCCAGTGGATCGTATGGCGACGAAGCGATGACGCGCGCACCTCTTTCGACGCCGACGATGTGGGTTGTCAACTGCGTATCGATCTCGGCCGCCTCGCGCTCGACCAGCGCCATGGCGAGGCTCTTGCCGACCGTATGGCCATAGCCGCCGGAGGTGACGAAGCCGGTGAGCCCGCCTTTGTTCCAGATGGGTTCGTAGCCGCTGGCATCGGCATCCGCCGCGTCGATTTCGAGCGTCACCAGCGTGCGCCGGGATTTAACCTGCCGCTCCTTCAGCGCCGCCTCACGGCCGATGAAATCGCCCTTGTCGAAAGCGATCCAGCGGCCCATTCCGGTCTCATCAGGCGTATAGTCCTGCGTGAACTCGCGTGACCAGATGCCAAAGCTCTTTTCGAGCCGCAGCGAATTGACCGCGCCGAAGCCATATTCGGTCACATCAAGATCCTTGCCTGCCGACAGCAGCGCACGGCGCAGGCCCGCGTGCTCATTGGCCTCGCAATGGATCTCGTAGCCGAGCTCGCCGATGACCGACAGCCGACCGACCTTGGCCCGCACCAGGCCGACATCCAATGTCTTGCAGGCGAGGAAGCCGAAAGCCTCGTGCGAGACATCCTGGTGTGTCAGCCGCTCGAGCAGCATTCGCGCATTGGGTCCGGCGAGCGAGAAACCGACTACCGCATCGGAAATGTCGCGGACGGTGACGCCGTCGCCCAGATGCTGTTCGAACCAGCGCATATGCCATTGGCGCAGATAGTAGGATCCCATGATCCACCAGGAGCCATCGCCCCAGTTGAAGACGGTGAGATCGCCCTTGAGTTTGCCGTTTTCGCCCAGCATCGGCGCGAGCTTGGCGCGTCCCGGCTTGGGCAGCGCACAGGCAAGCAGCCGGTCGAGCCAAGCCTCGGCCCGCGAACCGGTGATCTCGTAGCGCGAGAAAGCTGATATATCGAGCAGGCCGACACCTTCGCGCACTTTGCGGCATTCCTGTGCGACAATGTCGAAGGCGTTGGAGCGCTTCAGCGTCGGTGTCTCGACGAAGCCTTGCGGCGCGAAATAGAGCGGCACTTCCATGCCCCATGAATTGCCCCAGCGCGCGCCGGCGGCATCCATCGCGTCATGCGCGCCGGCTGTCTTCAAGGGCCGTCCCGCCGGCAGCTGCTCGTTGGGATAGCTCATGACGAAGCGGCGCGAATAGAACTGCCCGGTGGTCTGCCTGATGTATTCGCGGTTGGAGGCGAAGTCGCCATAGCGGGCGATGTCCATGCCGTAGACGTCGGCTTCCGGCTCGCCATGGATCATCCATTCGGCCAGCGACTTGCCGACGCCGCCGCCTTGCAGGAAACCGGCCATGACGCCGCACGCCACCCAGTAATTGGGCACGCCGCGCACCGGGCCGACCAGCGGATTGCCGTCCGGTGAGAAGGTGAAGGCGCCGTTTACCCAGCGCTTGATGCCGGCTGTCTCCAGGCAGGGATAACGGCTGAAGCCGAGCGCCAGCTCGTCGGCGATGCGGTCGGTATCTTCCTGGATCAGTTCGATGCCGTAGTCCCAGGGCGCCCCGTCCATGTTCCAGTGTTTGTGGTTGACCTCATAGATCCCAAGCAGAAGGCCTTTCTGCTCCTGGCGCATGTAGGTGAAGCCTTCGAGATCGACGATCAGCGGCAATTCCATGTCCAGCGCCTGGATTTCGGGCAATGCCTCGGTGACGAGATAATGGTGTTCCATCGGCGATACCGGCAGGTCGATGCCGGCCATCCTGCCGACCTGCTTGGCCCACAGTCCGCCGGCATTGACGACGTGCTCGGCAATCACCGTGCCCTTCTCGGTGACCACGTCCCAACCGCCATCGGCGCGGCGGTTGAGTTCCAGCACCCGGTTGTGCTCGATGATGTCGGCGCCGCGCAGCCTGGCTGCCTTGGCATAGGCGTGCACGACGCCTGAGGGATCGATATGGCCCTCGCGCGCGGCAAAGAGGCCTCCCAGCATGCCGTCGGTGTTGAGGATCGGGCAGCGCTGCTTGATCTCATCGACACCGACCAGGTGGACATCGTCGATGCCCATGGTCTGGAAGATGCGGTAGGAGGCCTTGAGCCATTCCCAGCGCTCGGGCGCCGAGGCGACCGAGATGCCACCGGTCATGTGCATGCCGATGCTCTGGCCCGATTCCTTCTCGACCTCGGAGAGCAGGTCGATCGTATAGGCCTGCAGGGCGGCGATGTTGGGATCGGCGTTCAGCGCATGGAATCCGCCGGCCGCATGCCAGCTCGATCCCGCTGTCAGTACCTCGCGTTCGATAAGCGCGACGTCGCTCCAGCCGAACTTCGCCAGGTGATAGAGCACCGAGGCTCCAACCACGCCGCCGCCGATGACGATCGCCCTGTATTGGGATTTCATCCTGTCGCACTCCACCCAGTCAGTGTGGCGTACCCTATCGGTATTGTACATATGTGTCCAGAGCTTGGCGGAGGACGGAATGAACGGTCCATGATGTCGCTTTGCGCCGATGCGGCAGAGGGGCGCCTCCGCTGCTATCGGCAGCAAACGTGCTTGCTATTTGGGCCGATGCGCGCCCGCGAAGTCGCCAGCCGCGGGGGCCGAACGGGCCGTACTATCGGTTGCGCGAAAGCGTTTTCTCGACATAGCGCGAGAAGTCTTCGACATCCTCCGCCGGAGGCTCCTGGCCGGTGAAGCTGCGCAGATAACCGGCGACGTGAGGCAGGCGGCTGCTCATCGGCTCGTTGAGCTCAAGCGAGTAATAGCCGATCTGCATGAAATACAGCACACGGGCTCGCACGAACGCGTCTTCTTCCTCATAGCCGTGGCGCATGAACATGTCGCGGATGGCGTTGACGCGCTCCTCGTCGGCCTCGTCGAGCGCGCGCCTGATGGCGGGCGAGCGGCGGGCCCAGGCCCTGATCGCGAAATCCAGCTGCGGATCGAACAGTTTTTCGTCCACCCAGCATTCGAAAATGCTCATCACCCCGCGGATGACGGTCGCGGAAGGCCGCCTGGCCCGTTCGACGATGAACCTGGTGTTGGTCTGCCGCCAGTAATCCAGCAATTGATCGAGCAGATCCTGTCGGCTCTTGAAATACCAGTAGAAGCTGGAACGCGACACATCGAGCTTCTGTCCAAGCGTCAGCACGCGGACGCGTTCGACCCCGTCAGAGATCAACGTTTCAAGCGCAAGCTTCAGCCAGTCTTCGCGAGTGGCCTTGATATTGCCGGTGGCGCCGGCGCGCTGAATCGTCGTTTCGAGAGCTGCCATCGACACGACGCATGACACGCTGCCTCAGGCAAATCAAGGCTATGGACATTTGTGTACAGACCAAATCGGCCCCAAGCCGAACGATGCATCGTGGCTGTTGGCTGCATCGAGGCTCGATGGGGCATTGTCGTCGCCCGCCATCCGCGCGGCGCAAGCGGGGATTTTTGTCGCGGCTGCTGGTTCACTGTTTGCTTTCCCGCGAGGCAATTGTCTGGCAAATACCAGTTCAGACAGATGCCCGCGCGGCCAACAAGCAGGAACATACGATATGACGCTGTTTCGAAAGAACCTCATCGATGGCGAGTGGGTCGGCGACGCCGGTTCGCGCAACATCAACCCCTCGGATACCGGTGACATCGTCGGCGATTATGCCTCGGCGGGTGTCGAACAGGCCAAGCAGGCGATCGCCGCGGCCAAGGCAGCGTTCCCGGCTTGGTCCCGCTCCGGTCCGCTGGCGCGTCACGCGGTGCTGAAAAAGGCCTCCGACGAGATTTTGGCGCGCAAGGACGAGATTGGCCGCAACCTGGCGCGTGAGGAAGGCAAGACGCTGGCCGAAGGCATCGGCGAGACCATTCGCGCCGCCCAGATTTTCGATTTCTTTGCCGGCGAAACGTTGCGTTTGACCGGAGAGGTCGTGCCGAGCGTGCGACCGGGCGTCGGCGTCGAGATGACGCGCGAGGCGGTCGGCGTGGTCGGCATCATCACGCCATGGAATTTTCCGATCGCCATTCCGGCCTGGAAGATCGCCCCGGCATTAACCCACGGCAACACCGTCGTCTTCAAGCCGGCGGAGCTGGTTCCCGAGAGCGCCTGGACCATTGTCGACATCCTGCATCGCGCCGGCCTGCCGAAGGGCGTGCTCAATCTCGTCATGGGCAAGGGTTCGGTGGTCGGTCAGGCGATGCTCGACAGTCCCGACGTCAACGCCATCAGCTTCACCGGCTCGGTCGGTACCGGCAAGCGCGTTGCCGCGGCAAGCATCGAACACATGCGCAAGTTCCAGCTTGAAATGGGCGGCAAGAACCCACTGCTCGTGCTCGACGATGCCGATCTTGCGATCGCCGTCGATTGCGCGCTCAATGGCGCCTTCTTCTCGACCGGCCAGCGCTGCACCGCGTCGTCCAGGCTGATCGTGACCGAGGCCATCCATGACCGTTTCGTCGATGCCCTCAAGGATCGCATGAGCAAACTGGTCATCGGCGATGCGCTCGACGCGCAGACCCAGATCGGTCCTGTCGTCGACGCGACGCAGCTGAAGCAGGACGAGGACTATATCGCCATCGGCGTCAGGGAAGGTGCCACGCTCGCCTTCGGCGGCGAGCGGCTCGACCGCAAGACGCCAGGCTTCTATCTGCAGCCGGCATTGCTGACCGAGGCCACCAATGCCATGCGCAGTTCGCGCGAGGAGATTTTCGGACCTGTCGCCAGCGTCATTCGCGTCAAGGACTATGACGAGGCGCTTTCCGTCGCCAACGACACGCCCTTCGGCTTGACCTCCGGCATCTGCACCTCGAGCCTCAAGCATGCCACGCACTTCAAGCGCAATTCGGAGGCCGGAATGGTGATGGTCAACCTGCCGACGGCGGGTGTCGATTTCCATGTTCCCTTCGGCGGCCGCAAGGGTTCGAGCTATGGGCCGCGCGAGCAGGGCCACTATGCGGCGGAGTTCTACACCACGGAGAAGACGGCCTATACGTTCGCAGGCTGATCGGCCGTCGACCGACCAGCCTGACTGATCGGTCACTGCCGACCATGCCGGCAACACCGCGATACACATCTGGATTGGAGCGGCGCGAAAGGATGACAGTGCAAGATCTGACCTGGCTTAACCCGCCGCCGCACCATTCTATCGACGGCGACAGCGTTCGTGTGCGCACCGGTAAGGAGACCGATTTCTGGCGCGAGACCTTCTACGGTTTCTGGCGCGACAACGGCCACTTCCTGCACCGGCCGGTCGAAGGCGATTTCAGCGCCGAAGTCACGGTCAAAGGCGACTACGAAGTCCTCTATGATCAGGCCGGGCTGATGGTCCGGCTCAGCGAAACGCACTGGATCAAGGCCGGTATCGAGTACACCGACGGCCTTGCCTATTTCTCCGTTGTCGTCACCAACGACACGTCAGACTGGTCGCTGGTCGCCATTCATGCCGATCCGAACGGCGTCAGGATCCGGTTCACCCGTCACGCCGAGGCGATCCGCGTCCAGTACCTCGATGCTTCCGACGGCCACTGGAAGCCTGTGCGGCTTGCCTATTTCCCGACCTCGAAGACGGTCGATATCGGCATGATGTGCTGTTCGCCGCAACGCGAGGGCTTTGAGGTAACGTTCTCCGATTTCTCCCTCGGTCCGCCGATATCGCGGGAATTGCACGATTGAGATGTGCGGTCTTGCGCTGAACCGCAAGCACTTCGACCTTTGCCGCGATCAAGTCTGTAGACCGCCGCGTGCCTCTGTCCGTGCCGGGAGTTGGTCGCGGCACTGCAGCCGGCGAGATCGTCAGCCAGTTGCGACGCCGCCAGACGGCTCGAAATTTTTAGCCCGGGTTCGGCTCAAGGCGAATATGCCAGGCAGTACGTTGCAACGCTATTGGCATCCGCGCTAGGAGTTGCCGATGGGCAGGTTTCGAAGGGCTGTCAAAAGAGTCGTCTATTCCAGGGCGCTAAGGTTTCTTGACGTTCCGCCCGTGCTGTGGTCGCAGGGCATCGGGCATTTCTGCGATTTCGCCGGGCCGCGCTGGTATCGCAACGCGCCAACTGCATCGACGCAGAGCGAGGCATTTTTCCGCCAACATTACAGCGGCGCGCATGGCATCGTCTGGCTGCGCCTGAGCACCTTGTCCAGGGATGCGCAAACCTGCGACCTCGACACGTTCGTCAGGATCGTGCTGCCGACGATCACGGCACCGTTCACGCTGCTGACGACCGACGGAGATGCTTCGGTGCCGTCGGATCTGGCGAAGGACACCGTCGACCAACTTCTCGCCAACCCTTTCCTGGTCTCTTGGTACAGCCAGAATTGTGACGGCACTCACCCCAGAGTGAAGCCTTTCCCGATCGGGCTCGATCTTCACACGCCTCGGTCCCTTGCCACGCCGGCAGGGCTTGTGAAGCAACTGGAAATCATACGCGCCCGGCAGGATCATGTGGGCCGCCGCCCGCCGAGGCTGTTTTCTGATTTCAGCATCAGCAATGGCTCGAGACAGCGCCGGGAACTGCTTGATGCCCTGGGCGGATGTCCGCATGTCGATTTCCTGACGAAACGCGTCTCGCAGCGCTCGATCTGGCAACTGTACTCACAATACCCGCTTGTGCTGTCCACCGAAGGCAACGGCCTGGACTGCCATAGGACATGGGAGCTGTTTTATCTCGGCTGCATCGTCGTCACCAAGAGCTCGCCGCTCGACTCGCTCTACCACGGCCTGCCGGTCATTATCGTCGACGACTGGCATGAGGTCAGGGACCCAGATACGCCGAGGCGCTGGATAGAGCAGGTCGCACATCTGACCGACCGGGGCCATGTTTGGGGACGCTTGCATCCGCAAACCTATCTCGAGCCCATTCGGCAAGAACTTCAGCACGCATCCCGATAGGGCAGGCCACGAAATTCCGCTTGGACGCTGTGCGAAGCGGGGCTCCTGCAAGCGATGTCGAACGATGCCGCTCCTCCATATCTGGCGGAGGCAGGATCATGCACCTGCCTCGTCCAGCCCCAGCCCGCCGCGGACGGCATCGCGGATGGCTTGGGGGCCGAACCTTGCCCAAACCGCTTGATGCGCGCGGATGCGCTGCCGTGCCCTGCGGTCGGCATCCAGGCAGAGTCCGACAGCCATTCCGGCAAGCCCTTCATCGGTATCCGACAGCAGCAGTTCCTCCCCGTCGACCAGATCCAGGCCCTCGGCCGCCAGAGGCGTGGCGATCACCGGCACGCCCCACGCCATCGCCTCCAAAATCTTGATGCGGGTGCCGCCGCCTGCCGCAAGCGGGATGATGGTGAGATGCGCTCTCGACAGAAGCGGCGCCATGTCTTCGGGGTCTTCGACGAGCTCCACGCCCCGCAATCCTGCCAGCGCTTGCACGGCCGTTGTCGGGTTGCGCCCAGCGAGAATCAGTGTCGCGGTCGGCAAGGCCAGTCGGATGCCCGTAAGTATGGAGCCGGCTAATCTCTGGACGGCGTCGACGTTTGGCGGATAGCCGAGATGGCCGACGAACAGGATCACCGGAAAGCTTTCGCCGGATCCGGGCTCGTCGGGCAGCGTTTCGGGGCTGTGCCCGGCGTGCGGAATTCCGTTTGGAACGACATCGATCGGCAACTTATGCCGGGAAAGCGCCATCAACCGCTCTCGATCCTGGCTCGAGCAGACCCAGACCCGGTCGACAAGGGCAATCGCTTTTCTCTCGAGACGCCTGATGCCAAGGCTTGGCGTGATCGTCGCCACCGCAGGCCGCTTCACATCGACGTGCCGCAACTGCCCCGCCAAGTCGGACTCGACGTTGTGCATGTCGAGGATGAGATGTTTCGTCAGTGCCCGCAAAGGCCGCAGCAGCTTGAACAGGCCGATGCCCTCGATCAGCACCGTATCGGGGCGGAAGTCCCGAACCAGTGCCTCCAGCCGCGTCAAGGCGACGCGCGAGATGCGACGCTCCGCCCTTATGCGCCACCACCCGATCGAGGCGGAGCGGGCCTCTCCCTTGATCGACAAGGCTTCGGTGCGGATCGACGGATCGGTTGTTTCCGTCGCCTGCGGCAGCACAGACACCAGGCAGACCGGGCCGAATTGCGCAGCAGACTCAGCATTGCGGTAGTTCCGCAAATCCGCGCCGGAGATCGGCGGAAAGGCCGGATCGTGGGACACAACCAGCACACGTCGCCCGGCTTTCGCCGCGGAGACAGCGTCGAGCGGTTGTGCGTCCGCGGGTTTCAAAGCGGACGCTCTGGGCTTTGCGCCGGAGGCTTCATTCCAGACGACATGCGCGACGGCCCCAAAACCACAACAATCGGCTTCGACTTGTTCAGCCGAACGCCGCTTTCGTCAAGCGCCGTATCGTCGCTGAATGTCAGATGCACCAGTTGCGCGCCCTGCCGAATGTCACCATCGCCTGGACCACGCCAACCAGCGGCCCGCCAGATGCTTCCATGATGAGGTGAGCCTTGTCCGCCGATAGGCGTCACCGGCCATCTTGATGCCTTGCGCCTGCGTCGGGAATGGATGGATGACGTCGGCCAGCGCCCGCATTCCCATGTCCGATTTGATCGCCAGCGACACCGCATTGATCATCTCGCCGGCATGGCTGGCGACGACCGTGGCGCCCAGGATGCGGTCGGACCCCTCCCTGACGTGGATTTTGACAAAACCCTCCTCCTCGCCGTCCATCACCGCACGGGCGACATCGTGCATCAGCACCGTATAGGTCTTGACCGGAATGCCGCTCTGGCGCGCCTCCGCCGGATAGAGGCCGACATGGGCGATCTCCGGATCGGTATAGGTGCACCACGGAATGACCAGTTCGCTCAGTTTCCTGCGTCCGAGAAACAGGGCATTGCGCACGACCATGCGGGCTGTCGCCTCGGCGGTGTGGGTGAATTTGTAGGCGAGGCAGACATCGCCCGCCGCATAGATGCGCGGATTTGTGGTGCGGAGACAGTCGTCTACCTTGATACCGTCGGCATCATATGCCACCCCGGCGTTTTCCAGGTCGAGGCCGTCGACATTGGGCGATCGGCCGATGCCGGTGATGATCTCGTCGACGGAAATCGTCGTCGTGACGTCGTCGCACACCAGGTCGGCGAGCTTCTTGCCGCCTTCCGTCCGCACCGCCACCACCTCGGTGTTGAGGCGAACTTCGACACCTTCGCGCGCCAGCGCGTCCGAAAGAATTTGGGCGGCATCGCGTTCCTCACCGGGCAGGAACATCGGTTCGCGCTGCGCCTGGATGACCTTCGCGCCCAGCAGGCAGAAGGCCTGCGCCGCTTCGCAACCGAGTGGTCCGCCGCCGATGACCAGAAGCCGCTTCGGGCACTCCGTGAGATCGAACATGGTCTCGTTGCTGAGATAGCCGGCGTCGGCAAGCCCCGAGATCGTCGGCAGCCTCGGGCGCGCGCCCGTCGCGATCAGCGCCTTTCTGAAACGCAAGGTTTGTCCGGCGACCGTGACAGCGTCCCTTCCGGAAAACCGCGCTTCGCCGAAATAGAGGTCGATGCCTTCGGAAATCAGGCTATCGGCGGCATCGGCGCGGCTGATCCGCTGCCGGATCTGCCGCATCCGCGTCATGGCGCGCTGAAAGTTGACGTGAAGACGGTCCGGCATGTCGCCGCCGAAATTCTCGGCGTCGCGCATGTCGGCATAAAGCCTTGCGGTGCGGATGATCGACTTCGACGGGATGCAACCGACATTGACGCAAGTTCCGCCGATCAGGTGGCGCTCGATGAGCGCGACCTTTGCGCCGAGGCCGGCCGCTTCGTAGGCGGCGGTCAGTCCAGCCGGCCCGGCACCGATGACGACGAGGTTGTAGGGACCGTCCGGTTGCGGGTTCTTCCAGTGCGGCGGATGGGCGCCCTTGATCAGCTCAATGTCGTTGTGATCGACAGGAAAGGCAGTAGCCCTGGTCCGGTCACGCGACATCGCCGCCACCCGAGGCCGGGCTTGCCGGCTGAGACAGCCAGCCGCCATTGAATCCGGCCTTGCGCAAGCCGTTGCGGATGTGTTGATTTGACCGCATCAGTCTCCAGATCAACCCTGACCGATGGTTCTCGATCATCATCACCACGATGCCTTGATCCAGCCCATAGTGGCCTTCCGACACCCAGCCGTGCCTCCCGAATTTACGCCGGTTCGCCAATGTCGGATTGAAACCGCTCGGCAGTCGGAAATTGTCGATCACCTCGGGGTAGCGATCACCGAGATGGCGCAACGCCGCCAGGCAGATCTCCGGGGCGAAAGGCAGTGATGCCGGATAGGACCAAGGCGCGATCGTCCCGTCATCGGGCCCGAACGGCGCGCCGCGCGCGGCATAGCCGGAAAACCGCCGGCGCTGTCGCTCCACGCTGGTGCGAAAACCGCCTGGCCCGTCGCCCGCCGAAAGACCCCAAAGGTTCTCGTCGTAGCCGCCATAGCCGTAAGGGTTGTGGCGTGCATAGTCGCGATGCAGATAGGTCGAGCGGCGGCTGTTTTCGAAATAGTCCGAGTTCTTCTCGCGCATGAAGGCGTCGCGGATGCCGGCGAAATCGATCCAGGCATGCGAGAACTGGTGCATGAACAGCGGACCGCCATACAGCACGTCGTAGCCGTAAATGTTCTCCCACTGATAGGTCGCCGTCCAGCCCTCGTAGCTGTTGTCCGAGGTCGGGCTGTCGGGCGAGGCCATCGACAGGACGTAGAGGATCGTGGCTTCGTTGTAGCCCTCCCAGCCATAGTGGAGAAAGCCGCTCCTCGGCTTCCAGCCTTGTCGCAAGGTCGGGCTTGAGCCTTGTGCCCACCGCCAGTCGACGCGCCGGTAGAGCGCCTCGGCCAGTTGGCGGATTTCGGCTTCCTCGTCATCGTCACCGGAGAAATAGGCGCCCGCCACCAGCATGCCCGATATCAGCAATGCCGTATCCACCATCGACAGTTCGCAGCGCCAGACGCGCAGGCCGGTCCGCATGTCGAGGAAATGGTAGTAGAAACCCTTGTGGCCGGTGACCTCCTCGCCATTGCCTTGCGAGCCGGCCGAGAAGAAACGCAGCGCTGCCAGCGTCAGCTTCGCGGCGGCATCGCGCGCCATCCAGCCGCGCTCGACGCCGACCGGATAGCTGGACAGCGCGAAGCCGACGACAGCGATGCTGGCCGGCGAATTCGGCCGCGAGGTGTCGGCGACCAGTCCGTTTTCGGGGTTCACGTTCTCAAGGAAATAGTCGAAGGCGGCGCGCTGATAGCGGTCCAGAAGCTCGTCGTCGGACAGCGCGCCAGGCTCGGCTCTAAGCAAAGCAAGCAAGCTCCCGCCGGATGGCTGCAGCGTCCGTCAACCGCCAACCAGTTGCCCCGCGCCGGCAGGTCATCACGCATGCTGAACTGTCATGCCGCGTCATAGCTTTCCCGCATAGCTTTGTTGCGTCAACGTCGATTCGACGTCTGGACTATACGCCCCTACGCTCCAGTTCGTTGCGTCGTCACGCGGAATTGAGATGCGTCCTGCCTCAGTAGGTGGCGCGGCCGCCGGAAACGTCGAACACGGCGGCGGTCGTGAACGAACACTCTTCCGAGGCGATCCAGCAGATCAGCGCCGCCACCTCGTCGACCTCGCCGAAGCGCGCCATCGGTATCTTGGACAGCATGAAGTCGATGTGCTCCTGGCTCATCTGCCTGAAGATCGCGGTGCGCACGGCCGCCGGTGTGACGCAATTGACCGTCACCTTGGTCTTGGCCAGCTCCTTGCCGAGCGACTTGGTCAGGCCGATCACCGCGGCCTTCGAGGTGCTGTAGGCCGAAGCGTTGGGATTGCCTTCCTTGCCGGCGATCGAAGCGATGTTGACGATGCGGCCATAGTTGCGCTCGAGCATGTGCGGGACAAGCGCCTTGTTGCAATAGAAGACGCCATTGATGTTGATGTCGATGACCTTCTGCCAATCTTCGACCGAGTAATTCCAGGTCGTCATGTTGGGTCCGGTGATCGCCGCACTGGTGACCAGGATGTCGACACCGCCAAGCGCTTCGATCGCCGACTGTTTGGCGCGTTCCACGCCGGCCGCATTGGCGACGTCAATGGCAACACCGTGGAGGCCGGGAAGGGTAGCCCTGGCCTGTTCGATCTGAGCAGGATCGCGATCCCAGACTGAAACCCGTCCGCCCTCTTCGACAATCCTCTGAGCCACTGCCAGACCGATGCCCGATGCGCCGCCGGTGATCACCGCCGCTCGACCGCTGAACCGTCCTGCAAAATTCATCGGCATCTGATTCTCCCCCCGTCACCTGAACCCGATGGACGCCAACCACGCGCGACCGCCATACCATCGACGGCGACTGTGCGGTCACGATCAGGCAAGTTCAAGCCGGCATGCGAGTCCGATCGTCTGGGCCAATCCCGTTACCCGGGACTCCCCTCGAGCTCTCTGCCCAGCGCCTTCACCATCGCCACCAGCGCCGGTCCGATCTCGGCATGCGCGCGCTCTTCCGTGATGATCTCGCCGATGCCGCCGCAGGTGATGGCAACCAGCGGCGAGCCGTCACTCGGACGGAACGGCACGCCGACTGCATGGATGTAGCTGTGCCAGGCGCCGAACGACGTCACATAGCCCTTGTCGGCATACTGGGCGATCGCATCGTCGATCGCCGCCGCGATCATCGCCGCCCTGTCCGGCTCGGCCTCCTGCAAAGCCTCCACAAGGCGGGCACGCTCCTCGGATGAAAGTGCCGCCGCATAGGCCAGCCCCATCGATGTCTTCCAGATAGGCAGATAGGAGCCCGGGTTGAGGCGCAGCGTGACAAGGCTCTCCGACCGGCAGTTGGCGAGATAGACCATGTTGAGGCTGTCGCGGGTGCCAAGCGCCACCGCCGCCCCCGTCAGATCGGCCAGCGGTTGCATCAGCGGCCGGGCGACGTGGACGACCGCACTGGAACTCAGTGCCGAATAACCCAGCGCCACGGTGGCTGGTCCCAGGCTATAGCGGCCGAGGTCCTTGTCGTAGAGGAGATAGCCAAGCGCGCTTAGCGTATAGGTGATGCGCGAAACCGTGGCCTTGGGCAAGCCGGTGCGGGCAATGATGTCCTGATTGCCGAGTGAGGCATCGCCCGGGCGGAAAGCGCGCAGGATGCCGAGCCCGCGCACCAGCGACGACGAAAGCTGCGCGCCTTCGACTTCAAGCTCCGTCTCGTCCCTGGTGGCTCGCTTGCGCACGCTGAAGTCTTTCTGGCGTCGTCGTCCGCCTGTCGGGCCGGTGTCGCCGGCGTTGTATCAAAAATGAAATTAAATTCCATTTATATTGACAGGCGCTTTCCCCCACTATCAATATGCTTCCCTCGATGGCATCTCCAAGCGCCCTGTGCCATCTTACGAAGCCCCTCCTTGTGAAGGTAGCCACGTGTCTCGCTATATTTTGCGCCGGCTTATCGCCATGCCGTTTCTGGTGCTCGGCATCGTCACCATTGCCTTCCTGATCACCACGGTGACCAAGGGCGATCCGCTGACCGCGATTGTCGCCGAACAGCAGATGAGCAACCCCGAAGTGGTGGCCGCCGCCAAGGCGCGCTGGGGTCTCGATCGTCCTTTGCCGGAACGCTATATGATATATCTTGGGAATCTGCTGAGCGGCGATCTTGGCACCTCGTTCATCACCAAGCGCAATGTCGGCACCGACATTCTCTACCGCTTGCCGGCAACGCTCGAACTGGTTTTCGCTGCGATGATCTTCGGCACCACGCTCGGCATTGTGCTTGGTGTGCTGGCCGCCTATTTCCGCAACAGCCTGATTGACCATGGCGCGCGGCTGTTCGCCTTGTTCGGCTCTTCGCTGCCGGTGTTCTGGTCGGGGCTCGGCCTGTTGTTCATCTTCTCCGTCATGCTGAACTGGCTGCCGGGGCCGGGCAGGGTCGATGCCCGCCTGGCATTGCCGCCCGGCATCACGGGCTTCCTGACCATCGATTCGCTTCTGGCTGGCGACTGGACCGTCCTCAAGGACGCGCTCTGGCACCTGCTTCTGCCGGCCTTCGTGCTCGGCTGGACGGTTTCGGGCACCATATCGCGGCTGGTGCGCGCCAACATGCTGGATGTGATGAGCCGCGAGTTCGTGCTCACCGCGCGCGCCAAGGGGGCGAGCGAATTCCGCGTCGTCATTGTCCACGCGCTGCGCAACACCATGGTGCCGACCTTAACCGTCATCGGCTACTCCTTCGCCTATCTGATCACCGGCGCGGTGCTGACCGAGACCATCTTCTCCTGGCCGGGCATGGGTTCCTATGCCGTCGAGGCGGCGCGCGCGCTCGACTTCCCGGCAATCATCGGCGTTACCATCGTCGGCGGCCTCGCCTTCCTGGTCACCAATCTCATCACCGACATACTCTATGTCGTGGCCAATCCGCGCGTGAGATTGAGCTGATGTCGGCGGTCGAAACCAGATCCCGTTCCACCGCTGTTCCCGAATGGCTGACCGCGCCTTTGGTCATCGGCACGATCGTCATCCTGTTCTGGCTGTTCATGACCGTCTTCGCCAATCTGGTCGTGCAGTTCGATCCGCTCGAAATGGTCGCACGCCGGCTGCAGCCGCCGAACTGGGCGCATTGGCTGGGCACCGATGCGCTCGGCCGCGATGTGCTGGCCCGCACTCTGCACGGGGCCGCACATTCGTTGCCGATCGCGGTCCTGGTCGTCGTCTCGGCTGTGGTGATCGGCTCGCTGCTCGGCGCCATTTCCGGCTTCGTCGGCGGCCTCACCGGCGCGGCGATCATGCGGCTGGTCGACGTGACCTTGTCGTTCCCGCCGATGCTGCTCGCCATGGCCGTCGCGGCGTCGCTCGGGCCGGGCCTCGGCAATGCCGCCATCGCCATGGTGCTGGTCTGGTGGCCGGTCTACGCCCGGCTGATGCGGGCGCAGGTGCTGGAGGTGAAGGAGCGCGAGCATGTCGAGGCGGCAATCGCCGCCGGCGCCAGGCCGCGGCGCGTGCTGTTCACGCACATATTGCCGCTTTGCTGGACTCCGGTGCTGATCAGCGCGACCATGGATTTGGGCCAGGTCGTGCTGCTTGCCGCGTCGCTCAGCTTCATCGGTCTCGGCGCCACGCCGCCGACGCCTGAATGGGGCTCGATGATCTCCGATGGCGCCGTCCATTTCTATCAATGGTGGATCGCCTTCGGTCCCGGCGTCGCCATCCTCACCATCGTGCTCGGCTTCAACTTCATCGGCGACGGCTTGCGCGACATTCTCGATCCAAGGTCGGACTAGGCGATGAGCGCACAGATATCTTCAGCGCGCTCCGGCGCCGTCGACAAGGCAGGTGAGCAGGAGCCGCTGCTCTCGATTCGTGGCCTGCGCGTCGGGTTCCGGCGGGCCGGCGACCAGTTTGAAGCGGTGCGAGGCATCGACCTCGACGTCGCCAAGGGCGAGGTGGTCGGCATTGTCGGCGAGTCCGGTTCGGGCAAGTCGGTCGGCATGCTCGCCGCGCTCGGCCTGACCTCGAAGAACGCCGTGGTTACCGGCTCGGTCCGCTTCAACGGCGACGAACTGGTCGGCAAATCGTCACGCGAAATGCGCAAGATCAGGGGCGCGCGCATAGCCATGATTTTTCAGGACCCGCTGTCCTCGTTGAATCCGGTGATGACCGTCGGCGCCCAGATCGCCGAGGCGGTCAGGCTGCATCAGCGCGTCACCCGCAAACAGGCCATGGCGCGCGCGGTGGAATTGCTCAATCTGGTGGCGATCCCGCAGCCGGAGCGCCGGGTGAACCAGTATCCGCATGAATGCTCCGGCGGCATGCGCCAGCGCGCGGTCATAGCCATGGCCGTCGCCAACGATCCCGATTTGCTAATCGCCGACGAACCGACCACGGCGCTCGATGTCACGGTGCAGGCGCAGATCCTGTCGGTGCTGCGTTCGCTGCAGGAGCGGCTCGGCCTTGGCCTGGTGCTGATTACCCATGATCTCGGCGTCGTCGCCGGTCATGCCGACCGCGTCGCGGTCGTCTATTCCGGCCGCGTCGTCGAACAGGCTGGCGTGTCCGAGCTGTTCGCCGACCCGCGCCATCCCTACACGCGCGGCCTCATTGCCTCGATCCCCAACCTCGAGGAAAGCCGCGAGCGGCTGTTCTCGATCGACGGTTCGCCGCCCGCACTTGGCCGCTTGCCGGGCGGCTGCGCCTTCCATCCGCGCTGCATCTATGCCGAGGCACGCTGCCGGACCGAGGATCCGCCTTTGCACGATATTGGCGGCCGGTTCTCGGCCTGCCATTTCGCGACGACCTTGCCGCCCTTCCACAGCGCTGCGCTGGTGGCGGCCAGCCTGGACAATGGAAGCGTGAGCCCATGAGCGCAGCGGAGCAAATTCAAGTCGAAACCAAGCCGGCGGCAGCGCTTTCGGTACGCCATCTCGTCAAGGACTTTCCGGTTCGCGGCGGCCTCGTCTTCGACCGTGCCGTTGCCCATGTCCGTGCGGTCGCTGATGTCTCGTTCGACGTAGCCCCCGGCGAAACGCTGGGCCTCGTCGGTGAATCCGGTTGCGGCAAGTCGACCCTCGGGCGCTGCCTGATGCGGCTGATCGAGCCGACCAGCGGCGAAAGCTGGTTCCGGGGCCAGAACCTGCTCGCGCTCAATCACGAAGACATGCGCCTGATGCGGCGCTACATCCAGCTGGTCTTCCAGGATCCGTACGGGTCGCTGCATCCGCGCATGCGCATCGCCGACAACATCGCCGAGCCGCTGCGCATGAGCGACATGTCGGCGGCCGACCGCCGCGCGCGCGTCGCCGAACTGCTCGAACTCGTCCGGCTCAATCCCGATCACGGCAAGCGCTATCCGCACGAGCTGTCCGGCGGCCAGCGCCAGCGTGTGGTCATCGCCCGCGCGCTGGCCCTCAACCCGCAAGTGGTGATCCTCGACGAACCGGTTTCGGCGCTCGACGTTTCGGTGCAGGCTGGCGTGCTCAATTTGCTTAGGGATATTCAGCAGTCCTTCGGCACATCCTATCTGTTCATCGCACATGATCTTTCGGTCGTGCGCCACATCTCGCACCAGGTCGCGGTGATGTATCTCGGCAAGATCGTCGAGATCGCACCCGCGGCCGAGCTCTATTCGAGGGCGTTGCATCCCTATACGCAGGCGCTGCTGTCGGCGGTGCCGCTCGCCAATCCCGAGAAGGAGCGCAAGCGCGAGCGCATCGTGCTGACCGGTGACGTGCCGAGTCCGCTCAACCCGCCGTCAGGCTGCCGCTTCCGCACGCGCTGCTTCAAGGCGCAGGCGATCTGCGCTGCCGTCGAACCGCCGCTCGATCCGCCTGGCGGTTCCCATCGGGTCGCCTGTCATTTCCCGGAGCCGGTCAACACTTTAAAGGCTGTCTGACCGGTCCTCACGATTGCTGTACCCACGAAGGATATTATCGTGACTGAAGCCCAAACTGACGATGCCAGCACGGCGGGCCGTGGGCGCCTGCCGCTCGAAGGCATCAAGGTTCTCGATCTTTCGCGCGTGCTGGCCGGTCCGTGGGCGACGATGAGCTTGGCCGATCTCGGCGCCGAAGTCTGGAAGATCGAGAACATCGACGGCGGCGATGACACCAGGGCGTGGTCGGTGCCGAGCTACAAGGGTGTCTCGACCTACTATCTCTGCGCCAATCGCGGCAAGCAGAGCATCGCGCTCGACATGAAGAGCCCGCAGGGGCTGGCCATCGTGCGCGAGCTGGCGGCGAAGGCCGACATCGTCGTCGAGAATTTCCGCTCCGGCACCGCCGATCGCCTTGGCGTTGGTTTCAAGGAGCTCAGTGCCTCAAACCCACGGCTGATCTATTGCTCGATCTCCGGTTACGGCCAGACCGGCCCCGATGCCGGACGGCCCGGCTATGATTTCGTCATGCAGGCCGAAAGCGGCCTGATGGCCATCACTGGCGAGAGCAATGGCGAGCCGATGCGTGTCGGCGTCGCCATCACCGACATCGTCTGCGGCATGGTCGCCACGCAGTCGATCCTGGCAGCGCTTTTCGAGCGAACGACGACCGGCAAGGGGCAGTTCCTCGACCTGTCGCTGATCGACTGCGCGCTCAGCCTGCTGATCAATGTCGGCAGCGGTTATCTCAACACCGGCCGAGAGGTCGCCCGATACGGCAATGCCCATCCGACGGTCGTTCCCTATCAGATATTCGAAGCCTCCGATGGCAGCTTTGCGCTGGCGGTCGGCAATGACCGCCAGTTCGCGGCGCTGTGCGAGAAGGTCGTTGATCTGCCACATCTGGCTGGGGATGCGCGCTTCATCAAGGCAGGGGCGCGCGCCACCAACCGCGAGGCGCTGATCCCGCACCTCACCGCCGTCTTCAAGACCAAGCCGCGTGATCACTGGATGTCGGCCTGTGCCGCCGCCAGCGTGCCGGCCGGCACGGTAAAATCGATACCGGAAGTCTTCGATAGTCCAATGTGCGCGAACGTGGCCTCGTTCAGACCTTGCCGCATCCGCATCTCGGTTCCGTCGCCATGGTGCGCCCGGCGCAGGGACTTGCCGCGCAGTTGACCGCCGACTTCACCGCGCCACCGATGCTGGGCCAGGACACAGCTGCCGTGCTGGCCGACGTGCTCGGCTACAGCGCCGAGACCATCTACCAGTTGGTCGGCACTGGGGCTGTCAGCGTCTATGCGCCTGCCGCCGAACCGATCCCCGCCTGATCTTTCACGGAGCGTGACAGCCCTCGTCGCATTTGTGGGGTCGACTGAGTGGTTCTCTATTCAAGAGCGCGAAGAGCCGTTCCTTGTTTTGGCGCTATTCCCAAGGGAAAGCGCTATGCGGTTTTCCCGGGAAAACCGCTTCACACTTTTCCTGGAATTGCTCGGCCGGTTATTTCTGCTGGCCGTAGCTCTTGTAGCGCCCGCGAATGGCGGCGAGTTCGCTGCCCTCGATGAGCACCGGCGTGCCGGCGCTGCGCGCCAGCAGATATTGCCGCGCCAAGGTTTCGAGCTTGATGGTGCGGATGAGCGCCATGTCGAGATCGCCGCCGAAAGCGATCATGCCATGATTGGCGAGCAGGCAGGCCGACCTGTCCTTGAGCGCGACGACGGCAACCTTGGCCAGGTCGCTTGACGCGAACAGCGCATAGTCCGAACAGCGCACATCATCGCCACCGAAACCCGCGACCATGTAATGGAACAGCGGCAGTCCCTCGCGCAGGCACGATAGCGCCACGCAATGGTCGGGATGGGCATGGACGACGGCGCCGGCCTCGGGAAAGGCCTTGTAGATCTCGGCGTGCATTTCCCATTCGCTCGATGGCCTGAACGCACCGTCCCAGGCTCCATCGAGCTGCATCGCCACCATCTGCTCCGGCCGCAAGGCGCTCGTGGCTATTCCCGTCGGCGTGATCAGCATGCCGGCTGTCGTGCGCACGCTGATGTTTCCGGTGGTGCCGACATTCATCCCACTAGCGTCCAGCGTCTGCGTCGCGGTGATCAGGCTGGCGCGTGCAGTCTCGGTATCCATCACGATGCCTTTCCTGTGGTTGGCCGCATGACAGGTTTTGCCGGTGGCCATATATCGATCGCCGGCGCGACGGTGGTCGCCCGTGTCATGTCTTGCAGGACGTCGGCGAAAATATCCGGGCCGCCGAGCTTTCCCGATTTCAGCATCAGCGCCAGCGGATCGGATGGCAGGTCGGGGAGGTGGGCGATGGCGCGCGACAGTCCCGGGCCCTCATAGGCGCCCATGGCGATCCGGTCGATGCCGAGCGCCTTGACCACCGAACCGGCTGTCTCGCCGCCGGCGACGACGAGCCGGCGGACGCCGAGTTCACGCACCAGAATCTGTGCAATCCCGGCCAGGATCTCTTCCGCCCTTGCTGCCACCACATCGCGGCCGTGCGCCTGCTGCAGCGCTTCGACCGTCGCTTGCGGCGCGGTCGTGGCAATGGCGATCATCGCACCGGGCAAATGCCGCTCGGCAAAGGCACGCGCTTCGGCCATGATATCGGCGCCGGCAAAGGCGCTGGCAAGGTCGATCGTCAGCAGTGGATTGTTGCGCGCAAAACGCTCGAGCTGTTCGATGGTGCGATCGGCGACGCTGCCGGCCAGCACCGCCGCTGGGCCGTTTACGGCCGGCAGGCTGGCGGCAACGAGGTCGCCTGAATTCACCAGCCCATGCGCCAGCCAGGCCGGCGGCAGATGCGCCGCGACCGAGGAATTGCCGGTCATCAGCGGCAGGTCGAAGGCGGCTTCCGCGATCGCCGCCAGGTCGCGCTCGCGGATCGTGTCGGTGATCAGCAGCGTCTCGCCGCGCGCACTGTGCTCTCGTATGGCGTTGCGGATCGCCACGGCGCCGGCATCGACAATGAGATAGGGCACCAGCCCTGCCTTGCCCTTGCTCTGCGTCTGCAGCACGCGAACCAGATTGGAATCGGTCATCGGCGTCAGCGGATCGAATCGCTTGGGCGACTCTGCCAGCAACTGGACGCCACCGAACATATGCCCTTGATAAACGGTGCGGCCGGTTTCGCAGAGCGCCGGGGTGAACAGCGTGACGCCGCCGCCAAGCCGCTCGAGCAGCGCCTCGGCGCAAGGGCCGATATTGCCGGCGGGCGTGGAATCGAAGGTAGCGCAGTATTTGAAGAAGATCTGCCGCGCGCCCGCTGCAACCAGCCGGTCCGCGGCCTCCAGCACCTGGCGCACCGCATCGCTGGCCGCGATGACGCGGGTCTTCAGCAGGATCACGTGGGCAAGATTGCCTGATGGGATCGGCGCACTCAGTCCGACCGTGCATCCTGTTGGAATGCCGCGCGCGACCAGCATCGACGCCAGCTCGGTGCCGCCGGTCAGATCGTCGGCAATGGCGCCGAACAGCAGGGAAGGCATCGACCTGGTCATGCTACCCGTCTCATGTCTGCCGGTTTCGGGGCGGCTTGTCTCATGTCGGTGGTCAGGCCATTCGTGGTATCATATACACAGCCCCGCGACGCAGGCGCCGCCTGCGCGACTGCAAGAACGGAGAGCGGATGTGACTGCTTCTATCGCGCCGATCGCGCGCGACAATCTGACGACGCGTGTCTACGAGGAGCTTCGCCGCGCCATGATGGAAGGCCGTTTCTGGCCGGGCCATCGCTTCAAGATCCGCGACCTCGCCGCCAGCCTTCAGGTGTCTGAGACACCAGTGCGCGAGGCGCTGATGCAGCTGGTGCGCGAAAAAGGCCTGGAGATGGAGGCGGGCCGTTCGATCACCGTCGCCCAGTTGTCGCTGGCCCAGTATCTGGAACTGCGGAGCATCCGGCTGCATCTCGAAGGCATGGCGGGTGCCGCGGCAACGACGCGCATCGAGCCGCGCGAGATCGACCGTCTGGCCGCGGTGCATGACAAGCTGATTGCCAACGAGGACAATGGCCGCTGGTTCGAAGCCGTCCGCGACAATTGGGAATTCCATCACTCGATCTACCAGGCGGCGCAAATGCCGGAGTTGCTGGCCATCATCGAGGGCATCTGGCTGCGCAACGGACCGCTGGTGAACTATCAATACCCGCACGCGAGGCCGACCTATGACGGCCGCCACCGGCATCTCGACATTCTCGACGCGCTGCGCGCCCGTGACGAGAACGGCGTGCGCAAGGGCATTCAGCAGGACATGATCGAAGGCGGCCGCCTGTTGGTCAAGGTGCTCGAGCGGCTGAACGACGGTGCGGTCACGCCCGAGGAACTGCGCCGCGCGGCGCAGAACGGCCGACTGGTGTCGGCCGCCGGTTGAACGAACTTTTTCTCCGAACCGCATCGGCGCCGGTCACGCCACCTGCGCCGCGGCAGCCATGCCCGCATCGGCAGCCTGCAGGGCGAGATCTATGTCTTTTGCGGTGTGCGCGGCGCTCAGGAACATGTTGTGCCGGGGATGGAAATAGGCGCCTTCGCGCAAGGCGGCCGAGCAGAAGGCATTGGCCAGCTTGAACTCGGCATCGTCGTCGAACAGCACCATCGGCATCGACACCGGACCGGTCTGGCGCAACGACAGGCCATGCTTCTTCGCTGCCGCGTCGAGGCCTGAGCGCAGCCTGTCGCCGGCTTCGGTCATGCGGGCAATGGCGTCGGTATCGCGCAGCGTGCTGATGGTGGCGATCGCGGCGGCCATGGCGACGGCGCCGTACCAGAACGAACCCGTCACATAGATCTTGGTCGCGGCCTCGCGAAACCGGTCGGTGCCGGTGATGGCGGCCAGCGGATAACCATTGGCGATAGCCTTCGAGAAGGCGGAAAGGTCCGGCCGTACGCCGAGCGGCTCCCAGCTGCCGGCGAGGTCGATGCGGAAGCCGGCCCTGACATCGTCGACGATCAGTGCCGCGTCGGCGGCGGTAATCAGTTCGCGCGCCCGTCTGGCGAAGGCGGCTGTCGGCAATTCCTGATCTCGGGCGATGTCGTGGCGGAAAGCTGTGACGATGACGGCGGCAAGATCGCTGCCGGCCTGCTCGACGGCTGCCTCAAGGCCGGCAACGTCATTGTAGTCGAAATGGATGAGATGGGCGCGGTCCTCGGCGGTGACGCCGGCGAGCGAAGGCGTGCACCACGGCACGGCGCCGTGATAGGAGCCGCGCGCGACCAGCACCTTGCGCCGGCCGGTGCCGGCACGCGCGATTGTCACGCAGGCCGTGGTGGCGTCGGTGCCGTTCTTCTGCAGCATTGCCCAGTCGGCATGCGCGACGGTCTTGACCAGCAACTCCGCCAGCTCGACCAGAACTTCACCCGGGCCGTTCATCGCATCGCCCAGGCGACGTTGCTTCTCGGCTGCCTGTTCGACGGCCTGGTGATGGTGGCCGAGGATGTTGGGCCCCCAACTGCACATCAGGTCGATGTATTCGCGCCCATCGACGTCCCAGACCCGGCAGCCGTCGGCGCGCTCGAAGAACTGCGGATAGGCGGAGCCGAGATAGCGCGTCGCCATGTGTCCCCACATGCCGCCCGGAATGACCGAGGCCGCACGCTCGCGCAGCAACTGGTCCTTGGAGTTGATCAGGGAAGGCATAGCGAGGTCTCCGTACATTGATATATCATATATTGAGTTTGGCGCTGGAAGAACAGGATTTGCTGATCGTCCAGGATGAGAAAACGGGAGGCGTCAGGCCGCCTCCCGCATCTTTCGCTCAGTGGCTGAGTTCCGCCAGCGGCAGGTTGCAGCAGGCGCTGTAGCGCACGCCCTTGACGTCCGACTTGTAGGCCAGGATCAGGTTCGGGCTGATCAGCGGCAGGATGATCCTGTCCTTGATCATCTCCTCGCCGGCCTGGTGCCACAGCTTGGCAGCCTCGTCGCCGCTCGCCGCGAGGGCTGCCTTGTAGATATCCGCTTCCTTTGGGTTGAGCACCGACGGGTCGCGCTCCGCGCCGGCGCGGCGTGCCCACGGGCTGCCCTTGGTCATGGCGAAATAATCGATGTATTGCGAGGTGCCGTAATAGTCCGGCGCGTAGAACACCGCGGTCATCGGGATGCCGTCGCCATTGACGCGTTCGCGCCAGTTGGCGAAGGGGATCGGCTGCAGATCGAGCTTGATGTTGATCTTGGCCAGATCCTGCTGAACCTTCTGCATCAGAAGCGACAGGTCGACGCCGTAGACGTTCATGCCGGGAAACGCCGCTTCCATCTCGAAGCCGTCGGCGTGTCCGGCCTTGGCCAGAAGTTCCTTTGCCTTGGCGACGTCATAGGGCTGCGCCTCGAAGCCCGAACCGCCGGGGAAGCCGAGCGGGATCGGCGCACTGATCAACTGGCCCTCGGAGCCGATGGTGAAGTCGAGGATGCTCGGACGGTCGAGGCCGAGCGAGATCGCCTCGCGCACTTCGGGCGTCAGCGGAACCTTGTTGGCCTTGGCGCCCGGCGACAGCGCTACATAGATGAAGTTGTAGGACGGCACGGTCTCGATCTTCACGTCGCTGCCCGTCATCGTCTTGGCCGTATCCGGGTCGATCTGCATGGCGATGTCGGCGGTGCCGCTCTGCAGCATCTGCGCCTGCGCCACCGCATCCTTGGTCTGGCGGATGACGACTTCGCTCAGCGCCGGCGCCGTGCGCCAGTATTTGTCGTTGCGTGCCAGCCGCAGCTCCGAATTGGGCTCATAGGATTTCAGCACGAACGGCGCGCTGCCGGCCGAATGCGCCAGGAACCAGGCCTCGGCATTGTCTGTCGTCGAGGCTTCCGCATCGGCCTTGGCGCCGGCTTCGGAAGCAACCTTGCTGTTGACGACCGCTGCGTAGGGCGCCGCCGCGATGTTGAGGAATTCGGAGCTCGGCGCGACCATCTTGACGACCACCGTATGCGCGTCCGGGGTCTCGATCGAGGCGACATTGTCCATCAGGAACGAGGCGCTGCCCTTGAGGTTCTTCAGCCGCTCCCAGGACCATTTGACGTCCTTGGCTTCAACCGGCGAACCGTCCGAGAATTTGGCGGCCGGGTCGAGTGTGAAGGTGAAGCTGCTCTGGTCGGCATTGCCTTCCCACTTCGAGGCGAGCAGTGGGATCAGCTTGTTGTCCTTGTCGAGCGTCAGCAGGGATTCATAGACGCTGGAATTGTAGATCTGGCAGGTGTCGCAGAAGGCGCGGTGCGGGTCGAGCGAGTTGAGGTCGATGTTGCGTGCGATGACCAGCGGCTTGCTGTCCTGCGCGAACGTGGCCGGTGCCCAGAAGGCGCTGGTGGCCAGCAGCACGGCTGCCAGCATCGTCGCTCTGGTCTTGCTTCTCGGTAGGATGGTCATGTCAGTTCTCCCATTTTCTTGTCGGATCTTTGTGGCAATGCGTTCGCTCTATCCGCCCACGCCAGTGAGGGATTGAAGCGCGGCCTTGAGCTTTTCAGCGCCGCCCAGTGCGGCGCGGTTGAGCGGGGCCGATACGACGGGAGCAGAAAGGCTTCCCGTCACATGCAGGATCTCGTGATCGAGATAATCGAACACGCGATCCTGAATCTCCTGTGTCAGTCGTCCGCCAAGCGATAGCCCACGCTGCACCTGCTCGATGACGGCCACTCGGTTGGTCTTGCGGATCGAGGCTTCCACCAGCGGCCAGTCGAGCCCGGTCGGGTCGAGGCTGCGCAGGTCGATGATCTCGGCATCGGCGCCGGTCTCCTCGACCACCTGTCTGGCGACGGCAACCATGCTGGCGCTGGTGAGCAGTGTGCAGGCGCTGCCCGGCCTGACTATCTTCGCCTTGCCGAGCCGCACGCAATAGTCGCGGTCGTCCGCAGGCACAGGGCCTTCGCTCGGGAACAGTTCGACATGCTCGATGACGACGACCGGATCGTCGCATTTCAACGCTGAATTCATCAGGCCGATATAGTCGAAGGGCGTCGTCGGCGCGACGATGCGCCAGCCGGGAAACAGGGCGAACAGGCCGGACGGATCACCCGAATGCTGCGAGCCGTAGCCGGTGTGCGGCGAGACGCGCACCCTGACCACGATGGGCACCGGAAAACCGCCGCCGAACATGTGACGCACCTTGCTGACCGCGTTGAACAGCTGGTCGGCGGCAACCAGGCAGAAGTCGCCGAACATGATCTCGACGATCGGCCGCAAGCCGCAAAGCGCCGCACCCAGCGCCACCCCGACAAAACCGTTCTCGGCGATCGGCATCGCCAGCACGCGCTCCGGCCAGCGTTCCAGCGCACCTTTTGTGGCGCCCGAAACGCCGCCGCGCAGCCGGTGCACGTCCTCGCCCATGATGATGATGCGCGGATCCTGCTCCATGGCGCGAGCGATGACCTCGGACGCGGCAACCATGAATTTGACCGGCTTGGTCTCGGCCGGCGGCACGTCCTCGATCTCGAGGAAGCGCTCGCTCTTCAGTTCGGAAAGATCGCCGCGGATCTGGTTGTCGACGTCGCTTGGGTCCGGCCACAGATGATCAGGAATGCGCAGCGCGTTGCCGCTCATTTCGGTCAGCGAATCGGCAGCGGTGTTGACCACCTCCATGACGCGCTGGTCGAGTGTGCCGAGGTCCGAATCGTTCAGGATGCCCATCGTCTTCAGGCGAGCCGCCATGGTGGCAAGCGGGTCGCGCGCTTTCCAGGCGTCCTCTTCGGCCCGCGTGCGGTAGCCGAATTCGCTGCCCGGGCGGGCGCCGCTCTGATGCAGGAAGCGGTAGCAGAGCGCCTCGACCAGCACCGGGCCGCCGTCTTCCTCGATCGTCCGGCGCGCCTCGCGCATGGCGTGATGGACCGCCACCACATCCATGCCGTCGCATTCGATGCCGCGAAAGCCGAGCATAGGTCCGCGCGAGGCCAGCCGCGTCTCGCGCGTCTGCTCATTGATGTGCGTCGAGACGGCATAGAGATTGTTTTCGGCGAAAAAGATCACCGGCAGCCGGTAGAGCGCGGCAATGTTCATTGCCTCGTAGGCCGGCCCTGCCATCATCGTACCGTCGCCGAAGAAGGCGACCGAGATGTTGCCGGTTCCGAGCAGCTTGTCGGCCAGCGCGTAGCCTGCCGCATGCGGCAGGTTGCCACCGATGATGGCGCTGGTGCCAGGAATCCCTGAGCTATCGTCGCGCATATGCATCGAGCCGCCACGGCCGCCGCAATAGCCTGACTTGAGGCCCATGATCTCGGCCATCAGGCCGCGCACCGAGCCCTGCATGTCCGGGTTGAAAGCGTCATGCAGCGGGTCGAATCCGCCGGGCGTCTGCGCGTTGACAAGCTTGGCCAGCACCTGGTGATGGGCGCGGTGGGTGCCGTTGATGCGGTCACCGGTGCCGAGCACGGACATGGCGCCGACCGCCGTCGCCTCCTGGCCGATGCTGGCATGCGCCGGACCATGCACCAGCCCCGCATTGGCGAGATCGAGCACTTTTTCCTCGAAACGGCGGATGAGCAGCATCTGGTGGTACCAGCGCACCAGGCCCGAAACCTCGGCGTCGTTCCAGTCCGAATCGTCAACCTCTAGCCGCAACCAGGGCGCCGATGGCTGGATCGATGTCTGCTGGACCATGTCTATTTCCGTTCTGGTAGATGATATATCAAATATTGTCTCAGTCGATTAGGCCGTTCATTTTTCCTGGGGCACGATGCTGGCTAGAAGGTTTGCACACAAATGGAATTAAATTTCATTTTTGTGAAGAGGCAGAGACTAAGCCGGGACGGCGCGGTTCCGCAAGAGGAATTTTGAGACTGCTAGCAGGCCCCATGTCGGTTCTTCGCCCGACAGATTTTCTAACGCTATTCGATATTGGTATGATATAATCACACCGACATTATAGGAGAAATCATGGCTGCCACCGAAAAGCGCACCTTCAGCCTGCCAACAGAGCAGGCTGCTTTCATCGACCGTCTCGTTGAATCAGGAACCTATGCGACCAGCAGTGAAGTGATCCGCGCCGGGCTTCGTGCCCTGCAAGAGCGCGACGCGGCCGTAGAGCGTTGGCTGCGCGAGGAAGTCGTGCCGACCTATGACAGATGGAAGGCAGACCCTTCCCGAGTTATCCCAGCCAACCAGGCTTTTGACGACATCCGCGCTCACCACGCCGCCCGCTTTAAGAGGGATGTGTGAAGCGCCGGCATATTGTTCTGTTGCCGGAAGCCCTAGCGGACTTAAGATGGATATACGACACCATCGAGATCGCCGCCGGCAACGTCACGGCCATACGCTATATCGAGCGTATCGAAGCCTACTGCCAGGGTCTCGACTACGCCTCGGAGCGCGGAACACGCCGTGACGATCTGCGGCCGGGGCTTCGGGTTGTCGGTTTTGAGCGCCGTGTAACGGTGACCTTTACAGTGGAATCCGACCAAGTGGTGATTTTCCGTGTGTTCTATGGCGGCGCCAATTGGGAGGATGAGCTCTAACCTGCAACGGGAAAAAGCGTAAACCGCCTAGCTGTCCGAACCCCGGCTGTCAGTCGACCAGATGCTGGAAGAACTGCAAAAACAATTCCCGCTCGGTGGTGATGTCGCGCTTCTCGTAGATACGCCGGCGGTGGTTCTTGACCGTGCCGACGGTGATGCCGAGGCGCTCGGCGATGTTCGCCGTCGGGTGGCCGGCGAGGATCAACTGGACCAGCTCCCGCTCGCGCAGCGACAGCTCCGGCCACAGGCTGGCCGGAATGGTCGGCTCCTGCCGGGGCGAGGCGCCGGGGCTGGTCGGTGCCGATGTGCGGGAGAATTCGGTTCCGCGCGCCTTGATGTCGAGCGCATGCAGCGCCTCGAACACCGGCAGCCGCTCGTCCAGCAGGGCGATCTCGCTGTCCTTGAAAGAAGCGGTCGAGCGATCGAGGAAGATGCCGAGGCACCAGTCACCGCCATCGGCCAGCATGATGCCGACCTCGTCGCAGATCTCCGACTGTGCCAGGAAGCCGGCAATGTACTGGCCGCGCTTGGCCTCGTCGTCGGCGAGCCGCTTCAGCGGCATGATGCCCAGCCTTCGCTCGCGCCGCCACGAGGCATAGAACGGGTCGAAGACGTAGTAGTTGTCGAGATAGCGCCGGACCATTTCATCCGAGAAGCGCCGGTGCTTGACGAATTCCGGCGTCTGCGTCGCCGAATAGCGCGTCACCGTGACGAGGTCGTGCTCGATGTCGGCGCCGATCAGGTCGATCAGGCAGTCGACATGCCTGTCGGTGCCGGTGGCGGCGATCGCTTTGGCGAGCGGCGCCCAGATATTGTCCATGCGCATGCCCTTTTCTCGGCGATGTCAGCCCAGCCGTCATTGTGTCTTTAGGCATATGGCGCGAAGCCGCCTGTCGAATCTAGCCTGGCGTCAACCTAGACCAGATCCCGAGGCGACCGTGACCCAACCCAATCTCACCGCCCCCATCGTCGGCAATCCAATTGTCATCGGCATCGACGCCGGCGGCACCATGACCGACACGATCCTTGTCGATCAGGACGGCCACTTCAAGATCGGCAAGTCGGCGACCACGCCGAAGAACGAAGCCGAGGGCTTCCTCGCGTCTGCTGAGGACGCGGCGGATGCCTGGGGCATCTCGCTGGAATCACTGTTTTCCGGCGTCAATGTCGTGCTCTATTCCGGCACCGGCATGCTCAACACGCTGTTGTCGCGCACCGGCCGCCGGCTCGGCCTGATCACCACCAAGGGCCTCGAGGACATGATCCTGATGGGCCGCGGACTGCAGGCCTGGGCCGACTATTCCTATGCCGACCGGCTGCATGCGGTCACCCATCATCATCCCGATCCGCTGGTGCCGCGCCGCCGCACGCATGGCGTCACCGAGCGCATCGACCAGTTCGGCGACATCGTGCTGCCGCTCTACGAACACGAGGTCTCCATCGCCGCCAAAAAACTGATCGCCGACAAGGTCGAAGCGATCTGCATCATGACCATCTTCTCGCACGTCAATCCCGTGCACGAGAAGCGCATCGCCGAGATTTGCCGCGAAGAGGTGGAGGAGGCCGGCGCTGACATCATCGTCTACACCAGCCACGAGGTTCGTCCGGTCATCCGTGAGCAGTCACGGCTGAACTCGGTGCTGATCGAGGCCTACGCGACTTCGCGTGGCCGCAAGCAACTTAGGGGTATCGAGGACGTCTCGAAGAAATACGGCTTCAAGTATGGCGTGCAGACGCTGCTCTCCTTCGGCGGCCTGACCTCGATCAACCATCCGCGCCTGCATGAAACCATGATCTCCGGCCCGATCGGCGGCATTCTGGGCGCTGCCTATGTCGGCAAGCTGATCGGCAACGACTCACTGATCTGCTCGGATATGGGCGGCACCTCTTTCGACATGGGCGTCATCACGCGCGGCCAGACCCGGATCGAGAACGAGCCGCTGATGGACCGTTTCAAGCTCAACGTGCCGACGTTGCATCTCGACACGATCGGCGCCGGCGCCGGCATGATCCTCAAGGTCGACCCGCTGACCAAGAAAGTTTCGCTCGGGCCTGAAAGTGCGGGCGCCGATCCGGGTCCGATCTGCTTCGCCAGGGGCGGCACCGAGCCGACCATCGCCGACTGCGACGCCATTCTCGGCCGCCTCAACCCACACTATTTCCTGGGCGGGAAGGTCGTGCTGCAGGTCGAAAAGGCCCGCCGCGCCTTCCAGGAGAAATGCTCCGACATCCTTGGCGTCGGGCTGGAGGAAGCCGCCGAAGGCATGATCGACATGCTGGAGTCCGATGCCAACAACGCGCTGCGCCGGGTCATTTCCGGGCAAGGCATCCACCCCTCGGAATTCACACTGCTGTCCTATGGCGGCTCCGGCCCGTTGCATCTGGCCGGCTGCTCCAGGGGCATCGGCTTCAAGGACATCATCACCTTCCAGTTTGCGGCCGCCTTCTCCGCCTTCGGCTGCACCACGGCCGATTTCATGCGGCGTCATTCCGTCTCCACCCAGCACGACATCCCGTCACGTGCCGACGAGGCTACGCTGGCCGCCTTCGGCGCCAAGGTCACCACTGTCTGGGACGACCTGACCAGGGCCGCGGTCGACGAGATGATCGCCGACGGCCATGCCAGGGAGAAGATCAGGACCGTGCCGTTCCTGATGATGCGCTACACCGGCCAGCTCGAGGACGTCGAGGTCATGGCGCCGCTTGCCAAGGTCGATTCGGCCGACGACATGCGTAGGGTTATCGACGAGTTCGAGGCGGTCTATGCCAAGGTCAACCATCGCGTGTCGCGCTATGGCGAGGCCGGCTTCACCATCACCGAACTCGGGCTGATCGCCACCGCCGACAAGGTCAAGCCGGTGCTGTTCAAGCGACCGCTCGGCAAGTCGGATCCGGCAGCCGCCCACAAGGGTGTGCGCGAGGCCTATATTGGCGGGCGCTGGCACAAGGCCAATCTCTACGAGATGGACCTTTTGCAGCCAGGCCACGAAGTCATCGGCCCGGCCATCATCGAACATCCCGCCACCACGCTCGTCGTTCATCCGCAGGACCGCATCCACGTCGATGAATGGACGCTGCTGCACTATACCCACGCTTGAGAGGGCGACCGCCATGTTGGACAAACCTGCCTCGGCCCTGCGCCTTCGCGAAAGACTGCTCGATTCCGAGCGGCTGATGGAGGAAACCGGCTGCTATGACGGCATCACGGAACTCACGCTGCGCAACCAGGATCCGCTGAAATTCGAGACGCTGCACACCAAGCTGCGCGCCTATTGCGTCTCGGCACGCGAAATGGCCCGCCGCATCTCGGCTTCCCCCGGCGTGCGAGAGGTCGGCGAAATGGTGGTCGCCATCTACACGCCCGAGGGCGACGCCATTGCGCTCTCCAACGGCATCATGGTGCATGTCCATACGATGAGCCGCTTCATCAAATGGATGATCAAAAACGGCTACGAGGACAACCCTCGCATCCGCGAAGGCGACATCTTCGCCAACAACGATGCCTTCATAGGCACCGTGCAGGTGCCCGACGTCATGGACGTCGTGCCGATCTTCCATGAAGGCACGCTGGTCGGCTGGGCCGGCGCTGTCTGCCACGAGCTGGAAGCCGGCGGCATCACGCCGGGCGGCGACGTGTGTCTGGCGCAGGAGCGCTTCACCGAGGGTCTGTTCGTCTGCGCCGAGAAGATCGGCGAGAATGACGAGATCCGCCGCGACTACGTCATCCGCTGCGAACGTAATCTGCGCATGCCGATCTACTGGGTGCTGGACGAAAAGGCCAAGGTCGCCTCCTGCATCGACATGCGCGAAAGCGTCAAGCAGCTGATCTCGGAGATCGGCCTAGACTACTGGATGAAGGTCTCGAAGGAGTTCATCGAGGAAGGCCGCCGCGCCCAGCTCGCCCGCACCCGCCAGCTTACCGTGCCCGGCATCTATCGCGGCCACACTTTTTACGGCCATGTCACGGCGGGAAAGCCCGGCTTCCAGCTGCTCGGCGATCCCGACTGGCTCTATAATATCCCGATCGAGATGGAGATCACCACCGACGGCAAGATCACCATGGACTTCGAGGGCACGCAGCCCTGGGGCTACCATTCGATGAACTGCACGCCGGCCGGCATGGATGGCGGCATGTTCGTGACGCTGACCCAGCACATGAATTTCGAAGGGCTGGTCAATGACGGCGCCTGGATGGCAACCGAACTGAAACTGCCGCACGGCACCTGGACCAACCCCGACAACGAGATGGTGGCGACCGCCACCTCGTGGGCGCTGCTGCTGCCAGCCTATGGCGTCTTCCAGCGCCTGCTGTCGCGCGGCTTCATCGCCCGCGGCTTCGTCGAGGAGGCCTTTGTCGGCCAGGTCAACAGTCCTATGATCGAAATGGGTGGCGAGAGCCAGTACGGCACGCCGTTCGGCATGGCCCATTTTGAATGCGCCGCCGCCGGCTCCGGCGCGCTCGCCATCAAGGATGGTCTCGACACCGCCTATGTCGGCTGGAACCCGGAATCCGACATGGGCAACATCGAGGTCTGGGAACAGTCGATGCCGATGGTCTATATCGGCCGCTCGATCGTGCCGAATTCCGGCGGTGCCGGCAAATATCGCGGCGGCTGTTCCTTCGTCTCGACCTGGCTGATCAACAAGACCTCGCATCTGCGGCTCCACACCTCCGAGCACTCCTCGCGTGTGTTCGACAACGCCGGCATGTGCGGCGGCTATCCGGCGCCGACCTGCCAGAAGCATCGCGCGGTGCGCAACTCAGACATTCACGAACTCGCCGCAAAAGGCGAACCGCTGGCGCATGCGCCCGGCATCGATCCGCATGTCTCCGACTACGAGCGGAACATCGGTGGCGACCATGTCGTGGTCGAGGGCCCCTACATCACCTCGCCGCACAAGTCCGGCGACATCTTCAGCCATTCCTACAATGGCGGCGGCGGTTACGGCGACGTTCTGGAGCGCGATCCGATCAAGACGGCCTGGGATGTCGAGAACGGCTTTCTCACCCGGCAAGCGGCGGACCAGGTGTTCGGCATCGTGCTGAAGGACGATGAGGACGGTTATCCCATCGCCGATATCGACGCCACGGTCGAGCGCCGCGCCGCCATGCGCAAGCAGCGTCTGGCGAAAGCAGTACCGGTGGCGGATTGGATCGCCAAGGAGCGCGGCCGCGTCAAAAAGGCCGATTTCGCCCCCGAGGTGAAGAAAATGTACGCCAGCGCGATCAAGCTGTCGCCGCGCTTCACCAGCGAATTCAGCGAGTTCTGGAACGTCGATGCCAGATCGATCTTCATGCCGGGAGCAAAACCATGACCTCGTACAGCAAGGAAGTCCTGGGCGATCTGGCCGCAGGCAAGCTGCCTTGGCCACAGACAAGGCGGATCATGAGTGCCTACAAGGACGATGACCGTTTCTTCAAGATGGTTGCCGTCTATCAGGATCGCGTTGCCTGGAAGGACCCGATCCTGCTGCCGGTCTCGGACCATCTGTTCATCTGCCAGAGCGGCGATGAGCGGATAACCCGCTGTGAATGCGGCCACTCCTTCGGCGACTATCGCAAGAACTGGAAGCTCAAGGCTGCGATCAACGTGCGCAACACCGAGGAGGCGCTGCGCGAAATCTATCCCAACAGTGATCTCCCCGATCCCGAATGGATGGAAATCCGCGAGTTCATCTGCCCGCAGTGCGGCACGCTGCACGAGGTGGAAGCGGCGGCACCTGGCTATCCCATCGTCCACGATTTCGAGCCCGACGTCGAAGGCTTCTATCGCGAATGGTTAGGCAAACCGCTCCAGCAAACATGAAACGCTGGCGATGGAGGCTGCGCCGGTGTGATTGCCAAATCCGGTCAGGCCTGATTGCCTGCCCGGAACGAAGTGGAGACCGTGCGCCATGACAAACCTTTCCGGCCGTAGCGCCATCGTTACCGGTGGGTTCTCGGGCATGGGCTTTGCCATTGCCACGGCTTTGGCTGAAGTCGGCGCCAATGTCGCCGTCGGCTCCTACATCGCGCCGGCCAGCTCTGACAGGTCCGATGCCGCCTACTATCCAGGCGCGGACGAGATCGAGCGCGTGCGTACGGCTCTCGCCGCCCACGGCACCAGGGTCCACGCCGCCCATCTCGACGTCCGCGACAGCGACGTCACCAACCGTTTTGTTGCGGAAGCCGAAGCGGCCATCGGGCCGGCCGACATTCTGGTCAACGCTGCCGGCACCACCGCCGAGCAGCCGGTCTGCGGCCATTCCGACGCGCTGTGGGACAAGATCGTCGACACCAACCTGACAGGCGCCTTCCGTGCCACCCGCGCCGTGCTGCCGGGCATGATTGAGCGCGGCTGGGGCCGCATCGTCAACATCGGCTCAACCGCCGCCTCGGTCGGCTGGAAGGACAACCCAGCCTACTGCGCGTCCAAGGCCGGCCTTCTCGGCCTCACACGCTGCGTGGCGCTGGAAGGGGCAGCGCATGGCGTCACCTGTGTCATGATCAGCCCGACCTGGGTCGAGACCGAACTGATGCGCCGCAATGTGGCGCAGGTCGTCGAGCGCGAAGGCAAGGGGCGCACCGCTGAGGAAGCGAGGGCCGAGATCGCCAAAGGCAACCCGCAGCAGCGCATGCTGCAGCCGCAGGAGATTGCGGCTCTGGCGGTATTCCTGTGCTCGGATCTCGCCAAGGGCATCACCATGGAGAACATCCAGATCACCGGCGGAGCGCTTTGGTAGCGTCTCGGACGCGCAACCAGCTGATCTCTCCGCAGATGCCTCGCTGTAAGACAAGGTGACCGGATTTGCCATTGAGCGCCGGGCGCAATAGGTTATATTGCACTGCACAATGGAGACGCCGTTTATTGCACGCCCATATTTGCGAAGATTCCGGCCGGCTCATGGCTTGCCGGCCCTGGGTCGTGTCGGCGAGACTCTGAGATGAAGATTCCAAAGTCCCTGCTGATCGATCCCGAGAAGAATTCGGTCTATGGCGCCTTTGCCGTAGTCGTCTCGATCTGGGCGTTTTCCTATTCGGTCATTTTCGGCCAGGTGCTGATCCTGGCCTACTATGCGGTCTGGCTTCCGCTCATCCTGGTCGACTACCGGCGGTTTTTGCGACATCTGTCCAGCGCCTGGCTGCCGCTGCTGTTTGCGGCCTATGTCTGCTTCTCGGTTTTCTGGTCGCAGGCTCCCGGCGTCACCGCAAGGACGTCGGTCCAGTATTTTTCCCATATTGCCTGCGCCTACATAGCTGCGCGCACCGTCAGCGTGCGCACGTTGACCATAGGGGCGCTGGTCGGGATATTCGTCGTCCTTCTCTATTCTGTGAAGGTCGGGAATTATTCCGAGGATGTCCTCGACGGCACCGTGAACTTCGTCGGCGCCTTCGCCTCCAAGAATCAGATCGGCTTTGTCGGCTCGCTTGGCATCTATTTCTGCGTTGTCTTCCTTGCGTTCTACAGACGCGGCCGGCTGAGCTTCATACTGGCGGTGCCCGTCGTGCTGCTGTCGGCCTATGTACTGGTCGCCTCGCATTCCGCCACCTCGATGGCCTCGATACCCGCGGTTCTGGCGCTGGTGGCGCTTCTTGCGATGAGCAAACTTCTGTCACGCCGCTATCGCCGGGTCATCTTCCTGATCGGCGCCGGCCTGCTGGTCGTGACGGCCTTCGTCGCCTTGAATCTCGGGCTGATGGACTTCGTCCTCGGCCTCTTCGGCAAGGATTCGACGCTCACCGGGCGAACCTATCTTTGGGAGCAAGGCTGGAACACGGTGCAGAAATCGCCGATTCTCGGCGTCGGCTATGCCGCCTATTGGGTGCAGGGCTTCGCTGAAGCCGAGCGGCTGTGGAACGAATTCTACATCACCACCCGCACCGGCTTTCACTTCCACAACACCTACATCGAGGCCCTCGTCGAACTCGGCTTCGTCGGAGCGACGCTGGTGTCGCTGATCATGCTGCGCACGCTCTACGGCCACGTCTCGGCGGTGATCTTCAAGGCATGGCAGGCGGACTCGGTGATCCTTTTCGGCGTGATGGTGCTGCTGCTGATCCGCTCCTTCGTCGAGGTCGAGATTCTCAACCCCTACATCATGGGTTCTTTCCTGATGTATTTCAGCTTCTTCAAGCTGGCGCGGCTGCCCGTTACCCGCAGGCGGCGGTCGCCGCGTCCCGAGCCGGCTGACGCGGCCGGGGGCGAGGCTGACTGGCCTCGGCATGCCGGCCGTCCGGCGGTCGCCGATCAGGCGTGAGCTATCGTCTCGGGACCTGAAGTCGCGTCAATACAAATTCCCCTGATCGAAGGCTCAAGCAGGCCGGGCGCGAGGCGGGAAATCCATGCCTCCGCGAAATAGACTGAAACGCTGGATTGTCAGACTCGCGTGCGCCGAGCGACCAGGACGTCCGGCGCGCAGCTGTTACTGTCCAAAAGCCGTGCTCCAGAAGCGCCAGCGCGTCCGGCCGGCACTTCCAGTTACGGCGCCGCGAAAACCAATCTCAGAACGTGCAAATGGGAATATCCGCGGACCATCCGCTCACAGAAGGCGACGAGCGTATGAAGCGGTTCTGCATTTCTGTAAATGATGAACCGCTCAGCGCTTAGCAAGTCTACTGGCTGGCCAGCGGCGCCAGCTTGACCTTGATCACATCGCCAGGCAGCACCGGGGTTTCTTCCTTGGCGGCTATCTCGGTGGTCTTGCCATCGAGATTGCGCACCAGTGAATAGAGCAGGGTAGGTTGCTGATCGTTTGTTATAGCGGCCGCCATCGCGGGATCGCTGGCCTGGGCTATCAGGCCTTTCTGCATGTTCACCTTCAACGCGGCCTCGTTCAGGTCGGCTTCGGTCTGCTGCCGGTCAGTGGCGAGACTTGAACTCAAGGTGTTCTGGGCATCGATAGCATCCTGCTTCGCCTTGCTGATCGCCTGCTTGGCGGTGAGGATGGCGGTTTCGTAGTCCAGGATCTTGCCCTGCAGGTCGGCCACGGACTGGCGCGAATCCAGCAGACGGGCATTGGCGATCAGGCCCTTTTGCGCCAGCGGACCGATACTGGCGAGTTGCTGCTGCGCCAGGTCGACCTGCTGCTGCTGATTGACGATCTTCTTCTGCAGCGATTCGATCTCGGACTCTAAGACACCTTTCAGATCGTCGAGCGCCTCGAGTTTCAGCTTCAACGCCTTTTGGTCGGCCGTCAGGATCGTCATCTCGTCCGCGACGATGGCTGGCAGCCTTGGATCGCCCTCGACTTCCTTCGGCACGTCGAAACTCGCCTTGCCGGCCATGTCCGCATCGATGCGGGCGCGCCTGACGATCAGTCGAATGCGCTGGTCGTCGGAGATGTCGAACATGCCCTTGGCGGTGACAAGGTCCTTGCCGAGCTGGGGGCCGTAATCGGCGTTGCGCCTGATGCCGCCCGCGACGCTGATCGCCTTCAACACCGTCAGGTCTGGGACATAAGGAAATTGACCTGGGTTCTGGACTTCGCCCGAAATGTAGAATGGCCTGAACTGCGCCATCTCGACCGAGGCTTCCGGTCGGTCTGACAAAGCGAGCTTTTTCTGCAAAGCCTCGCCGATCGCCGCCGCGATTTCGGACGTGGTCTTGCCGGATGCCGGCAACTCGCCGGCGAACGGCACCGACAGCGTACCGGATGGACCGACCGTGTACTCGCCATTCACCGCCGACCAGTCACGAAATGTGCCTTCGACGGTCTGCCATTCGGCGACGCGGATGGTGAGCTTGTCTTGCGAGCCGAGGCGATAGTCGCCGGCGGCGGCGATATGCGGGACGACGAGCGCCATGGCAAGGCATGTGGCCAGCAAACGCGCCCGCCGCAGCCGGCCGGAATCCGGGCCGCTGCGAAAGGCTTCGAACAAATCTGTTTTCAACTCAACGTTCCGATCCGCTATAGCCCCATCGCCCGATGAGCTTGCGTCGAATGGCCGATGCCAATGTCTGGCATTGGCCACCGGCCGGTCAGTAAGAACCGCGCGACATCCAGACGGCCGGGACGGTCTTGATGATGATGCGAACGTCCTCGAACAGCGACCAGTTCTCGACATAGTGGCGATCGAAGGCGACGCGGCTGTCATAGGACACATCGTTGCGGCCGCTGACTTGCCACAGGCCAGTCAGGCCCGGGCGGGATTTCAGGTAATAGACGGCGGACGTGCCATAGATCTCCAGCTCGTCGCGCACGACCGGACGAGGGCCGACAAGGCTCATGTCGCCCTGCAGGATGTTGATGATCTGCGGCAGCTCGTCGAGGCTGAGTTTCCTCAGCACTGCTCCGACACGGGTAACGCGCGGATCGTTCTTCAGCTTGCGGGTGGCGATCCATTCCGCGTTGGCGTCCGGGTTGGTGGCGAGATAGGTTGCCAATACCCTGTCGCCGTCCGGAACCATGGTGCGGAACTTCAGGCAAGGAAAAATCCGCCCGCCGCGTCCAATTCGCCTGTGACCGTAGAAAATCGAGCCGCCGTCGGAAAACTTGACCAGCAGCGCTATCATGACAAACAGCGGGCTGAGTGCGATCAATCCAATCAGTGAACCGGCGATATCGAAGCTGCGTTTGAGCAAGCCGCCGATCGGTGGCGGAAAATCGATGTCAGCCTGCGAAAAGCTCGCCGTGGCCGACTTGGCAACGTCCCTCATGCCGTAAACTCCATGCGTTGAACGAATGGTTCAGCGCACGATACCAAAAAAATGTTGCAGCGCAACACACAATTTACCACCCCATTGAAATAGTCACGTCATGAATTGACTAAATAATAAGCTTGTCATGCACAAATTTCGGCGTATTTAGCACATTTGTGACAATAAATGGGCACGGCCGAAAAAATAGGGGCCTTTGTGGGGCCGTTTTTAGGCAGACCTACCTATCTGTCAAGGCAAGCTGCAAACTAGTGCTTTATCCTGCCCTAATGCATGGTGAAAACCGTATAAAATACTACTTAATATTGTCTATCTTACTGAAAATGCCGAGGAGAGCAGATCGGCTTAGCTCCCGTCGCGTGCATTGCAGCATGGCAGAGTCGATCGCAAAAGCTCGATCAAAAATATCCGAAGTTGCCCTTGCCGCCTATTGCTCGCCTTAATAGAATTGCAAATTATACCTGTCACGGTGACGACAGGTGGAAAAGGCCGGAAGCAACCGGTCGAGAGTGGGCGACCTTAACAAGCCCACATGACAAGGGACGGCGCTCGGGTGGGGCAATCGTGATAAATACCCGAGCCGGTTTATGGGCTGTTGGGCATGGCACTTCCAAAATTCATCCTCGGGATGATTTTCGCTCTGGCGATCGTCGTCGGCTGGTCCTGGCTGGGCGGTGCGTCGATAGGCACGATATTGGTGCGCGTCATCATCTGCGCCGTGATCATTCAGGCCGGCTATTTCGTGCTCATCTACACCATGATCGCCAGGAGCGCTCCGACGCCTGCCGACATAGCCCGTGACGCCGAGCGCAAACTGAACGCACCAGAGGTCGCCGAAAGCGAGAAGCTGGGCGGTGCCAGGCGCGGCCTGCATTGATGCAGATTGCTCAAACCTGCCCCCGGTTTGGAGGCATGCTTCGAAACAAGAGACCAGGCGCCGCGTGAATCCGTTTCGGCGCGTCTTGGTCGCCGGCTCACGCGACATCGGCGGGTTCGCTCTCTGACTGTTCCCCCGACAGCATCCTCGACAACCGGCTGCCGGTTTTTTCCTTCAGCCGCTGATATTGGCCGACCTCGACGATACGGCCGTTTTCCATCGCCACCACCCAGTCGGCGAAGGCGATCATCGACGGCCGGTGCGCGATGGTCAGGATCGTCATCGTGCCGCGCAATCCGTCGATCGACCTGACGATCAGCGACTGGTTCTGCCAGTCGAGCGCGCTGGTCGCCTCGTCCAGGATGAGCAGCGACGGCTTGCGCAGCAGCGCGCGTGCGAGCGCGATGCGCTGGCGTTCGCCGCCCGAAAGCCGCACGCCGCGATCGCCGACCACCGTCTCGAGCCTGAGGTCGAGCCGTTCGACAAACTCGCCGGCGTGCGCCTGATGCAGCGCGGCCCACAGGTCGCCATCGCTGGCCCGTGGCGCGGCAAGGCGCAGGTTCGCCGCGATCGTGTCGTGCAGGAGGAACACGTCCTGCGGCACATAGGCCACCTGGTCGCGCCAGCGACGGCGATTGCTGGCATCGATCTCGACGCCGTCGACAAGCATCATGCCGGTGGTAGGCTCCAGCAGGCCAAGCAGCATATCGGCGATCGTGCTCTTGCCCGATCCGGACGGGCCGATCAGGGCGGTGACCTTGCCGGCCGGCAGGCCGAAGGTGATGCCGCTCACCACCATCTTGGCGCCAGCATCTCCGTAGGCGAAGGAGACACCGCGAATATTCAATCCCGTATTGAGGGAGAGTGTCCCGGCGTCGGCGAACTCGGTATGGCCTGGTTCGCGTTCGGCGTCGAAACGTGCCTGCAGGCTGCGCATTGCCGTAAAGGCGGGCAGGTTGATCAGCACTTGCTGGGCTTGCGTCTGCATGTCCATGAAGCGCGGCGCGATGCGCATGAAGACCAGGAGCAGGACGACGATCTCGGCCAGCGACAGGTTGAAGCGGACCAAAGCCACATAGATGAACAGGCTCAGGCCCACCACGCTCGCCACCTGGAATACCGCGGTGCCGATGGTGCTGTTGCGCACATAGTCGATGTTGTCGGCCTTCATCCTTTCAAGCGTCGACCGCAGCTGCGCGAAATAGCTGTCCTCGACATTCAGGCTCTTGGCCACCTTGATGCCGCCGAGAAATTCCGAGACCGTCCGGTACTGATCCTGGCGATTGGCGGTCAGCACACGGCCGAAGGCAGTGGCCCGTGCCCGGAAGGGCCGCAGCGCCACGAACATCAGCATGCCGATGACGACGGCAAATAGCGTCATGACCGGCGAGATGAACATGGAAACCAGGAGATAGCCAGCCAGAAGAACGGCGATCTGCACCAGCATCAGCAGTGAGAACGCCGCGCCCTGGACGCGGTCGATGTCGCCGGTCAGGGCATGATCGAGATCGGAACTGCGCATGTGGGTAAAAACGCCCCAGCGCGCCTTGCCGATGCTTTCGAACAGGTTCATGCGAACGCGGTTGACGAAATCGAACAGCAATTTGGCCATGTAGACCGACTTGAAGCGATTGAACGCCGCCTGCGCTGCAACAAGCCCGACCAGCGCGCAAAGCACGGTCGTCAGCTGCAGCGTGCCGTCAGGCACCAGCCAGCGCACGAAATCATTGTTGGGCAGCCGAACAGCGAAATCCTGGTCGGCGCGTCCGACCAGATGCAGCAGCGGGATGAGCAGCAGGATGGAGATGCCCTCGGTCAGGCTGCCGAGGATGAGGAAGAACAGCGCCGTCCATGTTCGCCGGCCGCCGATCCGGGCAATGGCGGCGCCGAATGCGGCAATTTCTCGAAACAGCGACAGGCGAAGGATTGGCTTCGACATGGTTGTGCTCACGGCCGCCGGCTGCCAGCCGACAGATCCTTTTCGATCAGCTCCACGGCTTCGCCGATCCTGTCCAGGCCCGTCGGGACTTCCAGCCGGTACACGCCGATATGGTTAGCAATCCATGAACATTGCTGAAGATGCGCCGCCGCGAAGTCGTCGGGCAGCGCCGCACGGCCGAAGCGCGTCACATAGGAGAATTTGATGATGGCCGGCAGGGCGGCAATGGCGGGCAAGGGCGTGATGTCAGCCCTTTCGCCGCGCTCGAGGACATAGATCCTGGTCGCCGGCACCTTGTCGCCTGAAAAGTCACCGTTCAGGCGATGCTGCATTTTGTCGATCGCCGGATGCACTTGCGGCCGCACTTCCGCTCCCCCGAGCGAGATCGCCGCAGCGGCGTCGGCCGCCAGCTTGATCTGCGGAAAGCCCGGAACGGTCATTGGCTCACTCGGATTGGCAAGGTCCAGCGCCACCACGTCATCGGTAAGCAGTCGATGCCCGGCCCGGATCATCGCGCTTGCCGTCGTCGACTTGCCGGCTCCCTTGTCACCCATGAAGATGGCGCTCGTGCCGGCTGCGGCGATGGCACTGGCATGCAGGACAAGCAGGCCGCGCCGGTGCAAGAGCAGCGCCATGACCGGACCGAGCAGCGGAAACGCGAGCAGCGCATCGTCGACGCCGGGTGCCGGTTCTATGTCGATGCGGCAGTCATCGCTGATCAGGAACGCACCGACAGCATGCCAAGCCAGATATTGCCGGTCCGGCTCGAAGCGAAAATCGGTCGCGGCTTCGGGCGCCGGCTTTGGCAGGTCGATCGCGCCGACAGCGATCACGAGATCCGCCGCCCCCGGCGGCGCCGGCTGCAGTTCGGGCAACATCACCTCCGACGCGATGGTCAGACCATAGGCGCGGTAGAAGCGGCGTTCTCGCATGGCCCGGCCATGTGAAAAGGCATCATCATTGTATAGAGCGAGCGGCTCGTTGCGCGGCATCACGTGGGGCTCCCGCCGTGCTGGAGTTGCCGCAGCCAGAGCGACAGCGAGGCCGAGCGCCAGACATACTGGACATCCAGGGGGGCTGCCTGATCGGGCTGGCGCAGCAGTCGCGCATAGGCAGCACTCACTTGCGGCAGATTGACATAAGGCGCGATGCGGTTCGCATCCGAGACCAGCAGCTGTTCCAGGAGGTCGCGATGGTTGCGCAGCATGCCGTTGACGAGATTGGCGGTGAAGTCGATCTTGTCGCGCCGCCACTGCACCGCCTCCGGCAATACGCCTTGCATGGCGCGACGCAGCACATAGCGACCAAAGCCGTGGCTCAGCTTCTCCTCGCCCGGCAATGCCAGGCAGAACTCGACCAGCGGCTTGTCCCAGAATGGGTATCGCGGCTCGACGCCGAAATTGGCGGCGGCCTTGTCGAGAACCTCGAAGGCATGCGGGACATAGCCGTTCGACAGGATCCAGCGATGGCTCAAGGCGTCGCTGGCCTGAACGCCGGGCGGCATATAGCCGGCCCGGTGAAACCGGTCGACAAGCTCGGTGCGCTTGGCAAGGTCCGGATTGATCAGGTCGCGCCAGCTTCGTGCGCGCTGCGCGTGCGCGGGCTTGCGGATCCTGTTCAGGGCACGGTTGGCCAGATGCCTCAGCTTGGCGATGCGCCAGGCCGGCCCGTAGAGGGTCAGGAACTGGAGATAAAGGCCAAGCGTGCTGTCGCCATAGGTATTGGAGGCGCTGCGGACCTCGCGCCACAGATCCATCCATCGGCCGCCATTCGCAAGCTCGTGCAGGTGACCATGGCCTTGGGAAACGACCTCGTCGCCGCCATGGCCGTCCAGCAGCACCTTGATGCCCTTGGCGCCGGCAGTCCGGTAGATACCGCGGGTGAGCGTCAGGCCCGGCGCCAGGAACGTTCCTTCCTGTTCTTCCAGCACGCGTTCGAATTCGGCGAATGGGGCATAGTTGCCGACCGGGATCAGCGTCGCGTCGACCTTCTGCTGGTCGAGAACGGCATCGATGAAGGGCCGCTCGTCCATCGGCGAGCCCCTCTCGAAAATCAGCGAGAAGGTCGGCAGCTTCGGCCTGCGCGCAGCGGCATTCTGCAGGCCGGCGACACAGGCGATAGATGAGGAATCGAGGCCGCCGCTCAGCATTGCGCCGACTGCCGAGGTCCCTCGCATGCGGCTGCGCACCGATTGCGAGAACAGATGGGCGAATTCCTCCGATGCATCCGACCGCAAGGGCCGCGCCGACGGCTCGATCTGCCAGTATCGACGCAACATCACCTGTTGCGCGGTAACGGTCAGGCTGTGGCGGGCCGGCAGGCTGAATATATCGCTGTAGGGGGTCGACTGCGGGTCGTCGGGAAGCCCGGCCAGGAAACCGGAGATCTGGCGCTCGCTGACACGCGCGCGGATACCTTCGACGCCCAGGATCGGCCCGATCTCGGACGCAAAGGCAAAACGCCGGTCCGCCGCGTGGTAGTAGAACGGCTTGACGCCAAAATGATCTCGCGCGCAAAACAGCGATTGCCGCTCGTCATCCCAGATGGCGAACGCGAAATCGCCTTGCAGATGCTCCGGACAGGCTTCGCCCCAACGCAGATAGGCCCGCATCAGCACGATCGCGTCGGCCACCGACTGGTCGCGGATACCGAGCCTGGCCAGCAACTCGTCACGGTTGTCCAGCCGGCAATCGGCGGTGATGGCGAGCCGGCCGCCAGCCATCGTCAAAGGGCCTGGACCGACCTCATCCGATGTGTTGAGCCAGGCGTGGCCAAGGGCGATGCTGGTGTCCAGCCACCATGAACCGCCGTCGGGACCGCGATGGCGCATGCGCGCCAGCATTTGCTGAATGTCTGCCGCCGCGACCGCCGGTGCGTGTGCTCCGCGCAGCAGGATTCCGGCGACGCCGCTCATCGGCTGCCGTGGTCGACGAGATGGGCGAAGCCGTCGATCGATCCGCCAAGCACGATATGGTTGTCGCTGACCAGCCAGGCATGTGCTTTCAACTGCTCGCCCGTACCACGTTCGATGCCGATGCGTATCGTCGATTCATTGCCTTGGCGGGCGAGAATATACTGGCCGGAGAGCGCCTGGGTCAGGCACGTAGCGTAAGGGACGGAACGGGCCGCGGCGGCAACACCCCAGGCGACACGCCGCAGTTCGCCCATCGAGGCGCACTGCCGCGCGTCGAGCCGCGTCACCAGGCTGCGTACACGATTGTAGGACAGCAGGGTCAGCCCCAGCCGAACTGTCGCCACCACAAGCAGGCAATGGCCAAGGAAGATCATTTCCGAGCCGCTCAGGGAGAAAATCCTGACCAGCCCGTGCCGGCTTCCGCCGCGCTTCGACTGCTTGAGGCCTGTTTCCCTCGCGGGTTCCTGCCGTAAAGCCGTGGCCCGCGAAACCAGGGCCCGCGAAACCAGGGCCCGCGAAACTATGGCCTGCCAAACCAGCGCCTTGTGCTGGGTCGGCTTAGACAAGTGCCTCATGATGCCGTCTCGCAAGCCCATTTTCGGCCAGGCCCTTCAGCAATGCGTCGACATCGGCCTGGCAGCGCACCGGGTCGACATTATAGCGCGCAAGCACGGCGCTGCGGATGTCCCCGATCGACCGGGGCTCCTGGATCAAGTCCCAGATGAAGGCGCCGACGCCATTCAGGCTGTAGTAGACATTGGATTTGAGATTGAGCAGCGCCAAGCCATCGCCGAACTCGCAAGCCACGGCATCCTTGGTCGCACTCACGCTATCGTGGTCGGCCAGATCATGGTTCATCCCCGCACCTCACTGACAAAACGCTTCGACATCTCCGGTTGGCGCAGGAGAAGTCGGGAGGCTGGCCCCCCGACCCCTCTTACGTCTGCTTTTGAATCCAGAGTCCAAAAATGTCACTCTGGAAACGGCTATAAGTCTCAGGAGAACGTCAGGTCGCCGATCGGCGTGTGCGCGGGGAACGATGCGTCGATCGCCGTGTTGCCGCCGCCACCCTGGGTGATGGTCTCAATCGAACCATGAACCGTCAGGCTTGGTGTCTCGTATTCATGCTTTTCAACATTCTGTTCCATTTTACTCTCCGATTTAGGACTGGAAACGGCCTGTCGAGTGCCGTCAGCACTTTTATGCTGCAATGCAATAGCTGCACGGCAGCATTTATGAGTCAAGACTGTTTTACCTTCCGTTAATCAATTACGTTGCTGGCGTCAGGACATGAGCGGCCATGCCTAAAACTTGTCACTTTTTAGCCGATTCCTTGGGCACGATGGCAGCGCCCGCGCTGATTCTTTAAGCACATGATTTTGCTTGCATAAGTCGTTTGCTTTGTGCCTATTTTTAGGCCTCGCTAATGGAAAGAATCTTCTGTTTGGAAAATTCGCCCGGGGATCGGCTAAAACCTGACAAGGATATTTCAGCCGCGGTTCTCACTTCTTTCCGACGCGATCTCGATAGGCGCTTCGGTTGCAAAAATTCGCACTGCAAAAGGAAAGGCTTTACGGCACCGAGGTTTTTGGTGATGTTTGCTTCGCACATGCAGCATAAGTGTTCGCGCAAACCGCTTTCTTTGGAGATTGTGCGCTAAATGGCCTTGCCTGACGGCTCATACGAACGATTGCGCGCCGCCGGCTCTGCCGACGAGGTGGCCTATGTGCAGGCCTGCCTGCGATTGTATTTCGCCGGGCTGCGCGCGGGCGCGGGCGACATTTCGATGCGTGATCTGGACGGTGCCAAAATTGCCGACATCGCCAGGCTGAACAAGGTCGCCACCTTTGTCCTCAAGGCCCTTTCGCGCGCACCCGCGCTTGAGAGGCCGCCTGAGCTTTTCCGATGGCTCGACACCTACCGCAGGAGAACGGTTTCGATGAACGCGTCCTGCATCATGGATTCCATGGCGGTCCATGATGTGCTGCGCGCCAGCGAGATCGATTTTGTTTTTCTGAAGGGTCCGTTCCAGCAGCAGCTTCTCTACGACGACCACTTCATGAAGCCGTCCGGCGATGTCGACATTCTGGTTTCGCCGCTCGGATTTTTCAGGGCGCGTGATGCCCTTCGCAAGATCGGTTATGAGGTATCAGGCAAGTCGAACTCCGTCTGGTGGCTCCGCTTCCTCGGCGAACAGCACATGACCCGGGACGACGGGCCGAGGTCGTCCACGGTAGATCTCCACTACCGCCTCCAGCAGCCCGGCTCGCCAAGCCCGCGCGACGCGGACGGGTTCCTGCGGCGCAAACGACAGGTCGAAATCGCCGGTGCGACGGTGCCGTTCACCTCGGTTGCCGATACTTTGCTTTTGTCCTGCATCAGCGTTGCCAAGGCACTTTTCAACCGGGAACCCTGCGCGGGCTACGTCTGTGATATCGGCGCCAGCGCCGGCCGGCTCGACGAGGCGGATCAGCAGCGTTTGCTCGATGCCGCAACCGTGCAAGGTTTGGACGACACGCTGCTGCTTGGCCTGCGCGCCGCCGATGTGCTACTCGGCGGTGCTGGCACGCTGCTGTCGCAGCGCGCGACCAGGATCCTGTCGCGCATCGGCAATGAGGATCTGCTCAGCATGGTCATCGCGCCGTGGCTGCCGTCGCTGCGGTGGCCACAGCGGCGAACGGTGCTGTGGGAACTGTGCGGCCGCGCGCCGGTCCGCTATCTGGCCGAAGCCGGCTGGGCGGCGTCCGCCGATATCAGCCGCCGTATCTTCGAGCGGCCGGGGAGCCGTTGAATGAAGGCAAATTGGGTGCTGATGGCAATTCTGTAGGGCATCGAAGGAGTACGGGGCGAGGGCAAATCGATATTACCTGTACGAGAGGCAAATCCATGTCGATGACGAAATCCGAGGTCTGCGTGATCATCGCGGCAAAAAACGCCGCAGCGACAATCGCCGTCGCCATCGCATCCGCGTTGCGCGAACCGGAAGTGGCGGAGGTCGTCGTTGTCGATGATGCCTCTACCGACCACACCGCCGATGTCGCACGATCCGCCGATGATGGCAGCGGGCGGCTCTCCGTGATGCGCCTCGATGTCAATCGCGGCCCCTCCTTTGCCCGCAACGCAGCCATCGCCGGCTCGAAATCGCCGTTCATCAGCATTCTTGATGCCGACGATTTCTTCCTCGAAGGCCGGTTTCGCAACCTGTTTGCCGGCGCCGATTGGGATTTCGCAGCCGACAACATCATGCTGATCAGGGATGATGCGACGGGCGACGCGACGAAAATCGTCGCGCCGCAATTTGCCGCCGATCCGGAATTCCTCGATTTCGAGCGCTTCGTCGAAGGCAACATCTCCAGGCGCCGCGTGCAGAGGGGCGAACTGGGCTTTTTGAAGCCGGTGATCAGCCGTGCCTTCCTCGACCGCCACGGGTTGAGCTACGACGAGAGCCTGCGGCTGGGCGAGGACTATGAACTCTACGCCCGCGCGGTCGCATGCGGGGCGCGGTTCAAGGTCATTCGCTCCTGCGGCTACGGCGCCGTCGTCCGCGCCGATTCTCTGAGCGGCCGCCACAAGACCCAGGACCTGAAGCGTTTGGCCGATGCGGATCTGGCGCTGCTGGCGATAGACAGTCTGCCGGAAGGCTCGAAGGCGGTGCTGCGGCGGCATGAACGGCACGTGCGCGACAAATATCGGCTGCGCAATTTCCTTGACGTCAAGGCTGAGCGGGGGCTGGCATCGGCTGCAGCTTACGCTTTCGCCAGCCTATCCAACCTCGTCCCCATCGTCCAGGGCGTGGCTTCCGACAAGCTCGAGGCGCTGTTTCGTCGCGTCGGCCTTATGTCCAGCCAAAAACATGTCCCGCCGCGGCGTTTTCTGATGGCCGGAACCAGCATGGGCAAGGAACGCTGAGAGCGGACCCCGGTGCTTGCGATTTGTCCGCTCGCGGCACGTCATCACGGAAACCATTTCGGCCGGATTTATGAGTTTACGAATTGGGTGGTTGCCTCGCGGCTCCGACGATGGCAGTCTATGTTGCGGTGCAGCATAGTGGACGACCAGCCGAACTGGCCCCCGATCGGATTGGTCTGATGTCTCTCCCTCAAAAGGAGCAGGACAACGCAACACGAATTTTTGAGCCCCGGCTGCGGGGATCGGCCAGAAGCCCGGCCCACAAGCCGGCGATGACAGGAATCGGAGTCCATGGCCTCGATATTCGGTTTCAGATCAAGGGATCCGGCCCGCGACCGGCAGGCCGATGTTTCACGTCTTGATCGTCTGGCAAAGCTGTTCGAGCAGATTGCGGCCGAGATCGAGGCCGAGAGAACCGGGCTTGAGAATCGCTACCGGACAACGTCGACCAACGCCGCCTTCCTGGTCGAAGCCATGGAAAACGGCTCAGCTTCCGACAAGCGGTCTTCGGAAGTCAGCGCATTGACACAGTCGATCCTGAATTGCGAGCGCCGCATCGCGGCGCTGTCGCGCCAGGACGGCATGATGAAAGAGCTCCGTCATTCGCTGGATATGGTCTTCGACGAGAATGACGATTCGGCCGCCGCGGCGGAATTCGCCTGGCCGGCAGGCGCAGGCAGAGGTTGAACGTGAAGGCTCGGAACTGTTGCAACAGATTTGATGCAGGGCGGGAAGCGTTGGCCCGTTCAGGAGCGGTTCGAACGTCGACTTTGGGTTGGGGACACACAGCGCAAAGGTGAGTTTGGTATGAATTCGAATCCGAAACCTACGACGGCAATTGACGCGCCGTCTCTCTCATATCGGGCCGGGCAAGCCGCCCGGCGGCGGCTGGGGTCGCTCGGTGCGTTGCTGCTGGCTGCTGTTGGCGCTTTCGTGGCAACCCCTTCCTACGCCCAGGACATTCCGACATCGCCGTCCTTTGTCGATGATTTCAAAAGCTTCGACCGCGCGCGCTGGTATGTTTCCGACGGCTGGAACAACGGCAGCCATCAGAATTGCACCTGGTCGAAAGGCATGGTCGAACTGTCGAATAATGTGCTGTCGCTCGGCTTCGAAAAGCAGACGCTGAAGGATCGCGACTACGTCTGCGGCGAGATCCAGACCAAGCAGCGCTTCGGCTACGGCACCTATGAGGCACGGCTGAAGACCGATACCGGCTCCGGCCTCAACGCGGCGTTCTTCACCTATATCGGTCCCAGCGACAAGCAGCCCTGGGACGAGATCGACTTCGAGGTCCTGACCAACGACACCTCCAAGGTGCAGGTCAATGCCTATATCGCGGGCAAGGGCAAGAACGAGAAGCTGGTCGACGTGCCAGGCGGCACGGAGAACGCCTTCAACGACTACGCCTTCGTCTGGCAGAAGGACAGCTTGCGATGGTACGTCAACGGCCAGCTGGTGAACACGATTGCCGACCCGGCGAAGCTGCCCAGCCATGCACAGAAGATATTCTTCAGCTTTTGGGGCAGCGATACGATGAAGGGTTGGATGGGAGCGTTCGCGGATCCGGGCCGCAAGCTTTCCCTGCAGATCGAGCGGGTTGCCTTCACGGCGCTCGGCGAACCCTGTCAATTTCCGGAATCGCTGGCATGCAGTGTAAAGTAGTTGGGAAAGTCGATTTGAACCGGCGGGACCGAAAACGGTCCGCTGCCTTGCATGGGAATGAAACCGAATGAATTTGACGGTGTTTGGAATTGGCTATGTCGGCCTCGTGCAGGCTGCGGTCCTTGCCGAAGTTGGGCACCAGGTGGTGTGCGTCGACATCGACGCCGCCAAGGTCGAGCGGCTCAACCAGGGCCTGGTTCCCATTTTCGAACCCGGTTTGGAAAACCTCGTTAAGGAAAACCATGCTGCCGGCCGCATCAAGTTCACCACCGATGCCGCCGCCGCGGTCAGGCATGGCGAGATCCAGATGATCGCCGTCGGCACGCCGCCGGGCGAGGACGGCTCGGCCGACCTCAAATATGTGCTGGCCGTCGCCGAGACCATCGGCCGCGAAATGGACAAACCCAAGATCGTCGTCGGCAAGTCTACGGTGCCGGTCGGCACCTGCGAAAAGGTGAAGGCCAGGATCGCCGACACGTTGAAGAAAAGAGGCCGCGAGGACCTGGCTTTCGATGTCGCTTCGAATCCCGAGTTCCTCAAGGAGGGGTCCGCGGTCGCCGACTGCATGAAGCCGGACCGCATCATCGTCGGCACCGACAGCGAGGACACCGAGGCTGTGATGCGCGAACTCTACGCGCCGTTCAACCGCAACCACGAGAAGATGATCGTGATGGACGTGCGCAGCGCCGAATTCACCAAATATGCCGCCAACTGCATGCTGGCGACCAAGATCAGCTTCATGAACGAGATGGCCAATTTGGCCGAACAGCTCGGCGCCGACATCGAGGAGGTCCGCAAGGGCATCGGCAGCGATCCCCGCATCGGCTACCATTTCATCTATCCGGGTCTGGGTTATGGCGGCTCGTGCTTCCCCAAGGACGTGCGGGCGCTGATCAAGACCGCCGAAGGCGTCAAGTTCGACGCCAAGCTGCTGCGCGCCGTCGAGGAGCGCAACAACGCACAGAAATCGGTTCTCTTCGACAAGGTGGACCGCTATTTCAAGGGCAACCTCAAAGGCAAGACCTTTGCGCTCTGGGGCCTGGCCTTCAAGCCCAACACCGACGACATGCGTGAGGCGCCGGCGCGCGTCCTGATGGAAGCGCTGTGGAAGGCCGGCGCCAATGTGCAGGCCTATGATCCCGAGGCGATGCAGGAATGCCAGGCCATCTACGGGCTGCGCGACGACCTGCTTTTGTGCGGCACCAAGGAGGCGGCGCTGCGCGGCGCCGATGCGCTGCTGATCGCCACGGAATGGAAGAGCTTCCGTGCGCCCTCCTTCGATGCGGTGAAGGATGCGCTGATTACGCCGGTCATCTTCGACGGCCGCAATCTCTATGACCCCAAGGTCATCGCCCGCCACGGCATCGAATATCACTCGATCGGCAGAATGGCGGCATGAGACCAGGTCCTGGCAGACGGATGCAAGACCGGTCCGCACATGGCCTGCGGGCGCTGGGACTGAGCGCGTATTTCTGTGTGGAGTTGTAGCCGATGGTGCTGGACGTAAAGCCGGAGCAAATCACCAAGGACCATTTCGATCTCGTTGCGATCGGCTCCGGCTTCGGTTCGGCCTTCTTCCTGCATGAGTTCGCCAAGCGCCGAAAGGCGCGCATTCTGGTGCTGGAGTGGGGACGCCACAACACCCATGAATGGCAGCTCGAGCAGAACGTCAACACCGACATCGAAGACGAGACGACCTACAAGACCAATTCCAACAAGCCGTGGAACTACACGATCGGACTGGGTGGCGGGACGAACTGCTGGTTCGCGCAGACGCCAAGATTTCATCCCAATGATTTCCGGCTGAAAAGCACCTACGGCATCGGCAATGACTGGCCGATCAGCTATGACGACGTCGAGCCGTTCTACTGCGACGCCGAAGACATCATGTCGATCTCCGGCGATCCCGACATGGCGGCGATGCTGCCCCGCTCGAAGCCGTTTCCGCAACCGCCGCATCGCATGTCGACACCGGACAGGATGATGAAGGCGGCGCAGCCCGGCCAGCACTTCGTCATGCCAACCGCGCGGGCGCGGCTGCCGACATCGCAACGCACCTCATGCTGTGCCAATCTGCGTTGCTGGCTGTGTCCGGTCGACGCCAAATTCACCGTCAACAACGGCTTGATGCACGTCTTCGAGCATCCCGACGTTTCGGTCTGCCTCGGTGCGGAAGTGCGCCGGCTCGATCACGTCGGCGGCGCTGTCCGTTCGGTCACGTTCAGCCATGACGGCAAGGAATACCAGGTCAGCGGCGATCTCTTCATTCTCGGCGCCAATGCCATCCAGAGCGCGGCGATCATGCTGCGATCCGGCCTGGGCGGCGAATTCGTCGGCAGCGGCCTGCATGAATCCTACGGCTGGAATTTCGAGGTCTATCTAGACGGCGTCGACAATTTCGACGGCAGCACCATCACAACAGGCCTGAATTTCGGTCTCTATGATGGTCCTCACCGATCGGAGCATGCGGCGGCATTGGTCTATTTCGAGAACCGGTGGCAGCATGGGATGCGTGCCGAAAAAGGGCGGCTACGCCAAGCGCTGCCGCTTGTCGTGGTCACCGAGGACTTGCTCGATCCCGAGAACTTCGTCACGCTTGACGAGGATGAGAATGCCTTCGTCAGCTTCAAGGCGCCATCGGACTATGCGGTGAAGGGCATGGCGCGCGCTCTGGAGAAATTGCCGGGCCTTCTGGCGCCGCTGCCGGTCGAAAAGCTCTTCGATCGCGGCATCCGGCCGACCGAATCGCACGTCCAGGGCACGCTGAGGATGGGTACGGGCCCAGCTGATTCGGTCATCGACAGCGGCATGATCCACCACCAGCTCAGAAATCTGGTCGTCGTCGGCACCAGCACCTATCCGAGCTGCTCCTGCGCCAACCCGAGCCTGACCGCGGCAGCGCTGTCCTTGCGGGCGGCGAGCCGGATCGCGTGAAAGGAGGTATCGCATGATCGAGATTTCCAGACGCTCGGCCCTGGCCGTCATGGCTGGCGGAGTGGTTTCGACAGGGGTCGCCTACGCCGCCGTTTCCTCGTTCTCGGACGAGGATCTGGTGCGCGTCACGCTGGAAAAATACCTTGGCAAGTTGAACATCCGCATCGAGCATCTGCAGCAGTTCGTGCTGGCGTTCCGCGACAGGAATCCATGGAACTTTCCGAGCGAAAAACTGAGTGACGCCGTCACCTTGGTGGAGGAGCTCAAACTGGGGGCCGCGCGCCGCTTGCTGCCCCAGCGGAAGCGGGAAGATCTGCTGCATTTCGACCGCTGGGTCGTCGCCGAATTCCATATGCTGACGGACTACGCCTGGCGCAGTTCGCCCAACGACCCGATCCGATTTACCGGCTGGCAATCCTGTACCAATCCCTTCGCCAATCTGGAGCCGCCGAAACTTGCCTGACGTCGAAAAGAGAGGCGGCGGACTTTGCCTGTTGTCTCCGAGCAAGGAATACGAGATGCGACAAGGAGCCCGATCATGAAAGTTCTCTTTGCAGGCGGCAACGGCTACCCGCCCGAGTTCAGCGGCGGCGTTCAGTCGAGCACGCATCATCTGGCCGAACAGCTGATCGAGCACGGTCATGAAGCCGCTGTGCTCGCCGCCCTGTTCGGTGATGGTGTCTTCGGCTTCAAGGCGCGCGCCAAGATGAAGCTGTTGCGGCAGCCGGCGGTTGTCGACAGCTATCCCGGCTATCCGGTGGTGCGGGCCTGGTTTCCCTGGGAAGCGGCGGGCTATGCCGTCGACAGGCTGAAGCCCGATGTCGCCGTGGTCCAGTGTCACAAATCGGTTCCGATCGGCAAGGCGCTGCAGGCGGAGGGCGTGCCTCTGGTCGTTTATCTCCGCAATGTCGAGTTCCATGAATTGGGCGGCGATCTGCGCGAATTGCATTCAGCGCTTTACATCGCCAATTCTGACTTCACCGCACGTACCTACAGACAGGAGTTCGGCATCGAGGCGGTGGTGATCCCGCCCACCATCAACCCGGCGCACTACTCGACGCCGACGACGGGCCAGTTCGTCACGCTGATCAACCCTTATGAGGAAAAGGGGTTTGAACTCGCGGTGCGCATTGCCGGCGCCTGCCGCGAAATTCCCTTCCTGTTCGTCGAAAGCTGGAAGCTCGACGACGATCACCGGGCGCGGATCGAACAGACGATCGCCCCCTTGGGCAATGTCGTCCTGGAGAGCCGCACCAGCGACATGAAGACGGTCTATGGCCGCACGAAGATCCTGCTTGCTCCCAGCAAGTGGGAAGAGGCGTGGGGCCGCGTCGCTTCGGAGGCCCATTGCAGCGGAATCCCGGTTGTCGGCTCGCGGCGCGGCGGTCTGCCCGAGGCTGTCGGCTCCGGTGGCGTGGTGCTGGATTACGATGCTCCACTTGCCGATTGGGTCGCGGCCGTCAGGCGGCTGTGGAACGACAACCAAGAATATGACCGGCTTTCAAGCCTCGCCCGCAGCTTCGCCGGGCGCCCGGAACTCGATCCCGATCGCCAGTTCATCACCTTCTTCTCGATACTGGACAGGGCGATGCAGCAACGCGCGCGACAGGCGGCCTAGAGGAGTTCGCCGTGTCACGGAAACGGCGAACTCCTCTAACTCTTTGTTTTGATCAATTCCCAAGGGAAAGCGCTATGCGCTTTTCCCGGGAAAACCGTTCACACTTTTCCTGGAATTGCCCTAACGGCGCCGCCTGAGCAGGTCAGGCCGGGCGTTTGACCCGGCTTTTCAGCGTCTCGTAGCCGCGGGCGCCAAGCAGGGCGCGGGCAATGGTCTTGGCAGTGCTCTTGCGGCCCTCTTGCGACTTGATCTGCCGCAGCCTTGCCGGCAGGTTCCTGGCCGCCTGACCAAGTGCCGGCAGCGACAGCGTGTTGGGAAAGCTGACCATATGCGTTTCGACGCACAGCACCGGCTTGCCTGACAACTCGGTGATCCTCAGCGCCTGTTCGTGCTCGCTCTCGATGAACAGGATGGCATCGGACTTGCGGTAGAAGTCGGCCTTGAAACTGCCATGCGCGCCGAGCCGTTGCCGTTCCGCCTTGCTCGGCAGATCGAGCATGATCAACTGGTCGTATTTGATCTCATGCTTGGCGAGCCATGCCTCGGTGAGCGCGCGGTATTTCTCCAGCCGGCTGGTGACCAGCCAGCCGATCCTGTGGGTCGCGACATGGAGCGGCCGCGCTTCGCTGAGGAATTTCTCATAGGCCGGGCCGTCGTCGTTTTCCGCCTCTGTCGGATCGAGGCACAGCACGCCGTCAATATCGACGCAGCATTGCGCCAGGAATTTATGATGCATGAAGTTCCACTGGAACATGCGCGGATGCGGCACGACTTCGAAGACGAGGTCGGTTTCCTGGTGCTGGGGCTCAAGGCCGAACACGGCGGCAAAGGTGAACTCCGCCTCGATGCCCGAAGCCTGGATGCGGGCGCGTGCGTCGCGCATGGCGTTGCCGCCGGCGACGCTGTCGTCGATCACCAGCACCTTGCGCATCTCGGAAACCTTGCGGTCGAGAGCGGCACGGCGCTTGGTGACGCCAGACGTATAGATCCGCCCTTCCAGGAAGCTGTCGAGATCGGTCATCGGGATGTTCGCGGCAAGGCTGACCAGCGTCGCTGCCAAAACGCCGCTTCTCGGCACACCGACCACGAGGTCGATATCGCGCGGCAGCCGGTGCAGGCCCCTGACGATGGCGTCGTTCATATCGGAGATCGATCGGTAGTGCATGGTTCAGACCTGGTCCTGGAGGAGATGTCCGTAGCAGTCGAAGACGCCCAAATTATTGCGCTTCGCGCGCCGCCGCCGCAGGCAGCCTTGCCGGCAGCATCTTGAGGGCCTCGCGCAAGGCTTCGCGGCCGGAGGCGAATGCCAGTGCGATGACGATGGTGATGAGGTAGGAGAGCACGGCGCCGCTGGCCAGGGCGACGACATGCTGCTGGGGCAGCAGGGGCTTGATGAACCAGATCACGGCCAGCGCCAGATGGGCGCCAAGCACGAACGGCGTTGCCGCGCGAAGCACATGGTGCGCCTGCAGCGGCCCGCTCCTGCCGACATAAAGCCACAGGAACGGCGTCCGCAGATATTCGCTGATCGCATAGGCGATCGCCACGCCCAGCGCGCCATAGGGCAGGCCGAGCATGAAAGCCAGCACCGACGTCACGGCCGTTATGATGCCCCAGCGCATGAAATCGCCGGAGCGGCCCTGGCTGACGAAAAGCCACCCGGCCGGATTGTTGAGCGGCTGCAGCAGCCCGGCAAAGCCGAGCGCCAGGAAAATCGAGGCGCTTGCGCGCCATTGCTCGCCGAGCACGAAGGGGATCAGCACATCCGACATCGCGGTGGCGAAGGCGACGCCGGGAAGCGCCACCAGAAGGATCAGCGGCATGACGCGCAGATAGGCGCTGCGGTAGCGATCCGGCTCGTCCTTAAGCCTGGAAAGCGCCGGAACCATCACCTTCGACAGCGGGTTGGTGATCTGGCTCAACGGAAACAGAAGCAGCTTGTAGGCGCGGTCATAGAGGCCGAGTTGCGCCTCGCCCCAATATTTGCCGATCAGCACATTGTCGAGGTTGCGGGCAAAGAAATTGGCGAAGTTGAAGCCGGTGATGCCGGCGCCGAAATTGATCAGCTCGCCGATGCCGGCGACCTTGCGCGGCAGGCCCGGACGCCAGCGCGAGCTCGCCCAATAGCAGAGCGTCGGCAACACGGCACCGGTCAGCGTACCGGCAAACAGGGCCCAATAGGAGCGATCGATAAAGGTCCAGGCGATCGACACCGCAAGCCCGGCAATGGCGCTGGCGACGTCGATGACGGCCAGCCGGCCGAACTGCATGCGGCGTGTTAAGAGCGCCAGATGCTGGGCGCCCAGCCCATAGGCCATGATCTGCAGCCCGAACGCAGCCACCAGGCCCGTCACGCGCGGCTCGCCGTAGAAGGCAGCAACCAGCGGCGCCGCACCCGCAAGCACGCAAGCCAGGATAGCGCTGACGGCGACATTGATCCAGAAGAGGTAGTTCACCTCCTCATGCCGGATGCCTGATTTCTGGATCGTCGCCTGGGTCAGGCCGAAATCCTGGAACAGGGCGATAAAGGCAAGCACCGGCGCGCACATCGCCACGACACCGAAATCCTGTGGCGACAATAACCGCGACAGCACGATGACGGACAGGATCTGTGTCGCGACCCGCACCGATTGCGCCATGGCCGTGACAACCGCGCCGCGCCCAACCGATTTGCGCAAGGAGCCTTCTGGCGGATCGAATGCATTGGCTTCCAAATTCAGGATTCCTGATTTTTTACGTGGATTTCCGAGCCCGAAATCCACGACCGCCGCCGACTACAAACTACGGCAATAATTTTGCAGTGCAACAGAAAACGTCGATGCGTGCAGCAAAAATGTTGCGATGCAGCAAGAGCTGTACTAGCATTCCCTCGGGTGGGCCAACAGCGGTCGAGTTTTTATGCTGCATGTCTTGTACCTTGTGCACGACGTTTCCGACCCGGCGGTGCGCCGGCGGATCACGATGCTCAGGGCAGGTGGGGCCCAGGTCACTTTGGCCGGCTTCCGTCGCACCGCGAATCCGATTGCGGATATCGAGGGACTGCGGCCGATCGACCTCGGCGCGACGCGTGACGGGCGATTCGGCCAACGCCTCGCGGCCGTCGCCAAAGCAGCCGTTTCGATAGGCTCGAAGCTTGGCGGCATGCCAAAACCGGATCTCATCATCGCGCGCAACCTGGAAATGCTGGCGCTTGCCCGCCGCGCCAGGTCAGCCTTCGGTGCATCGGTCCCGATCGTATACGAGTGCCTCGACATTCATCGGCTTGTGCTGCGCAACGATGTCCTGGGCAAGGCGCTGCGCGCCACCGAACGCTTTCTGGCCAGGGATGTGAAGCTGCTGGTGACCAGTTCTCCTGCCTTTATCGCCAATTATTTCAAGCCGTTCGGCCAGGTCGCGGCACCCATCGAGCTGGTCGAAAACAAATATTTCGAGGCCGCGACGATCTTGCCCGGCGCTCCGGAGGCTGAAGAGAGCCCGGCCGGTCCGCCATGGCGGATCGGCTGGTTCGGTGCGCTGCGCTGCCGCCGCTCGCTCGAGCTGCTGGCCGATTTCTCCCGCCGCATGGAGGGCCGCTTTGAAATCGTGCTGCGCGGACGTCCGGCTTTGTCGGAATTCCGTGACTTTCACGGCTTTGTCGAAGCCGAGCCGTGGCTGTCGTTTCTCGGGCCCTACCGCAATCCGGAAGACATGGCGGCGATCTACAACGATGTCCATTTTTCCTGGGCGATCGATTTCTTCGAAGCGGGGCAGAACTCCGAATGGCTTCTGCCCAACCGGCTCTACGAAGGCTGCCGTTTCGGAGCGGTGCCGATCTCGATGGGCAACACCGAGACCGGGCGGTTCCTCAAACAGCAGGATATCGGCGTGCTGTTGCCGCAGGCGTCGCCCGAAGCGCTCGAAGCCGTGCTCGGCAAGATGGAAGAGCATCGCTTCGCCAGGCTGAAGGAGCGCGTTCTGGCTCGCAATCCGAGGACCTGGAGCTACGATCGCAGCGATTGCCGGGCGCTTGTCGAGCGGCTGCGCAGCCTGACGGCCGTGCCCGGCTCCTTTGCCGCCGAGGCATTGGCATAGGATGGCCAAGGATGGACAGAGGCAAGATGGACAGAGGCAAGATGGACAGGGGTTGATGACGCAAACCGAAAGACCCTCATCCAACCTGATCGTTATTCCGTGCCTGAATGAAGCCGCCCATATCGGTGCGCTGCTCGATCAACTGCGGCCCGCGGCCGCCCGGCTTGGCGCCCGGATCATCGTCGCCGACGGCGGCAGCACCGACGGCACGCTTTCCATCGTCGAGGACGTCATTGCCAGGGACCCGCGGGTTATCCTGCTCCACAACAAGCGGCGCATCCAAAGCGCGGCGATCAATCTCGCCGTCGGTACCTTCGGCGATGGTGCCGACTATCTCATCCGCATCGATGCACATGGCGGTTATCCCGACGATTATTGCGACCGACTGGTCGAGGAAGCCCTGGCTACATCAGCGGATTCGGTCGTCGTTTCGATGCTGACCAGCGGCAGCGGCGCCGTGCAGAAGGCGGCCGCCGCGGCGCAGAACTCCAAGCTCGGCACCGGCGGCTCGAAGCATCGGCATCTTTCGCAGGGACAGTGGATCGATCACGGCCATCATGCACTGATGCGGATATCGGCGTTCGGCGCCGTCGGCGGCTACGACGAAACGTTCAGCCACAACGAGGACGCCGAGCTCGATTACCGCCTGCGCAAGGCCGGCTACAAGATCTGGATGAGTGGCAAGACGCAGATGGTCTACTATCCGCGCGCCTCGCTCTCAGGCCTCTATTTCCAGTATCTCGGCTACGGTCGCGGGCGTGCCAAGAATGTGCTGAAGCACCGCGTCATCCCAAAGATCCGGCAGATGCTGCCGCTGGCGGTCTTCCCGGTGGTTCTTCTTGCGGCCTTCTCCTTCGTGCATTGGATTGCGGCAGTGCCTTTGTTGCTGTGGGTGTCGGTGTGCCTGGGCTACGGACTGGTGGCGGCTATCCGCCAGCGCAAGGCTGACGTTGCGCTGGCCGGTGTCTCGGCCATGGTCATGCATCTTGGCTGGTCGGTTGGCTTCTGGCTGCAGCTTCTCGGTCTCGGCTCGCGACGCGGAGTGGCCTGATGGCGGTGTCGGCAAAGAACCGCAGCATCGACATCGGCGTCTGCACGTTCCGCCGGCCGGAGCTGGCTGACACGCTGCGCTCGCTCGACGCCATGGAGATGCCGGCGGGATTCGATATCCGCATTATCGTCGCCGACAATGACGACACCCCGACGGCCCGTGATCTGGTGGCGGCGCTGTCGCGGGAATTGACGGTGCCGATCCACTATCGGCATGCCCCGGCGCGCAACATCTCGATCGCCCGCAATGCCTGCCTCGATGCGAGCACAGCGGATTTCGTCGCCTTCATCGATGACGACGAGACGGCCACGCATCAATGGCTCGCCGAACTGGTCGTGATGGCGCAGCAAAGCGGTGTCGCCGTCGTGCTCGGCCCGGTCAGGGCGCGCTATCGCCCAGATGCGCCGGACTGGATGCGGCGCGGCGATTTCCATTCGACCTTGCCCGTCTGGGTGCGCGGCGAGATCCGCACCGGCTACACCTGCAATGTTCTGCTGCGGATGGGCTCGGATAGCCTGCGCGGCCGCCGCTTCAGCCTGGCGCGTGGCCAGACCGGCGGCGAGGACACCGAATTCTTCGATCAGATGCACAAGGCGGGCGGCCGCATCGCGTTCTCGCCCGAGGCCTGGGTCGACGAAGTGGTGCCGCGCTCCAGGGCGGCATTCGACTGGCTCGGCCGCCGCCGCTTCCGCGTCGGCCAGACGCATGGCCATCTCCTGGGCAGCAGCGCCAGCGGCATCGGCCTGGTCAAGCAGGTCGGCCTGGCCTCGGCAAAGGCCATCTATTGCTTCGCCTCGGCACTTCCGGTCGTCGTCAGTCCGGTCCGCAGGAACCGCAGCGTGCTGCGCGGCATTATGCATGTCGGTGTCGTCAGCGGCCTCGTCGGCATCCGCGAAATCCGCCTCTATGGCCAGCCGTCGCCACAGGAGGGAGGCAAGCGTGCAGTCTGACGTCAGCTCTGTCCCCGATGTTTCCTTCGTCATTGCCGCCTACAACGCCGAGGCGACCCTTGATCGGGCGATTGCCAGCGCCATCGCCCAGAAGGGTGTCAGCGTCGAAATCATCGTCGTCGACGACAAGTCGCGCGATGCTACGCTCGACGTGGCGCGGGCCTATCCAGGGGATATCGTCCGTGTCGTCGCCCTGGCCAGCAACCGCGGCCCCGGCGGCGCCAGGAATGCCGGCCTCGACGCCGCCCAAGGCAGATGGATCGCGGTTCTCGATTCCGACGACGCGGTCTTTCCCGGCCGGCTCGCGGCCATGATCGCTCGTGCCGAAAGCGCGGATGCCCAGATCGCCGTCGACAATCTGCAGGTCGTTCGCGAAGATGGCGTCATCGAGGACGCGATGTTTCCGCGGCAGTATCTGGAAGGCTTGCGCGAGATTTCGCTGGCCACCTACATCGCCGGCAACGTTGTCTTCGAATCCAAGTTCAACCTCGGCTATCTCAAGCCGATCTTCCAGCGCGAGTTCCTGAACGAAAACCGGCTTCGCTACGACGAAAAGCTGAGGATCGGCGAAGACTACGTCCTATTTGCCGAAGCCCTGGCCAGGGGTGGCAAATGCGTGGTCGAGCCTGATATCGGCTATGCCTATCATATCCGCAGCGGCTCCATCTCGCGCGTGCTCGAGCTTCACCACGTCGAAGCGATGAGCCAGGCAGATGCCGAGTTCGCTCAAACCCATGCGATGGATGAGGCTGCGCAAGCCGCGTTTGCCCGGCGCGGCCGCAGCCTGCGCAAGGCGGCATCGTTTCTGTCACTGGTACAGCACATCAAGGCGCGGTCCCCGCTCAAGGCGATCCGGACAGCGCTCAGCGACCCGGCGGCGGTCAGGCATATGGGCATGCCGATCGCCGTGCGGTTGCGAAGAATGGCGGCACAATTTGCCGTTGGGGCGGGGAGGTGAAGATGCAGGCACATGGAGGGATTTTTCGTGGCCTGTGAATGGACTGAAGTCGATCTCCTCAGAAGGAATTTGCGATGAAGAAAATCAGGAAGGCCGTGATACCGGTGGCGGGGCTTGGAACACGGTTCCTGCCGGCGACCAAGTCGATGCCGAAGGAAATGCTTCCCGTGGTCGACAGGCCTGTCGTGCAATATGCGGTGGACGAGGCCTTCGAAGCGGGCATCGAGCACATCGTCTTCGTGACCGGTCGCAACAAGGCGGTGATCGAGGACTATTTCGACCTGCATCCGGAATTGATCGGCACCCTGGAGCAGACCGGCAAGAAGACCCAGCTGGAGGCGCTCGAAAGCATGCTGCCTGTGGCCGGTGCCACCAGCTTCATCCGCCAGCAATCGCCGCAAGGCCTCGGCCATGCCGTCTGGTGCGCGCGCGAGGTTATCGGCAACGAGCCCTTTGCCTTGCTGCTGCCGGACATGGTGTCCTTCGGCGGGCGCGGATGCCTAGCCGAAACCGTCGAGCTTTATGAGCGCACGGGCGGCAACGTGATCGCCGTCGAGCGTTGCGAACCGAGCGAGACCAACAAATACGGCATCGTTGGCCGTGGCGCCGAGATCGGTGGCGGTTTCGAGGTGACGGCCATGGTCGAGAAGCCGGCGCCGGCCAATGCGCCGTCGAACTTCTACATCAACGGCCGCTACATCCTGCAGCCCGAGATTTTCGCTCTTCTGGGCAATCAGCAGCGCGGCGCCGGCAACGAGATCCAGTTGACGGATGCCATGGTTCGTCTGTCGAAGGATCAGCCGTTCTTCGCCCAGCCTTTCCTCGGCCGCATGTTCGACTGTGGTTCCAAGGAAGGGTTCATCCAGGCCAACATCGCCTTCGCGCTGGCGCGCGATGACATGAAGGGTCCGGTTTTCGAGATGCTTCAGGAGTTCGTCCGGTCGCATGAACGCCAGGAAGAAGCCGCATAATGCCCATCTTTCGGGAGCATGGTCCGATGGCTGGCGAAGAGGGGCCGGCAGGTTCTCGCCGTCTGGCACGACGCTTGCTTCGCTTCTGGCGATGCTCCCGATCTTCGAGGCGCCTGCAAGCCAAGGCATGATCCCGGAAAGTGGGTCCCGGTTTCCGGAAAAGATCATGTTGAAACAGTGAGATAGAGCCCATTGCGACGGACCGGCTCTAGAATTGGACCGAAGATGAATTATGCCAATTTTCCTCTCGACAAGAGGATGCCATTGCCGAATTCGGACGCAGGAGACGGCGAAGACTTCATCGATATCGAGCGGCTGCTTGGCATGGCCGCACGGCAGGCCAAGGTGGTTGCCGTGTGTGCCGTCATCGGTCTCTTCCTGGGCCTGTTCTATTTGCAGACAACGCCGCCCAAATATCAGTCGGTCGCGAGCGTGCTGATCGACGAAGGCTTGAACAAGATTGTCGACGATATCTCGGCGGCGTCGACAACCATGCAGACCGATTCCGCCATCCTGAGCCAGATCGAGATCCTGACCTCGACGCGGCTTGCCGCCGTGGTCGTCGACAAGCTGAAGCTCGACCAGAACGACACGTTCATGAATCCGCCCCAGTCGGCGCTTGCCCAAGGCATAGGCCTCATCCGCAGCGTGATCCAGTATGTCCGCCCCAGCCCTTCCCTTCCGGGTGGCGCCGACTTCAGCAAGCTCGACCCCGCCGCCCGCGATGCGCTGATCGCCACGTCGCGCCGCGACTACGCTATCCTCAAGCTGCAGAACGAGATCCGGGCGGAACGCGTCGGCCGAAGCTACGTCATCGCGCTCGGCTATCAGGCGACGGATCCGGCCTTGGCAAACGCCATCACCAAGGCCTATGCCGATGCCTATCTCGCCGATCAGCTCGATGCGAGCTTCGATGCCACCGAGCGGGCTGCGGTGTGGCTGCAGGGCCGGTTGACGGAGCTGCGCCAGAGTTCGCAGGCAGCTTCGCTCGCGGTTGAGAAATTCAGGGCCGAACATGGGCTGGCCGCCAACAGCGATGGCCAGCTGATGAGCGACAAGCAGCTTTCCGACCTCAACGCCCAGCTTATCGTGGCGCAGGCCGACACCGCACGCGCCAGCGCCCGCTACCAGCAGTACAAGGCCATTGTCGACAGCGGCTCCGAAAACGCCTTCAAAGATGCCGCCATATCGAGCGACCAGCCAAGCAGTTCGGTCATATCGGCGCTCAAGACCCGCTACCTCACAGTGGCCAAGCGGCTGCAGGACGTCGAGGCGAATTTCGGCCCCGAGCACCCGCAGGCGGTGGCTCTCTCCAAGGAGAAGGCCGACATATCGACGCAGATTTTCGGCGAGCTGAAGCAGCTGACCGAAAGCTATCGCAACGAATATGAGGTGGCGCAGGCACGCGAGACCGCGCTCAGGGCCAACGTCGCGGCCGCGCAAGGCAAGAGTTCCGTCGACAACCAGACGCAAGTCAAGCTGCGTGAACTCGATCAGCAGGCGACGGCGCTCACCACGCTCTATCAAACATTCCTGGGTCGTTACGAGGAAGCCGCGCAGCAGCAATCCTTCCCGGTCGGCAAAATCCGCATCATCTCGGACGCCTCGATGCCGTTTGCCGCGTCAAGCCCGCGCACCATCGTCGTGCTCGGACTTTCGCTGGTGCTTGGCCTGCTGATGGGCGCCGGCTTTGGTGGGCTGAACGAGTTCAATGAACGCTTCTTCAGGACCGGCGAGGACGTGCGCGACCGCGTCAACCTGAAATTCCTCGGCTATCTGCCGACGATCGGCGGCAAGCTCGGCAAGGAAGAAAAGCCGGGCGATATCCAGGTGGACGCTAAGACCACTCAATCGCTGTCGGCGGCCGAAAGGCGGGCGCGCATGCGGGTCAGCATCGATTCTCCAGCCTCGATGTTCTCCGAAACGCTGCGCAGCGCCAAGATCGCCTTCGACGTCGTGATGGAAGGGCAAGGCAGCCGCGTCATCGGCATTATCTCGGTGCTTCCCGGCGAGGGCAAGTCGACGGTCGCGGCAAATCTCGCGGGCTTGCTTGCCGCCAATGGCGCCAAGACGCTGCTGATCGACGGCGACTTGCGCAATCCCGGCCTCAGCCGGGGCCTTGGCATGGAAGCCGAGCAGGGTTTGATGGAAGCGGTTGTCAGCGGCCAGACTTGGCAGTCTGTCGGCAAGATCGACAGGCAGACGAAGCTGGCGATCATCCCGGCGGTGCTGCGCGGTCACTTCTCGCATACCAGCGAACTTCTCTCCTCGGCCGGCATGCGGCGCTTCATCGAGAACGCCAAGGAGACGTTCGAATACATCGTCGTCGATCTGCCGCCGCTCGGACCGGTGGTCGACGCCAAGGCCTTCGCCCCCTTGGTCGACGGGTTTGTCCTGGTCACCGAGTGGGGGCGCACGCCTCGCGCGATGGTCAGGTCGATGCTGGAATCCGAACCCTATGTCGCCAACAAGATCGTCGGCGCGGTGCTGAACAAGGTCGATTTGAAGAAACTGGCCAAATACGGATCGTTCGGTGGCTCGGAAAAGTTCTTCGATAAATATTCGAGCTACTATCTGGAAAAGTCGGAAGTGCGCGGCAAGGCGCCGGTCTGACATCGGTCATTGCGCGCGTGGGGCCACTTTGAGGTGTATCGATCTTCAGGTCAGCACACCTGAACATCGATGCGTCAGGAGAAGATCAGCCTGCCTTGCTTGTCGGCGATCCTGACGGCGGTCAGGCGTCCGCTCTGGAAGGCGGCTGTGTCGATGCCGAGCCGGCGCCCTTCGAGCTTCGGGACATCCACCGGCGTATGCCCGTGCACCACCCAGCGGTCGAGCAGGTGTGTTGCCTCGAAGAAGTCCGAACGGATGGTAATTAGGTCGTGGTCGGTTTGCGCCGCAAGGTCGACGCCGGGCCTGATGCCGGCGTGGACAAACACGAACTTCCGCGAACGGACCATGATCGGCAGCCCGCGTAGGAAGCTGACGTGATCCTCTGGAATGATCTCCCTTATGCGCCTGTCGATCTGCGCGCTGCTCCCGTAGAGGCTGGTGAGGCGCGCCGGATCGATGCCGTAGGAAAACAGGGTTTGCAGGCCGCCCGTCGCCAGCCAGGGCTCGCGCGACAAATGTCCGTCGAGATAGTTCAGCATGGCCACTTCGTGGTTGCCCGCAAGACAAATGCGCTGAAACCCTTTCGGCGCCGGCGCCAGAAGGTGATCGAGCACCCGCGCCGACTGGAGCCCCCGGTCGATGTAGTCGCCAAGCATGACGATGATCTTGCGGCTCTGGAAGCGCAGCGAATCGAGCAGGATGTTCTGCTCCAGGGCGCGGAGTTCCTTGTAGCAGCCATGCACGTCGCCGATCGCGTAGACAACGGCATCCTGCATGTCGATATCCAGGCGCGGACGCGCCGCGATGCGGGGTTTTCGCTGGAACAGGGTCACGTGCGGCGTCTCGAGGCGAACTCTCATGCGGAAGGCATAAGCGCCTGATATCTTGCCCGAAACGGAGAATTCCGCAATCGTGGAAAATGCAACCACGCCGGGTTGGGACCGCCAATGCATGTCGCCCAAAAATGAGCTCGGTTTTGGAAGAACGGCCTGTGTGGAAACAAAGCCTGAATCCGCTCAGGCGCGACATGCTTTACGTCGGCCGTTGGGCCGGTAATGCCGGATCGTCGTCAGGCTGCCTTGAGCCGATAACGGAAAACGGTGTGGTCGAGCAGCAGCCGGATGCGTGGTTCGGCCTCGATCGCCACCAGCCAGCTTGCCGCGATCATCGTCGCGCCGACGACCGCCATCGAGAACAGATGTGGCAGACCGGCGCGGACCAGGATGCCGAGCAGGGCCGCGCCGACGACATCGTGCAGCAGGTAGAGCGGATAGGTCATCAGGCCGATCCGGCGCCAGCCGCTCCAGGAAAGGTCGAGCCGCAGCGACCATGCCATCAGCGCGATGCCGATGAGGAAGATGAGGATCGGCGGCGCGAACGGCATATCCCGCCCGACCTTCAGGATATGAACGTCGACCGAACTGGCGATCTGCAGCACACCACCGGCCATGAACAGGGCGCAGAAGGCAAGTCGGGCGCCTGTCACCGCCTTGAAGCGCATCAGCCACAGCATGACGCCGGTGGCGAAGAAAACGCCGTGATGCACCAGAAGCAGGGCGAGCGTGCGTGTTTCGGCAAGATCGGCCCAGCCGAGCGGGTAATACAGGCACCAAAACAGCGTGCTGACCAAGCCGATGGCGACGGCCACAATCTCCATCAGATGGAAGCGGCCAAGGCTGAGTAAGATCCAGACGATAGCATAGAAGGCGATCTCGATGCCCAGCGTCCAGTAGACGCTGTCCACCCAAGGCGCGTACGGAACGAACAGGCCGGTGCGTAGGAGCCTGATAACGGCATCGGTCGGCCAACTGAGGCCGACAAGCAGCAGCACCACCGCCGTGACCGGTGCGCAGATCCAAACCGCCGGCGCCAGCCGTTTCACCCTTGCTTCGAAAAACTGTAGGGGTGTCGACCTTTCGGCGCTGAAGGCGATGACGAAACCGCTGATGACGAAGAAGATCTGGACGCCGACCCAGCCGGATTCGACCCAGGCGCCTATTGCCGGCTGCGGGGGAACGCCGCCCGTCGCGCGCGCCGAAACACCGTCCGGATACGCCCACACCCAGAAGCCATAGTGGTAAACCATGACCATGAGGGCGGCGAGAAAGCGCAGGATGTCGACGCCGCCAAATGTAATCTTCTTTTGAGCCATGCGACCTGTGTCGATGGCCCCCCGCAAGCACTGTAGGGCGCATTGCTGCGTTGCACAATAAAAGATTGCTCGTCGATCCGAAAAGCGGCCTCGACAAGCCAAAGCCTTCAGCCGCTCAAAGGCCGATCCCACGGTCCTTCAGGGCCTTGGTGATCTCCTCGATGATGATCGGATCGTCGATCGTCGCCGGCATGGTCCATTCTTCCTTGTCGGCGATCTTCTGCATGGTGCCGCGCAGGATCTTGCCCGAACGCGTCTTGGGCAGGCGCTTGATCGTCACCACCGTCTTGAAGGCGGCTACCGGGCCGATGCGTTCGCGCACCAGGCCGACCACCTCGTTCTCGATGGAGCCGACATCGCGGGTTACACCTGCGTTCAACACCACGAAGCCCAGCGGAACCTGGCCCTTCATGGCGTCGGCAATGCCGATGACCGCGCATTCGGCGACATCGGGATGGGCCGAAAGCACCTCTTCCATGGCGCCGGTGGAGAGCCGGTGGCCGGCGACATTGATGATGTCGTCGGTGCGGGCCATGACGTAGAGATAGCCGTCGTCGTCGACCATACCGGCATCCGCCGTCTTGTAGAAGCCGGGGAACTCGTCGAGATAGGCTTGGCGGAACCGTGCGTCGGCATGCCACAGCGTCGGCAGGCAGCCGGCCGGCAGCGGCAGTTTGACCACCACATTGCCCAGTGTGCCGCGAGGCACCTGATGGCCAGCATCGTCGAGCACGCGGATGTCGTAGCCGGGCATCGGCACGCCGGGCGAGCCGTATTTCACCGGCAACAGGCCAAGGCCGGCGGGATTGATCGTCATCGGCGAGCCGGTCTCGGTTTGCCACCAATGGTCGACCACAGGCACACCTAGCTTCTGCTCCGCCCATTTGATGGTTTCCGGGTCGGCGCGCTCGCCGGCAAGAAACAGCGTGCGGAATTTCGAGAGGTCGTGTTTGGCAATGAACTCGCCCTTCGGGTCCTGCCCCTTGATGGCGCGGAATGCGGTCGGCGCGGTGAACAGCGCGACCACGCCATGCTCCGCTATCACCCGCCAGTAGGTGCCGGCATCGGGCGTGCCGACAGGCTTGCCCTCGAACAGGATGCTGGTGCAGCCATGCAGCAGCGGTCCGTAGACGATGTAGGAATGGCCGACCACCCAGCCGACATCGGACGCCGCCCAGAACACCTCGCCCGGCTTGACGCCGAACTCGTTTTCCATCGTCCATTTCAGCGCGACCATGTGGCCGCCATTGTCGCGCACGATGCCCTTGGGCTGGCCGGTCGTGCCCGATGTGTAGATGATGTAGAGCGGATCGGTGGCCAGCACCGGCACGCAATCGACATTGGCGCCCGCTGCCCGTTCGCGGGCGACCGCATCGGCATAGTCGATGTCGAAATGCTCCTTCATCTCGCAGCGCAACTGGTCGCGCTGCAGGATCAGGCAGGCGTCCGGCTTATGGCGGGAGATCTCTATCGCCTTGTCGAGCAACGGCTTGTAGGCAACGACGCGGCCCGGCTCCAGGCCGCAGGATGCCGAAATGATCAGCTTCGGCCTGGCATCGTCGATGCGGGTGGCAAGCTCATGCGAGGCAAAGCCGCCGAAGACCACCGAATGCACCGCGCCGATGCGGGCGCAGGCGAGCATGGCGATGGCCGCCTCGGCCACCATCGGCATGTAGATGATGACGCGGTCGCCCTTGCCGATGCCGCGATTCTTCAGCACAGAGGTGAGTGCAACTACCTCGCGCTTCAGCTCGGCATAGGTGAACTTCCTGACCATTCCTGTGATGGCGCTGTCATGGATCAGCGCGATCTGATCGGCGCGCCCGCCCGCGACATGGCGGTCGATGGCGTTGTAGCAGGTGTTGCAGGTGGCGCCGGTGAACCAGCGGCCATAGACGCCGGCCGCGGCGTCGAACACCTTGTCCCAGGGCGAATACCAGTCGATGCCGCTAGCCGCGTCCGCCCAGAAGCGCTCCGGGTCGCGCTTCCAGCCTTCATAGACCTCGTGATAGCGTGAAGCCATCCGTACCTCCCCGGGAAATGTTTTCTTCCTTCCAGATAGCGCGCTCTAACCTTGGCCGCAAATCCACGCCATTGTGGCGACGGCATCGACCTGGCGCTTGGGGGCAAGCAGCTATGAATTGCGAGACAGGATTGGGGTTGGTGATGTTTGCTGCTGTGCGGTTCATCGGGCGCTTTGCGCAATCATCGGTCACGGGCGCCCTACTTGCTATGTCCACCGGAACCGCTGAAGCCGGCGATGCCGCGGCACGGCACATCATCGGCTTTTCGCCGGATGGCGCTTATTTCGCCTTCGAGCAATATGGAACGCTCGACGCCGGTGTCTCGGACTCCGGCTGGTCGCAGATCGATATCATCGATACCCGTACGGATCAGGTGGTTGGCGGCAAGCCGATCCTCGTCGTCGACGAGACGGAGGAAGCGACACTGACCCTGGAGCAGGCGAGGGCGCAGGCCGCCGCTCAGGCAGCGCCCGTTCTCGCCCAATATGCGATCACATCTGTGGCCGAGCAGGCCGCTTCCGACAAGTTTACCTTCCCGGGCGAAATGGTTGCCTACAACGACATCTCCCGCCTCGAACAGGTGTCGCGGAAATGGCTGGCGCCGCTCCATGGCGAAACAGGCATTTCGACCATCCAGCTCGACGAAATCCTGGCGGCCAGCGCGACCGATTGTTCGGCGAGTTTCGATGCGACGCAGCAAGGCGACCAGGCACTTCAAGGGGAAAAGCCACTTCAAGGTGAGAAGGCAGGCAAGGCGCTCGGCTTCCGGCTGACGCTCCAAGGCCAGGATGGCAAGCCGATCAAGATCCTGCACGAGGACAAGACCGTGCCGGGCTCAAGAAACTGCCCGACCTCCTACAGCCTGTCGGAATCCTACCAATTCACCCCGGCCGGCAAGCCGGCGGTGATCGTCGTGCTGGTCCAGCGTTTCAGCCAGGGTTTCGAGGGGCGCGATCGTCGCTTCCTCGCGGTGACCGGGCAGCCACGCTGAGAGGTTGCGCCCAGGCGCCGGCAGCCGCTGTGTCTGAAGGTTGTTTCTAGATCGGCAGGGCCACAAGCATGAAGCCAATGCCGCCAGCGATCAAAATGGCTGTAGCCAGCGCTTTTCTGTGACGTTCGAAGCTCGTCGGAGCTCGCTCCCAATTGTAACGCATACGCTATCTCCCCAATACCCGGACAGGTTTTATCTTACTTAGGGGAAGAAATGCAACGTCCGCTGCCGGCAGGCCCGCTGCTTGTCACATTTCACCGATGACTATTTCTGGGACGAATGCGGCCGGGAAGACGCAACCGAGCAGGTTCTAACGCGACTGGGGCGGAGAATCTGTCAGCAAAGCCGTTGGTCCCGTGCACTAGGCTCCCATGATCGGCTGATAGACAGCGCTCCACCTCCGCGCTATCTGATTTCCGGGATGAGCGTGGCTTGGAGGGGCGTGGTGGAAATAGTCTCTGGAACCGTTCTGCGGCTAGCCGAGGATGCCTCCGTGCAGCATGTGGGCGATGGCGCAGTCGTGCTTTTGGCGCGCAGCGGCCAGCTTTATACATGCAACGGCACGACCGAAGCCTTTCTCGACAAGGTGGACGGCGCGCGCAACCTCGACCAGATCGTCGACCTGCTTTGCGAGGAGTTCGAGGTTGACAAGGGGACGCTCGATCAGGACATGGCGGCACTGGCCACGGATCTGATCTCTGAAGGTATCCTCGCCGCGCCAGGTGCTTGATGGCTGACGGCCCGCTCCTGCGCGCTCTGTTTCGCTGCCATCTCTGGGCAAGCGCGCGGCTGATGCCGGTCCTTGTCACCAACCGGAGCTTCGAGGAGGTGCTCAAATGGGCGCCGCTCGCCTCGTCGACGCCCTATCGCGGTCTGCCGTCCGCCTACATCGTCGCGAGTGTCAACCGCGCCGTCCGCCATCCCTGGCTGATGCGTGACCGCAGGTGCCTGAGGGAGGGTCTGCTAGGTCATCGTTTCCTGCGCCTAGCCGGTTTCGATCCGGACCTGCGCTTCGGCGTCGATCCGCAGTCGATGCAAGCGCAGCGCCTGGCAGCGCATTGCTGGGTCTGCCTCGATGGCAGGCCGGTGGTCAGCGACAAGCTTCCCGGCATGGTCGAAATCTATCGTCATCATGCCGATGCCGTAAAGGCGCGCCCCGCTTGACCAGACCTTCAGCCTGCTATGGCCTCAACGGCCTGATCCTTGGCATATCGGCCGAGCGCCCCGAGCTGTGGCAGGATTTCGACCGGATGCTGGGCAGCCTGCGTATCGCGGAACCCGTCGAGCCGGACTTTCGTCTCGAGATCGCCGAGACAGTCACCTTGGACGAGGCACCCAACGGATCCCTCGTCTTCGATGGCGAGGTGCCGGAGGATGGTCACTGCCGGATGATCGAGGATGGTGGTATCATCCATCTGGTCTTTCCCGAGCGTCAGACCGTTGCCATCAATGGCGTGGCGGGCTGGGCCGAACTCCGGATCCGCCCTGGCGCGAAAGCCGCGTGGACACCGGCAATGCTGGTGCTCGACGCCGCGCTCGACGCCGGTGGCCAGCATATGCTGCACACTGCCGGCTTGACGTTGCCGGACAGCGATGCGGTGGTGCTGATCCATGCTCCGAGCGGCACCGGCAAGACCACGACGTCGCTCGCGCTGGCAACACAGGGCTTTGGCCTCTGCTCCGACGACGCCATGATCCTGAATGTCGCTTCTGGCAAGGTCGTCGCCTGGGGCTTGCCGCGCGCCGTAAAAATCCACCAGAAGACTGCCGAAATGATCCCGCAGGTGGCGCGATGCCTTGGCCAGACGTGGGATCGCAACAGCGAACAGCCCGTCCCGCTTGAAAGGCTGAGTGGGATCGTTCGGGTCGAAAACGCGACCGCCCGGCCGGTGGCGGCCCTCCTGCACCTGGCGCGTTCCGCCGACAGCCAGACCCGGCTCGTCGCCATGGCCGGGACCGACGCAATGGTGGCGCTGGCAGTGGACAATGTCCGCACGGGCATGACCGGGCTGCTGCCCATGCAGAAGCGCCGGCTGGCGACCATCGGCGGGCTGGTCAATGCGGTGCCGACCTTCCGGCTGGAGGTGGGCGCGCGCCCGGCTGACGCTGCGGCGCTGATCAGCGCCACCCTGGATTGACGTCAAGTCAGGCTACTTGCGGCCTGGCCTTGGCCAATCTCTGGATCCACCGGAAGGCGTCGCGGCGCAGGCGCGAGCCCAGTCTGTCCCTGGAATTGACGCCGAGCAGCGTATTCGTGGTGATCAACCGCTTGGCCAGCCGTATCGAGAGATCGGGCTTGATCCGGGCGGCGAGTTCAAGCGCTCGGCTCTCCTTGAACAATTGGCCCGTCACATCGAGCACAACAGCCAGTTCGAGTTCGATGCCGGTCATGCGGGCAGCATCGAACAGGCATGTTTCCGCTTCCGGCGACTGCAGCGCCCGCACCCCTTGCAGCACGTCGACGCAAAGCTGCAGCCGGTGGAATTTGTGGCCGCCGGCGGCGTGAACGATGGCGATCGTCAGAAGAGCCGCCGGCGTGTCGGTCGCGTCGCCGTCAATGGCGCGCAATTCTGGGAAACCCAGCGACAGGCGCCGCCGCATGCCGGTGTCATGCACGAGGTCGCCATGCAGTTCGACCAGCAGGCTGGAATTCTCCTTTTCGAGCCATTTGAATTCCTGCAATTCGTAGGATTCGGCCTCGTTGCTGCCAAGCTCGAAGCCGCATGCCGCGATCACCCGGTTTGCCCTGGCCAGATTGGCGGGTTCGACGAGGATGTCGATATCGGTGAACGGCCTGTCGGCGACGTTGCGGTAGAGCTTTCGCGCGAAGGCCGGCCCCTTGACGATCCGCGCCGGAATATTGTCCGCCGCCAGTCCCTTCATGATGCGGTCGCCATGATACTTCAACAGCATCGACTGGCCGGTGGCGATCGTCGCTTTCTGGCGCAGGTCCTCCAGTTTGTCTCCCAACTCCTGATCCGATGGCAGTTGCGCGTCGCCGCTGAGCTTGCGCAGCATGATCGGCAGGACGCCATGGAATTCGGCGTTGTCGAGCAGCGACATCAGCGTCTTTGCCGACAAATTATCGACGTCGACAGTCGGCGCTTCCGGATCTGCGTAGCGCAGCAGCAGCTTTTCTTCGGCAGGGGTAAGCGGTGGCAGCATCAACCCGGACAATGTTGCGATTGAAGGGAAAGATGTTGCAGAAAAGCAGGGTGGAAGCCAGCTTTACATACCCCAGCGCAGCGCTGCCGTGTGTACCGGCGCATCCCAAAATCCGGTCGTCTCGTCGTCGAGCATGGTCAGCGTGATCGAGCAGCCGGCCATGTCGAGCGAAGTGACGTAGCAGCCGACCAGCGAACGGGCCACCGTCACGCCACGCTTCTCGAAGATCAGCCGTGCGCTGTTGTACATCAGATAGAGTTCCATCAGCGGCGTGCCGCCGAAGCCGTTGACGAACAGCAGCGCCGGGCCTTTCGCCTTGTCGCCGAGATCGCCCAGGATCGCGGCACAAATCTCCTGCGCGATCGCATCGGCGCTTTTCAACGTGTCGCGCCGGCGACCGGGCTCGCCATGGATGCCGACGCCGAATTCCATCTCGCCGTCGCCGATGCCGAAAGTCGGCTTGCCCGCCGCCGGCACCGTGCAACTGGTCAGCGCCACGCCCATCGAGCGGGTTGCCGTGTTGACGCGGTCGCCCAGCGCCTTCAACGGCGCCAGCGCCAGGCCATGTTCGGCCGCCGCGCCGACGATCTTTTCCACCACCAGCGTGCCGGCGACGCCACGCCGGCCCGTCGTATAAGAAGAATTCTCGACGGCGACATCGTCATTGGTCACGATCTGCTGGACGCCTTCCGACATCTCGGCCGCCATGTCGAAGTTCATCACGTCGCCCTCATAGTTCTTGACGATGAACAGGCAGCCGGCGCCGGTGTCGACGGCTTGCGCCGCCGCCAGCATCTGGTCCGGTGTCGGCGAGGTGAACACCTGGCCGGGGCAGGCGGCGTCCAGCATGCCGTGACCGACAAAGCCGCCATGCAGCGGCTCGTGGCCGGAGCCGCCGCCCGAGATCAGCGCCACCTTGCCCGGCCGCAAGGTCTTGCGCCGGATGAATTTGTGCGCGTCGCCAAGCACCAGGATGTCGGCATGGGCGGCCACGAATCCGTCGAGGCTCTCGGTCAGCACCGTGTCCACCGAGTTCATGAACTTCTTCACGATCGTCTCCTCCGGAAATAGGCCTTCCAAACAATTCCAGGAAAAGTGTGTCGCGTTTTTTCCGGAATTGCGTAAAACAAAGCGTTCGATCAGCTACCCTTGCCAGTGATGCTGGTGATCTTCTGGATGAAGTCGTTTACCGCTTTGTCGAGCGCGGCGTTCTGCTTGTCGTCGCCGAAATCCGGCACGATCAGCGAGACATGCCGCGTCTTGCGCATGCCTGATGCGATCGACATTTTTCCCGGATGCGCCTGATGGTAGGCGGCGAGAAACTGGTCACGCTCGGCCGGGCTGAAATGGCACACCGAAAATATAGCCGGCAAATGTTTTGACGGAATCGGGATCGAATAGGCCGGGCTGGAAATCTGCGTGACGAAGCTGCGGTGCTTGCCGAGCGCATCGGCAAGGCGCTGGCGCATGCCGGATGGGCGCTGGTCGATGACGTGCGACAGGATCGTCTTGTAGGCGCGGATCGCCTCCTCGGAGCCAGGTTCGGGTTTGATGTCGACCATGCCAGCCGCGCCTAGACAGAAACGTCCGCGATGGCTGCCTTGGCCATGGCGAGTTGCGCCGGAGCGACGGAAAGATCGCGCAGGCCGGCCTCGAGCAGTGACGGTATCGAGGCGGGATCGCCGCCGGCATCGCCGCACAGGCTGACCGGTATTTTTTCTCGTTCGCCAAACGCGGTCACGGCAGCGATCAGCCGCAGCACGGCTGGATGACGGACCGAATTGAGATGCGCCACGGCAGCGTTATCGCGGGCAGCCGCCATGACATACTGGGTGAGGTCATTGGAGCCGATCGAGAAGAAGGCGGCATCAGTAAAGGCTTCCGGCACGATCGCCACCGAAGGCACCTCGACCATGATGCCAAGCGGCGGCATCTTGTGCGCGATGCCGCGCGTGGCAAGCACCGCCTGCTCCTCGGCGAACATCGCCGCTGCCTGCCTGTATTCCTCAACAATGGCGATCATCGGGAACATCACTTTCAGACTGCCATGCACGGCGGCGCGCAGCAGCGCACGGATCTGTACACGAAACACCTCCGGTCTTGCCAGCGACAGCCTGATTCCGCGTTGGCCGAGGAACGGATTGCTCTCGTCGACCGTGAAGCCTGGCACCGGCTTGTCGCCGCCGGCATCGACGGTGCGGATCGTCACCGGCTTGTCGCCGGCCCACTCCAGCACCTTGCGGTAGGCGCGATACTGCGTCTCCTCATCCGGCAGCGACTTGCCGAACAGGAATTCGGTGCGCATCAGGCCGACACCGTCGCAGGTGGCGATGTCGATGCCGTCGACTTCGGACGGGTCGGCGATGTTGACCTGCACGCGTACCGGCGTGCCGGTCCTGGTCGCCGCCGGCCGCGCCAGGAAAGTCCCGGCTTGGTCGCGGCGCACCGTGAACGACGAAGACAATTGGCGGAAGGCGTCGATTTCAGCCTTGGACGGCAACAGCACGATGCCGCCATGTTCGGCATCGAGCAGTGCAATGCCGGCAAAGTGAGCCGGCAAAGCACCAAGCCCGACTATCATGGGCACGCCGCGCGAGCGCGCCAGCATGGCGACGTGGCTGGCTGTGCTGCCCGCCTTCAGCGCGATGCCGCCGCCGCTGCTCCAGTCGGATTCGAGAAAGCGCGTCGGCGCGATGTCCTCGCCGCAGAGAATGGCGCCGGCTGGAACCTGGACGTCACCAGCCTCGGTCAGTGCCCGCAGCACCTGATCCCTGATGTCGCGTATGTCGGCGGCACGTGCGCGAAAGTAATCCTGGTCGGAAGCATCGTAGCCGGCGATTTCGGCGTCGAGCGCCTGCCGCCATGCCTGATCGGCCGGCTGGCCGGCGTGGATAGCGGCAAAGGCCGGGCTGCTCAGCGCATCATCTTCCAGCATGGCGATCTGGAACTCGAGGATGTCGGCGGCGTCGCCTTCAGCCGCGTCTATCAATGCGGTGAGGCGGCCCGCCGCGATGGCGATTGCGGTTTCGAGCGCCGCCTTCTCGTCGTCGGCCGTTTCTTTGCCGACATAGGAGCCGACAGTCTGGTCGAGATCGAACAGCGGCCCTTCGGCATAGCCGGCCGAGGCCGAAATGCCTTGCAGCCTAAGCGGTTCGGACATGGTCCGTGCCTTCGTCGAAATCGCGGCGCACCAGCTCGACCAGCGCATCGACGGCATCATCGGCGCCGTCGCCGCTGGCCCTGATATGCAGCAGCGTGCCTTTCGGCGCCTTGGCCGCCATCACCTTGACGATGCTCTTGGCGTCGAACCATGGCCCGTTGGCGGCCAGCGCTATTTCCACCTCGGCGGCGAAAGTCTTGGCCAGCTTGGTGAACTTCACCGAAGGACGCGCGTGCAGGCCCACCTCGTGGGTGACGACAACGGTCGCTTCGGCGGATGCGGACATGTCTTCAAGCTTCCCGTTCACTCACGACGGCGACAATTCGTGCGCCGTCGCCACCACTTCCCTGAGCGAGGCGCCGCCTGAGGCCTCGGTCGCCGCCATCACCGCGCCTTCGACGATCGGCGCGTTGCAGACGATGATCTTGTGCGAGCGTGGCTCGCCGATCATCTCCACCGCCATTTCCGAGTTGGTCTCGGCACCGCCGAGATCGACCAGAATGGCGACACCGGCTTCCGACCAGGCCTTGTCGATGGCGCCCATGATCGCCTCGACATTGGTGCCGAGCCCGCCATGGCCGTTTCCGCCGCACCATGCAAGCGGCACTTCGTCGCCCACCATCTGGCGCACCATGTCGGCCGTGCCCTCGGCAACCAGCGGCGAATGCGAAACGATGACGATGCCGACATTGCTCATGGCTGACCTTCCAACGTTTCGACGATCGTGCGCACCAGAAGCGCGGTCGAACGTGCACCGGCATCCATGTGGCCGATCGAGCGGTCGCCAAGGAACGAGGCGCGGCCACGCAAGGCTTTCATAGGCACGGTCGCCTCGGCCGCCGCGTCGGCGATATCGGCGATTTCAAGAGCTGTCTTTCCCTGCAGCAGCGCGTCATGCACCGGCTGCAGCACGTCGAGCAGGGTTTTTTGTCCGATCTGCGATTTGCCCCGCGCGGCCACCGCTTCGATTGCCTTGCCGAACGCTGCCGTCAGATTGGCGCGATTAGGCGCCGCTGAAATCTCCTTGCCGAGCGCCAGGAACAGGGTGCCGAATAGCGGGCCGGAGGCGCCGCCGACCGTCATCACCAGCTTGGTGCCGATCGCCTTCAGGGCATCGGGCAGCGGTTTGGCCGAAAATGCTTCGGCTTCGGCGCGCACGGCCTCGAAGCCGCGCTTCATGTTCAGCCCGTGGTCGCCGTCGCCGATCGCCTGGTCGAGCGCCGTCAACTCCTCGGCGTGAGCGGCAATGGTATCCGCAGCGGCCGCGATCAGCCGGGCAAGGTTCAATGCCGCCATGTCACCCGCAGTATCGAAAGAACGCTCATTCGACAACTGGAGCATGAATCAGGCCGCTTCGTGGAGCGCGGCCGCCGCCGCGAAAACCTCGGCCACTGCATAGGCGCCGGGGTCGGCCACGCCTTGCAGCTTGCTGCCGACATAGGCGGACCGCCCGGATTTTGCCCTGTCCATGGCAGCGGTGGCCTCGGCACCATGGCGAGCCGCGATAGCCGCTTCGTCCAGGCTCTTGGCATCGAGCGCTCTGAGGGCAGGCTCCAGGGCATCGACCATTGTACGATCCCCCATCCTTGCGCCGCCATAAAAGGTCATCCGCTCAAGGCCGGCAAGCAGCGCCTTGGCCAAGCTCGCGCCGCTATCCAGAGCCTGCGCCGCCGCCGTGAAGAAGATCGACAGCAGCACGCCGCTGGAGCCGCCCATCGAGGCGCTCAGAATGTCGCCCATCGCGCCAAGGGTCGCCGCCGGCTCGGCAAGCGGCAGCGCATCAAGCCGCTCGAGGATGCTGCGCGCGCCGGTCGCCACCGTCGAGCCCGTGTCGCCGTCGCCCGCCTTGGCGTCGAGCCCGTTCAACGTGGTTTCCAGCGCGATCAGTCGTTCGCAGATGGTGACGAGAAGAGAGCGGGTCCGTGCATCCTGGCTGGGCTTGCGTGCCGCGCTCTGTCCGGCCGCTTTCGCCATCGGCACCACGGCAGGCGGCACAACCGGCTTTGCCGGCATCCAGGCGTGCGGACCGACCGGCGCCTGCAAGGCCGTCTCGCGCGCGGGGTCGAGCCGGATCAGCGACAGCGAGAAGCCGTTCATGTTGAGCGCCGTCATCAGCGGGCCCGGGCCGATCGCCAGCTTGATGGTTTTGGCCAGCGGCGAGGCAAGCACTGCGTTGGCGATAACGGACATTTCGAGCGGCGGCACCGAACCGAGATTATTGATCAGCAAGGCGTGGCCGGCCTTGGGATCAAGCCGTGCCGCTAGGCGCGCCGCCATGATCGCCACCAGCCTGTCGGCGCTCTGCACCGCAATCCGCTCGACGCCCGGCTCGCCATGGATGCCGAGGCCGAGCTCGCCATCGTTCTCGCCGAACCTGTCTTCGTGCGGCTGGCCGGGAATCGAGCAGGACGACAGCGACATGCCGAGCGAAACAACGTCCTTCGCTGCCGCTCGCGCGACAGCCGCTATATCGGCAAGATCGTGCCCGGTCTCCGACAGGTGGCCTGATATCTTGTGGACGAACAAGGTGCCGGCAACGCCGCGCGGCTGGGCAATGTCGGGCAGCGCGATGTCGTCGGCGACGATCACCATCTCGACGGCAAAACCCTCGGCGCGCGCCTTCTCTGCCGCGAGGCCGAAATTGAGACGGTCGCCGGTGTAGTTCTTGACGATCAGCAGGCAGCCGGCCGAACCGGTGACCGCGCGAATCGCTGCCAGCACCGCCTCGACGCTTGGCGAGGCAAAGATCTCGCCCGAAACCGCCGCCGTCAGCATGCCCTTGCCGACGAAGCCGGCATGGGACGGTTCGTGCCCGGCCCCGCCGCCGGAGACGACGCTGACTTTCGTCCTGTCCCAGTCGGTGCGCAGGATGACCTTGATCTCGGGATAGCCGTCGAGGCGCGCGAGATCGCCGGAGCCAATGGTCCGTAACAGGCCGTCGAGCGCCTCGGTGACGATCGTTTCCCTGCGATTGAAAAAGTGCTTCATCGAATTCGTCCCGTACTGGCAAAGTCAAAACCGGTGCTGAATCACCGAAAACCGCTCACATCAATCGCTGTCCATCGGCGTCGAAATACAGCGGCGCCCGGTAGCGGATCACCACTCTGTCGCCCTGCGCCAGATCCGTGTCGGGATCGGTCAGCGTCACCAGTTTCTTGGTCCCTACCGTCACATGCAAATGGTTCTGATCACCGAGATGCTCCACCCAGTCGACAACGCCGTCGGCGTGACCATTCGCGGCCTTCGCGATCGAAAGATGTTCGGTGCGCGCGCCGATCGTCTTGGTCCCGGCCGGTGCGCCGCCGTCAGGCAGCAGTCCGGTTGGCAGAAGATTGATCGCCGGCTGGCCGAGCCTTGCCGCGACATGCAGGTTTGCCGGCTCGGAATAGATGGTGCGCGGCGAACCGATCTGCACCAGCACGCCATCGGCAAGGATGCCGATACGGTCGGCCATGGTCATCGCCTCGATCTGATCATGCGTGACATAAAGCATGGTGGCGCCGAGTTCGGTCTGGATGCGCTTCAGCTCGAGCCTGAGATCGCCGCGCAGCTTGGCATCGAGCGACGACAGCGGCTCGTCCATCAGGTAGATCGAGGGCTTGCGCACCAGCGCCCGGCCGATGGCAACGCGCTGCATTTCGCCGCCCGAAAGCTTGGTCGAGCGATTGGCGAGCTTGTGATGGATGCGCACCATCCTGGCCACCTCCTCGACCCGGCGGCGGATCTGCTCTTCCGGCATCTTTCGGGCCGGTGAGCGCAGCGGGAAGGCGAGATTGTCGAACACCGACAGATGCGGATAGAGCGAATATTGTTGGAACACAAAAGCCGTGTCGCGCTCCGCCGGCGACAGTGTCGTGGCATTGTGTCCGCCGATCTCGATCGTGCCGGTATCCGGCCGTTCCAACCCGGCGATGAGCCGCAGCGTCGTTGTCTTGCCGGCCCCGGTCGGCCCGAGCAGCACGACGAATTCACCATCTGCTATGTGCAGGTCGAGGCCGTCGACGGCGACATGGTCGCCGAAACTCTTGGTCACGTTCTTGATGTGCACCTCAGCCATGCTGGGCCCTCCGCTCCGAGGCGACATCGTGGATCGCGGTTCTCACCGCGCGGCCGGACCCCTTCTCGAACAGCGACAGCCGCGCGCTGCTCAGCGTCAGGCCGACATGATCGCCGGTCGAGAGCCGGATTTCAGCCGGCACGCGCGCCTTGATGATGCCGTCCGCCGTCTCCACCGCGACGATCTGCGTGGTGCCGAGATATTCGGTGCCATAGATGGCGCCACGCAGCTTGGAGGCGTCGTCGAAGCGTATGTGCTCCGGGCGGATGCCGAGCGCCATGTCGCTCGGTGCGATGTCCTCGCGCACCTCCGGCACCGCCACCTTTGCACCTTGCACGATGATCTCCCTGGCGCCCTTGGCGAGTCCGCCGCCAAATCCCAGAAAGTTCATCGGCGGCGAGCCGATGAAGTCGGCGACGAACATGGTCGCCGGGCGGTCGTAGATTTCGCGTGGGCTTCCGAATTGTTCGATGACACCATGGTTCATCACCGCGATCTTGTCGGCCATCGACATCGCTTCCATCTGGTCGTGCGTGACATAGACCGTCGTGGCGTGGATGCGGTTGTGCAGCTCGCGCAGCTCGCGGACCATCAGATCGCGGAATTCGGTGTCGAGCGTGCCGAGCGGCTCATCCATCAGGAAGCATTTTGGCCGCCGCACGATGGCGCGGCCGAGCGCGACGCGCTGGCGGTCGCCGCCGGCCAGGCCGGAGACGGATTTGTTGAGCAGATGGTCGATGCGCAGCAGCTTCGCCGTCTCCTCGACACGGGTGCGGATTTCGGCCGAAGGCATGCCTTGCGCCAGGAGCGGGAAGCCGATGTTCTTGCGCACATTCATGTGCGGATAGAGCGCGAAGAGCTGAAAGACGAAGGCGATGTCGCGCTCGCGGGCCCGCAGCATGGTGACGTCGTCGCCGCCGAGCAGGATCTGGCCGCCGGTCGGCAATTCGAGTCCCGCGATCATGCGCAAGGTCGTCGTCTTGCCGCAGCCGGACGGGCCGAGCATGACGAAGAACTCGCCATCCTCGACAACGAAGTTGGAATCCTGCACGGCGACGAAATCGCCGAAGGCCTTTCTCAGGTGCTGGACGCGGATTTCGGCCATGATTATTCCGGGAATTTCGAGACGATGATGAACATCACGGTGCCGGCGAGCATGGTGATGAAGGAGTAGGTGTAGAGCGACAGCACGAAGGGCTGGAATAGCATCAGGAAGCCGATGGCGATCAGCGCCGTCGCGATGTTTTCCATCAGCCCGCGCCGTGCCCAGACCGGCCAGCGCGATTTGCGTTTATCAGGCTTGGTCAGGCTCATTTGCGCACCGCGCCGAAGGTGATGCCGCGCAGCAATTGTTTGCGAAGCAGGATGGTGAAGACCAGGATCGGCACCAGGAAGATCGTCGTGCCGGCCGCTACCGCCGGCCAGTCCTGGCCGCCTTCGCCGATGATGGTTGGGATGAAGGGCGGCGCAGTCTGCGCGGTGCCGGAAGTCAGGAGTGCCGCGAACGCATACTCGTTCCAGGCGAAGATCAGGCAGAAGATGGCGGTCGCGGCAATGCCGGTCGTCGCCTGCGGCAGCACTGTGCGCCAGAAGGCCTGCAGCCGCGTATAGCCGTCGATCATCGCCGCCTCCTCATATTCGCGCGGGATCTCATCGATGAAGCCTTTCAGCAGCCATACAGCCAGCGACACATTGACTGCCGTGTAGAGCAGGATCATGCCGAGCGCCGTGTCCGACAAGCCAAGCTCGCGGTACATCAGGTAGATCGGAATGGCGACAGCGATCGGCGGCATGAAGCGCGTCGACAGGATGAAGAACAAAAGGTCGTCGGCGAGCGGCACCTTGAAGCGCGAGAAGCCATAGGCAGACAGCGTGCCGAGGAACACGGCGCAGAAGGTCGAACCGAAGGCGATGATCAGCGAATTGACGAAGCGCGGCAGGAAGTTGGACGGGCCGGCGATCACCATGTTGCGCTTGCGCGTGGTCTCGTCGCAGAAGCCCGTCGCGGGACCCAGCGAGTTGATGTATTCCGGCGTCTGCCGCGTCCGCGTCGTGAACAGATTGCAGTAGCCTTCGAGGCTGGGCTGGAACAGGATCTTGGGCGGATAGGCGATCGAATCCGGCGGCGTCTTGAAGCTGGTGGCGAAGATCCACAGCAGCGGCACGATCGAGATCAGCGCGTAGAGCACGATGATCGTGCCGGCGATGCGCTTCGAATTCGTGGACGGTGCGACGACCGAGTGGGCAGTGGTCAGGCTCATCTCTGCTTCACCTTGTTGAGCGCCTTGACGTAGATGTTGGCCAGCCCGAACACCGCGACGAACAGGATGATGGCGAAGGCCGAGGAGTAGCCGGTGCGCCAGCTCTCAAAAGCCTGCCGCTTCAGCGTGATCGAGGCGACCTCGGTGGTCGAGCCCGGCCCACCGCCGGTCAAGAGGTTGACCATGTCGAACATCTTGAAGTTCTCGATGCCGCGAAACAGCACCGCCAGCATGATGAAGGGCAGCGCCATCGGCAGCGTGATCGACCAGAACTGCCGCCAGTTGGAGGCGCGGTCGACCTCGGCCGCCTCGTAGATGTATTCGGGGATCGAGCGTAAGCCGGCGAGGCAGATCAGCATCACGTAGGGCGTCCACATCCACGTGTCGACGATGATGATCGACCACGGCGCCAGCGACACGTTGGAGAGCATCTGGATATCGGTTGGCGGGATCCTCGTGACGAAGGAGATGGCGTAGGCGAACAGGCCGATCTGCGGCTCGTAGAGGAAGCGCCAGAAATTGCCGACCACCGCCGGCGACAGCATCATCGGCACCAGGATCAGCGTCGTCCAGAAGGCATGGCCGCGAAACTTCCTGTCGATCAGCCAGGCCAGCGTGAAGCCGATCAGCGTCTGCAACAGGATGGTCCAGAACACGAAATGCGCCGTCGTCTGCATGGCGATCCAGATATCCTTGTCGCCGAGGATGCGCTGGTAGTTGGCGAAGCCGAGATTCTTCACCACCTCGTTCGGCCGGTTGGCCCGGTAGTTGGTGAACGACAGATAGATCGCCCAGAACAGCGGAAAGATGTTGATGGCCAGCAGCAACAGGATTGTCGGCGAGATGAACAGCCAGGCGAGGCCCTTGTCGCTGATGCCCCGGACCTTGCCGGCCAACGGTTCCGGGGTCGCCCGGGCAACGTTCTCCGCAGTCCGATTGAGCATGGTGAGTCCTGCTTCGGTCACTTGGTCGTCTCTGTCATGGAATTTATCTGAACTGCGTCCCGTGCCAAGGGCGGCACGGGACGCTAGGGCCCTAGCTCGGGAGGAGCCGGGGTTACATCTTGCCGTCGTCCTGGAAGACCTGCGTCCAGTCCTTGACCAGGCCGTCGAGCGCATCCTTGGCCGAGCCCTGGCCGGCCACGACATAGTCATGGAAGCGTTTCTGCGAAGCCTGCAGCAGCGGTGCGTAGCTCGGCTCGGCCCAGAAGTCCTTCACGATGGCCATCGAGTCGAGGAAGGTCTGCGCGTAGGGCTGGCTGGCCGGGAACTTCGGATCCTTGACCACCGCGTTGAGGCAGGAATAGCCGCCGAGGGACCACCATTTGGCCTGCACGTCCTTGTTGGCGAACCACTTGATGTATTTCAGCGCCGCCTCCTGCTTGTCGGAATAGGACACTACCGAGATGCCCTGGCCGCCGAGCTGGGCGAACTGCTCACCGTCGGGACCCTTCGGGTTGACGAAGTAGCCGATCTTGTCGCCGCCGACATTCTCGTCCTTCTGCAGGCCCGGCCATGTGAAGGCGAAGTTCATGTGCATCGCCACCTGGCCGGATTTGAAGGCATCGACGCCTTCGCCCATGTAGCTGTTCGACGCGCCCGGAGGGGTACAGCAATCATAAAGCGCCTTGTAGAATTCCAGGCCCTTCACCGACTTCTCGGAGTTGACGAAGCCTTCCATCTCGTAGGGCTTCTTCGGGTTTTCGTACTGGAAGCCGTAGCTGTAGAGCACGTCCATGGCGCCCATGGTGATGCCTTCCGAGCCGCGCTCGGTATAGATCGAGGCGCCGTAGACGGTCTTGCCGTCAATCTCGCGCTTCTGGAAGAACTCGGCGACCTGCTTCAACTGGTCGAAGGTGGTCGGCGGACCGAGATCCCAGCCGTACTTCTCCTTGAATTCCTTCTGCAGCTCCGGCTTGGAGAACCAGTCCTTGCGATAGGTCCAGCCGACGACGTCGCCCATGGCTGGCAGCGCCCAGTAGTTCGGCGTGTTCTTCGGCCATTCCGAATAGCCGACGACGGTTGCCGGCACGAAGTCGTCCATGCTGATCTTCTCCTTGTCGAAGAAGTCGTTCAGCTTGACATAGTGGCCGTTCTCGGCCGAACCGCCGATCCACTGGCTGTCGCCGATGATCAGGTCGCACAATTTGCCGTGCGAATTCAGCTCGTTGAGGAAACGGTCTGCATAATTGGTCCACGGCACGAACTCGAATTTCATGCCGATGCCGGTTTCCTTGGTAAAATCCTTGGACAGTTCGACAAGCGCGTTGGCCGGGTCCCAAGCGGCCCAGCACAGCGTCAGGTCTTCAGCGTGCGCGACATTCGAGACGGCTGTCGACGCTGTGATCGCCGAGGTCAGTCCCAACGCCAGTTTCAAGCTCGATTTCATGACTTCCTCCCATTTGCGAAACGCGCCCGGATGACGGTTTCAAAAAGCCCTCAACCCCTCTCCTCAGGGGCCCAAACATGGCGGCGCGGTCACGCTGCGGATGTTTAGTAATTTGTTTAGTGATGCAATTTTTACTAAACAAGGCAAGCGAATTCGTTGCTGCGCCGCAGCATGCTTATGGCGATGTCTGAAAACCTTGGGAAAAGCGCGGGTCGCTGGTCGGCCTACCGAAGCTCTTCAGGCCGATTCTGACCAGGACGTGGGGCAGCCTCGGTTTTCAATCCACCCTTCTGGTGCTCACCATCACCTTGCGGATTGGCGGCGCCGGCGGCAGCAGCGCGCGGATATCGGCGAACGGGAACGACGGTTCGAAACGGAACGCTTCGGCCGATGAGCCTTGCGCGCTGTTGCACTGGCCGGCGCGAAAGGCGTTCTGTGTCCGCGCGATGTCGACGAAGCGGTCGGGATCCTGCGACTGATGCATTCGGATCGCCTCAGCTTTGACGTCGGCATACCCGGAAATGTCGACGTAGTGCGTCGGCGAAAAACCGGTGCCGCCCATCGTGTCGGCATGCAGCACCGGGACGGCGAAAGACGCCGCGATGCGCACGCCGTCCGACAGCGCGCGATGGTCGGCGTGATAGTCGTTGGGCGCATGCGTGATCACCAGATCCGGGCCGGTTTGACCAATCAGTGCTTTCAGAGCTCCGATCAGCGCTGCATCGGCCACCAACTCGCCGTCCGGGAAGTCGAGGAAGCGTGGCATTGCGCCTACCAGCGCAGCCGCGGCCGTTGCTTCATCGCGACGGACACGAGCGAGAACAGCGGGATCACTCGTGCCGCCCCTGGCACCATCCGTGGCCATGGCAAAAGTGAGCTCTGCGCCTTGCGCGGCATAGGCGGCCATCGTACCGAACATGAAGATCTCGATGTCGTCCGGATGCGCACCGAGCGCTAGGATTTTCAAATCACTCTCTCCCCGGAACTGGAACAACGTGACGAACGGAATCCTGCTCGCCCTGATCGCCTACGCAAGCTATTCGGGCAGCGATGCCGTTGTCAAAAGCCTGGGCGGTCAGCTCACGATCTTCGAGATCGGCTTTTTCATAACCTTGTTCGCGGGCTTCTTCCTATTCTTCACGCGACCTGCGGGCGAACGCTGGCGCGATTTCTGGCGCACCAAAAGGCCATGGGCGGTGCAGGCGCGCGCCTGGGCGGGTATCGCTTCCGGCGTGCTCAGCGTCTACGCCTTCACCACCATTCCGCTGGCCGAGTCCTATGCGCTGATCTTCCTGGCGCCGCTCTGCGTCACCATCCTCTCCACGGTGATCCTCAAGGAGAAGGTCGGCCCCTGGCGCTGGCTGGCGGTGGTCGCCGCTTTTGCCGGTGTCATGCTGGTGGTGCGGCCTGGCTTTCGCGAGCTCAATCTCGGCCATCTTGCCGCCTTCGGCGTTGCCTTCCTCGCCGCCATCAGCGTCATCCTGATGCGCTCGCTGGCGCAGCAGGAAAAGCGCACCACCATGCTCGGCGTGCTGGTCGGTTGCGGCCTGCTGTTCAACGGCATCGGTGCCGCCGCCACCGCCTTCACTGTTCCCAGCGGAAAGCAGTTGCTGTGGCTGGCAATGGCCGGAGCCTTCACCGCAGGTGGACAATTCCTTCAACTGCTGGCCATGAAATACGCGCCCGCCAACCGCGTTGCGCCGACGCATTATTCGCAGATCGCCTGGGCGGTGGTCCTCGGCGCGTTGTTCTTCCAGGAATATCCGGACGGGCTGTCGCTGGTTGGTCTGGCGGTCGTTGGCGGCGCCGGCCTGTTGACCATGGTGCGGGAGGAAGCGCGGCTGGGCACCGTGCGCTGGAACCCGTTTTCGCGCACCCGGCTTTGAACCGTCTCTGGTTGCGCCGTGGCCACAACCGCTGATATGCGGGCGCCATGACCACAAAACCCCTGCCGGAGCTTCCTGTATCTGCCGTGCTGCCGGCGCTGAGGGAAGCGCTCGGCCATGGCAACAGCGCCGTGCTGGTGGCGCCGCCGGGCGCCGGCAAGACGACGCTGGTGCCGCTGGCGCTGCTTGACGCGCCTTGGCTCGGCGCCGGCAAGATCATCCTGCTTGAACCGCGCCGCCTCGCCGCCCGCGCCGCCGCCCGCCGGATGGCTGAATTGCTTGGTGAGGAACCTGGCGCCACCGTCGGCTATGCCATGCGCATGGAAAACCGCATTTCGGCAAAGACCAGGATCGTAGTCGTCACCGAAGGCGTGCTGGCGCGCATGATCCTCGACGATCCCGAATTGCCCGGCGTTTCGGCTGTCATTTTCGACGAATTCCACGAGCGTTCGCTCGATGGCGATTTTGGGCTCGCACTGGCGCTCGACGTGCAGGGTGCGCTGCGGCCGGACCTGCGCTTGGCTGTGATGTCGGCGACGCTCGACGGCGCACGTGTCGCCAAACTCATGTCGGGCGCGCCGGTGATCGAGAGCGAGGGTCGCGCCTTCCCTGTCGACATCCGCTATGACGAGCGTCCCGCCGGCATCGCCATCGAGGACGCGATGGCCAAGGCGATCCGCACAGCCCTTGCCGACGAGATCGGCAGCGTGCTTGCCTTCCTGCCCGGCCAACGCGAGATCGAGCGAACCGCCGAGCGGCTGGCCGGCAAGGTCGGCACTGAAACCGACATCGTGCCGCTCTACGGCATGCTCGACGGCAAGGCGCAGGACGCGGCGATCAAGCCGCCGCCGGCCGGCCGCCGCAAGGTGGTGCTGGCCACCTCGATCGCCGAAACCTCGATCACCATAGACGGCGTGCGCGTCGTCATCGATTCGGGCCTTTCGCGGCTGCCGCGCTATGAGCCGGCCAGCGGCCTCACCCGGTTGGAGACCGTGCGCGTCAGCAAGGCTTCCGCCGACCAGCGCGCCGGCCGTGCCGGACGCACGCAGCCAGGCGTCGCCATCCGGCTGTGGCGGGCCGAGCAGACGGCTGCACTTCCCACTTTCACGCCGCCGGAAATCCTCGAGGCCGATCTGTCCGGACTGCTGCTCGATTGCGCTGCCTTTGGCGTTGCCGATCCGGCAGGGCTCGCTTTTCTCGATCCGCCGCCTGTTCCGGCCCTTAATGAGGCAAAGGGGCTGTTGCGCGCGCTGGACGCCATCGACGAGACGGGGCGCCTGACGGAGGCGGGTGCAGCGATGCGCAAGCTCGCTCTGCCGGTGCGGTTGGCGCACATGGTTGCCGAGGCAGCCCGGAGCGGCCATGCCTTCGAGGCGGCGATGCTTGCCGTGCTGCTCACCGAACGGGGTCTTGGTGGCGACGGCGCCGATCTGGAGCGACGGCTGATGCGCTTTCGCGGGGAAAGATCTCCGCGCGCTACCGCCGCCAAGCAGCTCGCCGAACGGCTGGCGCGGCAGGCCGGCACCTCTTCACCCTCCCCCTTGTGGGGAGGGTCGATCCGCGAAGCGGAGCGGGGTGGGGGTAGGGCGAGCGCTGCACCCCCCCCCCCGCAGCCCGCGCCGGCGGAGGCCC
>NZ_JAMYOI010000011.1:0-208130 GCF_040319775.1 Mesorhizobium sp. M0870
TGGTCATCCTCAATGCAAAAGCACGCGATGCGCGCAACGAGTTCGTAATTGCAACTTGACACCCCAGATAGTCGCTCTCCCCCACTCCCGTGGGGGCGAGGAACCCAAGGCTTGCGAGGTCCCTTGCACCTCCAGCATCTCGCGGCTAGAAAGGCCGCCGCGAAACAATTTCGAGCTTCACTTTGCCTACGTAACCGCCGGTCTCGCCAACTCCCCCGACACAAGGCATGACACCGCGTTCGCGGTGTCTGTTTTCGTTTCCATGTGTTCTTCTGGGCGGCGGTTCGAGACCGGTTTGGCACTGCTGAACCGCGTCGCGCGGCTTTTGCCCGTGACACCCGATTTCCAAAAACCGCAGCCTCTCGCCACGCCGTGCCCACATGGGCATCTCGACATCGCCGGCCTGATGAACTTCCCGACGGGAAGGGCTTATCGGCATGTCTGGACCACTGCGTATCCATTGGACGATCGCACCCAAAACCCCACCTCGGCCGCTCATCAGCTGCAATCGCTGCGGCACTGTGAAGGCCTATTGCAGCAGCGGGAAATTCCGCGTCAACGCCAATGGCAAACGCATCGACGTGTGGCTGATCTATCGCTGCATCGACTGCGACAACTCCTGGAATTTCGGCATTTTCGAGCGCTGCAACCGCCGCGACATCGACCCGGCGCTGCTGGCGGCACTCGAAAGCAACGATCCTGCACTCGCTCATCGTCATGCCTTCGATGTAATCGCGTTGCGCAACCGGATCGGGCGCGTCGAGGAGTTCCCCGATGTCAGCGTCCACAAGCGCAGGCTCGGCGACACCAGGGAAGCCGCGACCGTGTTGGAAATCCAGCTTGGGCTCGAAATGCCGACATCGCTGCGACTCGACCGGCTGCTCGCCAGCGAACTTGGCATCTCGCGATCACGGCTTCAGGCGCTGGAGGAGAAGCGGCTGCTCATCGTTGACCCGGATGGAGCAAAGGCCCTGCGCAAGCCGGCCCGCGCGGGAATCGCGATCCGCATCGATCTGGCCCGCGAGACCGATCGGCAGGCCATCATCTCGGCTGCTGGTGGATGAACGAAAAAGGGACGGAACACTGGTTGCTCCGCCCCTCTCGGTTGTTGGAAAATAGAGAGCTTACGCCGCGCCGACCACCTTGGACGACTTTTCGAACCGCTTGCGCTCGTTCGGATCGAGATAGAGCTTGCGCAGCCGAATGGTCTTCGGCGTCACTTCGACCAGTTCGTCGTCCTGAATCCAAGCCAGGGCGCGTTCCAGCGTCATGCGGATCGGCGGGGTCAGCTTGACCGCCTCGTCCTTGCCGGCGGCACGGATGTTGGTCAGCTTCTTGCCCTTGAGCACGTTCACTTCAAGATCATTGTCGCGGCTATGGATGCCGATGATCATGCCCTGATACACCTTGACGCCCGGATCGATGACCATCGGGCCGCGATCTTCCAGGTTCCACATGGCGTAGGCGACCGATTCGCCCTGTTCGTTGGAAATCAGCACGCCATTGGTGCGGCCCGGCAGCTCGCCCTTGTAGGGCTCATAGGCATGGAAAAGCCGGTTCATCACGGCGGTGCCGCGCGTGTCGGTCAACAGCTCCGACTGGTAGCCGATCAGGCCACGGGTCGGCGCGTGGAAGACGATGCGCTGGCGGTTGCCGCCGGATGGGCGCAGTTCGACCATCTCGGCCTTGCGCTCGGACATCTTCTGCACGACGACGCCGGCATGCTCCTCATCGACGTCGATGACGACTTCTTCGACCGGCTCCAGCAATTCGCCGTTCTCGCCCTTCTGCATGACGACGCGCGGACGCGACACGGCGATTTCAAAGCCTTCGCGGCGCATCGTCTCGATCAGCACGGCCAGCTGCAATTCGCCGCGGCCGGAGACGAAGAACGAATCCTTGTCAGGCGATTCCTCGATCTTCAGCGCGACATTGCCTTCGGCTTCGCGCAGCAGGCGGTCGCGGATGACGCGGCTGGTCACCTTGTCGCCTTCGGTGCCGGCCAGCGGACTGTCGTTGACCAGGAACGACATGGTCACGGTCGGCGGATCGATCGGCTGCGCATGCAGCGGTTCGCTCACGCTCAGGTCGCAGAACGTGTCGGCGACGGTGCCCTTCGACAGGCCGGCAATGGCGACGATGTCGCCCGCCTGCGCTTCTTCGATCGGCTGGCGCTCAAGGCCGCGGAAGGCCAGGATCTTGGAAATACGGCCGGTTTCGATCTGGGTACCGTCATGGTGCAGCACCTTGACCGGCTGGTTGGCCTTCAGCGTGCCGCTCTCGATGCGGCCGGTGATGATGCGGCCGAGGAACGGATTGGCTTCCAGGATGGTACCGATCATGCGGAACGGGCCGGGATGAACGGTCGGCTCCGGCACATGCTTGATGACAAGGTCGAACAGCGGCGCCAGCTGCTGGTCTTTCGGTCCTTCCGGATTTTCCGAAACCCAGCCATCGCGGCCTGAACCGTACAGAATCGGGAAGTCGAGCTGCTCGTCGGTGGCGTCGAGCGCGGCGAAAAGGTCGAACACCTCGTTGACCACCTCGACATGACGGGCGTCCGGACGGTCGATCTTGTTGATGACGACGATCGGCTTCAGGCCGACCTTGAGCGCCTTGCCGACGACGAACTTGGTCTGCGGCATCGGCCCTTCGGCGGCATCGACCAGCACGATGGCTGAGTCCACCATCGACAGGATGCGTTCGACCTCGCCGCCAAAATCGGCGTGGCCGGGGGTGTCGACGATGTTGATGCGGGTATCCTTCCAGTCGACCGAAGTCGCCTTGGCCAGGATGGTGATGCCGCGTTCCTTTTCGAGGTCGTTGGAATCCATGGCGCGCTCGGCGACGCGCTGATTATCTCGGAAGGAGCCGGACTGCTTCAAAAGCTGGTCGACCAGGGTGGTCTTTCCATGGTCGACGTGCGCGATGATCGCGATATTACGGATTTTCATGTTCTGGTCTCGGAAGCGTTGCAGGCAGCAGGCCAAAGGCGCTGCCTCTTTCGGTTGCGCGGCTCATACAGGGTTTTTCGCAGTTGCGAAAGAGGAGGCGCGTCACCAAATACTCATCAAATCTTAAGCATCTGCGTGTGAGATGATTTTGTTAACCAAGGCGGGAACCCTTCGGGGCCCAGACAGTTCGAACGTCATGACCGATAAACTCAACCGATTTTGGCCGCTCATCGCCTCAGTTGCCTTCGCTGTCCTGCTGGCGGCCAACGCCGCGCAGTCGGCCGCGACGATGAAGGAATCACGGCCTACCTTGCCATCAGAGGCACAGTCGGCCGAGCAGATTTTCGCCGACGCGCCCGACGGCGTCGACCCGATGGTGACCGGCCCGGTCAGCGCCGCCTTCAAGCAGCGGCAGGACGCCGCCAACTGCGACAGCGCCGTCTGGCCGAATATCCCCATGGTCTGCTACCCGGACTGAGACACCGCGCGCTCTAGACGTGCGCGACACCTTTCCATCAGCGCGCGCTTATGCCGACCGCACCGGGTCGAGCGTCACCTTGTAGAGTTCATTGTCGTCGCGATCCATCAGCCGCACCGTCATCTGCTCGCTGGCGCCTGAAATATCGACCAGCCCGAAGAATTGCAGCCCGGCCGAGGGCGGCAGATTCTGTCCCTGTTCGGCGGTCGGCGCCTTGATGAACTTCAGCTCCGGACCGAACGTCATGTCGAAATCGTTCGGCCCGAACGTGCCGGCATGGATCGGACCCGAGACGAATTCCCAGAACGGATTGAACTCCTGGAACTGCGCCTTGTCCGGGTTGTAGTAGTGCGCGGCCGTGTAATGCACGTCGGCGGTCAGCCAGACGGTGTTGCTGATGCCGGCATTCTTTATGAAGCGCAGCAGGTCGGCGATCTCGAGCTCGCGCCCTTTTGGCAAGCCATTGTCGCCATTGCTGACCGCTTCGGCGCCAACCTTCTTGGTGCCGTCGTCCCAGACGACGAGGCCGAGCGGCATGTCGGCGGCGATGATTTTCCAGGTCGCCTTCGAATTCGCCAGTTCGCGCTTCAGCCATCTCGTCTGCTGTTCGCCCAGCATGCGCGATTGCGGCGTCATCTCATCCTGCATGTCCGGACCATTGGGGCCGCGATAGGAGCGCATGTCGAGGAAGAACACGTCGAGCAACGGCCCGTAAGCGATCTTGCGATAGACGCGGCCGGGCTCGGAAGGTTCGTAGCGGATCGTCGTCATCTCGTGGAAAGCCCGCGCCGCGCGGGCCGCCAGCACGTGGATGGATTTTTCCGTGTAGCGGTTGTCGGCGCTGAGATCCTTGGAATCCGACCAGTTGTTCAGCACTTCATGGTCGTCCCACTGGTAGAAAGTCGGGCAGATGGCGCTCAGGCCGAGCACGTTCCCGTCCATCATGTTGTATTTCCACTGGTCCCGGTATTCATCCAGCGTCTCGGCGACCTTGCGCTTGCCGTCGATCAACACGACGTTCTTCCACTTGCCGCCGCCGGGCAGGTCGACCTCGTCCTTCATGGCGCCGTCGGCATAGATGGTGTCGCCCGAATGCAGGAAGAAGTCGGGCGTGTGCTTGCCGATCGTGGCGTAGGTCTTCATGCCGGTCTCATCGATGCCCCAGCCCTGGCCGGCGGTGTCGCCGGACCAGGCAAAGCGGATGTCGCGCTTCGAGGCTGGCGCCGTCCTGAAACGGCCGGTGATCGGCTCCGAAACGGCGTTGATGTCGGCGAGGTCGGCTGCCGTCATTCGATAGAAGATGTCCTGGTCGGAAGCGAGGTCGGTGAGCAGCCGCTTGACCGTATAATCGCTGGCCGGCGACGTATCGAGAGGCGCCAGGCGCGTCGCATTGGCAAAATTCTCCGTCGACGACACTTCGAACATGACGCGCGACGGGCGATCGGTGCGCGTCCACACCATGCCGCTGGTTGCGTCGACATCGCCGGACTGGACGCCATGGGTGAAGGCCGGCCGCTGATTGGCGCGCGAATAGTAGGGCAGCGCCAGACCCGAAACGCCGGCCAGGCCAACGGCGCCGGCGGAAGTGACGAAAGCGCGGCGGGTCATCGAAAGCTTGTTCACGGCTGTCTCCTGGATGGCTTGAACGGTGCCACCAAAATCCAGCGTCAATGTTTCAGGGACATCTCGAAATGATGAAGTTTTTCTGACGATCAACAGGCGGGTGATCTCCCCCCTCGAGGGGGAGATGTCGCCGAAGGCGACAGAGAGGGTCGCCGCGCATGGAGCGCCAGCCTCCATCTGCACCAGGAGGCCGAGCCCGGTCGGACCGCCCCCTCTGGCCGCTTCGCGGCCATCTCCCCCTCGAGGGGGAGATTTGCTCCGTCGCCGAGCTTCAAGCCGCCTGCGGCTCTGGCTCGAAAGCTGGCTTGCTGGTGTTGATCAGCAGCGAGATACAGGCGGCGGCGATTGCCGTCATGCCGGCGATCAGGAACGCCAGTTCGTAATTGCCCTGCAACTCGCGCATGGTGCCGCCGAAGGCGGCGGCTGTCGCCGCACCGATCTGGTGTCCGGCGACGATCCAGCCGAACACGATCGGCCCGCTGCGGTCGCCGAACGCCTCATTGGCGAGCCGCAGCGTCGGCGGCACGGTGGCGATCCAGTCGAGGCCGTAGAGCACGGCGAAGATGATCAGGCTGGTCGCCGAGAAGCCGGAATAGGGCAGGTAGATCAGCGACAGGCCGCGAATGCCGTAATAGACGCCGAGCAGCTTGCGCGGGTCGTAGCGGTCGGTGAGCCAGCCGGACAGTGTCGTGCCGATCAGGTCGAAGATACCCATCATCGACAGCAGGCCGGCGGCCTGCACCTCGCCGATGCCCATGTCGCCACAGAACGCGATCAGATGCGTGCCGACCAGCCCGTTGGTGGTGAAGCCGCAGACGAAGAAGGTGGCGAACAGATACCAGAAGACGCGGGTGCCGGCGGCGCGGCGCAGCGTCGAGAACGTATGCGCGAGGAAATTGCCCTGTGACGCGGGCGGAGCCGGCGGCAGGTCGTCGGCATCGGCGCCGTAGCGCACCATGCCGATCGAGGCCGGCCGCTCCGGCACCAGCAGCCAGACCAGCGGTATCAGAGCCGCGGTTGCGATCGCGACCGCAACGACAACCGGCTGCCAGCCGCCCGACTGCGCCAGCGCGGCGATCAGCGGCAGGAACACCAGCATGCCCGAGGCGCTGGAGGCCGACATCAATCCCATGACAAGGCCGCGATTGGTCTTGAACCACCGGTTGACGATGGTCGCGCCGAGCACGCTGGCGACAGCACCGGAACCAATGCCCGAGAACACGCCCCAGGTGATAAACAGATGCCACGGCTTGGTCATCAGCAGGCTGAGCGCGGTCGAGCCTGACATCACCACCAGCGAGGCCAGCAATGTGCGGCGCAGCCCGATGCGCTCCATCAGGGCCGCGGCAAATGGCCCCGTCAGGCCGTAAAGCAGGATGCCGACACCTGCGGCCAGCGAGATGATGTCGCGCCGCCAGCCGAAACTGGTCTCCAGCGGCAGCATCATGACAGAGGGAGCGGACCGCAGACCGGCCGCGACCAGCAGGCTAAGGAAGATGACGCCGACCACGACGAAAGCGTAGCGCTGGCCAAATGGGCGGGATTGAGCTATCATGTTACTGACCGGTACGTTGCAGGTGGAGTATGTATACGTACCGATCGGTAACATTGTCAATCGAGCCACACGATGCCAACGGACAAAAATATTGATCTGACCATCAGCGACGGTCATGCGTCGGCGCCGCCGAAAGCAGCCAAGAAGATCCTCGATGTGGCCTATGACCTGTTCTACCGGCGCGGCATCAGGGCGATAGGCGTCGACGAGATCGTCAAACGTGCCGGCGTCACCAAGCCCAGCCTCTATCGCAGCTTTCCGTCCAAGGATGAACTGGCCGCCTCCTATCTCAGGCAGTACGATCTTGAATATTGGGAGCGTTTCGACGAGGCGGTCGCCGCTCATCCCGGCGAGCCGCGCGCACAGATCAAGGCTTTTCTGACCCGCATCGGCAAGCGCACGCAAGTGGCGGATTATCGCGGCTGCGGCATGACCAATGCGGCGGTCGAATATCCCGACCACAGCCATCCGGCCCGCGTGGTCAGCGAGGCCAACAAGCAGGAACTGCGCCGCCGGCTGCGCGCCATGGCGGCCGCGATGGGCGCGCAAGACCCTGACACGCTCGGCGACGGCCTGCTGCTGCTGATCGAGGGCGCCTATATCAGCGGCCAGCTGTTCGGGCTCGGCGGCCCGGCCCAGGCGGTTGCCCGCAATGCCGACCTGCTGATTGAAGCGAGCTTGAAGAAATAGCGTTTGACGCTACGCTGCAGCGGCTTGCAACGGAGATTGACCGCCATGCGTGCCATTCTGATCCCGCTTGTTCTGGTCGGTCTCGGTCAGGCGGCGCAAGCCGACGGCATTTCCAGCGCCTACACCGATCTGGATTCGAAAACGGACTGCGTGACCTACGCGCAGGCAGAAGAAGGCGACGGCGACTGGGCCGAACTCGCCTGTTCGGGCTATCGCGGCTATCCCGTACTGATCGCCTATGACGACGCGCGTGAATCGCTGTTCTACGGCTTTCCGCCCGGCGGCGACATGACGACGGTCTGGGAAAGCTTTTCCGGCTTCAATTCGTCCGGAGCCAAGATCGAATGGCGCATCGAAACCAAGGGCGACACGGCAGTGCCCTATGCCGCCATCCATCGCCGCTCGATCAGCAATCCCGAGGACGAGAAAAAGCCGACCGAGGTGCTGCTCGTCGCCAAGGTCGGCCAGATGGAAGCCCGCGACGGCTGCACCGTCGGCCTGGTGCTGGCCACGGGCAATCCCACCGCCAACGATCAGGCGCGCAAGCTTGCCGACGGCAAGGCACGGACCTTCGCCTGTGGCAAGGACAGGCGCACTGTCATCGGCAACGTGCCGGCTTTCGGCCGGGTGGATAACTAGATCAGTTGCTTAGCACGGAACTTCTGCCACATGCAGGTCGCACACGTCGGGATTGACCGAAACGCCTTTGACTTCGTCATCCACGGGCGCAGCAAGGAGCGTAGCGACGCAGCGCAGACCCGAGGATCCATGCCGCGACACCAACAACACCACAACGGTGCAGAATTCTGCTTAGCCGCGCACTTCACCGAGCGTCACGGCATGGATACCAGGGTCTCCGCGACGCCGCTTCGCGGCTGCTCCGCCCTGGTATGACGAAGTTGAGGGGCCTCGCGAGGCCTAGGCCCTGCGAGGTTGATGCTCCGCAGAGCCTAAGCCCAGCTACTTGCTCGCCTTGGCCCGCTCGATCGCCTCGACGATCATCTTCTTGGCATATTTGGAATCGTGCCAGCCTTCGATCTTGACCCATTTGCCGGGCTCGAGATCCTTGTAGTGCTCGAAGAAGTGCTGCACCTGCTGGCGCGTGATGTCGGGCAGCTGGGTGTATTCGGTGACGTTCTCGTAGCGCAGCGTCAGTTTCGGTGACGGCACGGCGATGATCTTCTCGTCCTGGCCGGCATTGTCTTCCATGATCAGCACGCCGATAGGCCTGACGTTGATGACGCAGCCCGGCACCAGGGCGCGCGTGTTGCAGACCAGCACGTCGATCGGATCGCCGTCGCCCGACAGCGTGTGCGGCACGAAGCCGTAGTTGCCGGGGTAGCGCATCGAGGTGTGCAGGAAGCGGTCGACGAACAGCGTGCCGGCTTCCTTGTCCATCTCATACTTGATCGGCTCGCCGCCGATCGGCACCTCGATGATGACGTTGACGTCCTCAGGCGGGTTCTTTCCGCTGGCTATGGCTTCGATGCGCATGGCTTAAATCCCTCTCTCGATGGGCGATCGATAGCGGGCGGCGCGCCATGGTGCAATGCGGCGAATGGTGCTGGCTGAAATCGGGAGACGCAATGGCCGAAAGGCCGGGCTGTCATTCCCAGACGAAAGCGACCTTCTTGAGCGCCTTCTGCTCGAAGATCTCGACGCCTTCGGCTACATCGCGGCCGCCGGCGCCGGCATAGAAGGCAAGCGCGTTCTGGTTGTCTTCCAGCGCCCAAACGACCATGCCTTTCAGCCCATGGTCGGCCAGGCGCGCCCTGGCCGCCGCGAACAGCCGGCTGCCAAGCCCGATGCCCTGATATTCCGGCCGCAGGTACAATTCGTAGATTTCGCCTTGCTGGCGCAGTTCGCGGGCGCGGTTCTTGCCGATCGTCGCATAGCCGGCGATCTTGCCGCCGATCTCGACGACCAGGACGGTGGCGGCGCGGCGAATCGCATTCGCCCACCAGTCGGCGCCTCGACGGTTGATCATCGATGTCAGGGTGCGGTGCGGAATGATGCCGGAATAGGCGCCGCGCCAGGCCTCCAGATGCACCTCGGCGATGGCACTGGCATCGCGCGGGTCGGCTTTCCGGATGTCGATCGTCAGCGTATTCATGATTTGTTAACCATAAACCCGCATCGCCCGATTGCAAGAGTCCCGGCGGCCCGCCGGCTGCTTTCTCACAGGCGGTCACCACCTAAGACAGGGCCCTCGAAGCTTCACTGGAAGGACTCAGATTTCGACCAAATGGTCGTCGAGTTCGTTGCTGTCGCCCACTGTGACCGGGAAATGCTCGGCCAGTACCGCACCCACCTGCTCGATCGCCTTGACGAAGCCGTCGGCAAGCCGGTCGTCGCCGGCATGCGCGGTCAAGTCGCGCACGACACCGTCCCAGACATGCTGGCCGACCTTGGCGTCGATGCCCGAATCGGCGACCACTTCGGCATAGCGCTCGGCGATCGATACGAAGACCAGCACGCCGGTGCGCGCCGTGGTGCGGTGGACGTTGCGGGCAAGGAACTGCTTGACCGCGTTCGCGTGCGCCGCCTGGTAGCGCAGCCGCCTCGGCACCAGATGGATGCGCAGGCCGGGCAGCGCCCACAACAAGGCCAGCACGCAGGCAAGCGCCAGGAGCTGGGCGAGGACGAAATGCGGCAGCCGGATCGACAGCCACCAGGCCTCCAGACCGTAGCCGACCGCCAGGCTGACGATCAGCATGCACACGGTCGCCATGAAGGCGGCCGGGAAGAAATAGCCGTCGCTGGCATGGGCCACGACGCAGTAGATCTCGCCGTCGGTTTTCTCCTCGGCGGCGCGGATCGCGGTTGCGATGCGCTCATGATCCTGCGGGCTGATTGGTCGTGTTGCCATGATATGTCTCACCAGCTTCCTGAAGAACCGCCACCACCCGATGAGCCGCCGCCACCGGAAAACCCGCCACCGCCGCTTGATCCCGAAGACCAACCACCACCGGAGCTGCCCGACGACCAGCCGCCCGAAGACGAACCCGTTGTCCAGCCGCTGCTGCCCGAGTACCCGCTCGGCCCACGGCCGTAACGAAACGTCATGCCCAGCCATCTGTACACGCCCGGCGACAGCTTCGTGCCGAACATCGGCGGCAGGAACGCCATCGCCAACCCGCCGAAAAACATCGTCGCCCACAGGATCAGGAACACGGCAACGATCGGATCGATGGACGTGCCGTCATCGGCGGGATTGCGCTTGCCTCGCGCTTCCAGTTCTTCGGGATTGCCCTCCAGGACCATGACCATGTCATCGACGGCTTTGCTGATACCGCCGGAGAAGTCCCCGGCGCGGAAGGCCGGCGCCATGTCGTTTTCGATGATCAACTTGGTGTGCAGGTCGGTCAGCGTACCTTCCAGCCCATAACCGACCTCGATGCGCATCTTGCGGTCGTTCGGGGCAACCAGCAGGAGCACGCCATTGTTCTCGCCCGCCTGGCCAAGTTTCCAGAAGCGGAACAGGCGGTTGGCGTAGGGCTCGATCTCCTCGCCATCAAGGTTGGGGATCGTCGCGACGACGATCTGATCGGAACCTTTTGTCTCGAAGTCGGCGAGTTTTTGGGTCAGCGCCGCCCTGGTCGCGGCATCGATGATGCCGGCATTGTCGACGACACGGCCGGTCAGCGCCGGCAGGTCGGCCGCGTAGGCCATGACGCAGGAGAACAGCACGACCGCGGCAATCAGGACGGCCGAGGCGAGGCGGTCGTGTTTCGACAGGCTGATGCTGGGTATCGTCATGCCATCACCAGCTTCCCGACGAGCCGCCGCCGCCGGACGAACCGCCGCCGCCGGAAAAGCCTCCACCGCTGCTTGACCCCGAAGACCAGCCGCCGCTGGAACTTCCCGACGACCAGCCACCACGGGAGGATCGCCGGCTTGGCTCGAAGGTCATGCCGAGCCAGCGGTAGCGGCCAGGACCGAGCTTCTGGCCGAAGATCGGCGGCAAGATGGAGACAGCAAGACTGCCGACCATAATGGTTATCCATATGCCGATGAACACGGTGAAGAACAGGTCGTCGGACTCGAAAGGCGCCTCCTGGTTGCGCTCGCCGCGCGCCTCCAGCTCCTCCGGATTTCCTTCCAGCACCATGATCATGTCGTCTACGGCTTTGCTGATACCGCCGGAGAAATCGCCGGCACGGAAGGCCGGCACCATGTCGCTTTCGATGATGAGCTTGGTATGCAGGTCGGTCAGCGTACCTTCCAGCCCATAACCGACCTCGATGCGCATCTTGCGGTCGTTCGGGGCGACCAGCAGGAGCACGCCGTTGTTTTCCTTCGCCTGGCCGAGTTTCCAGAAGCGGAACAGCCGGTTGGCGTAGGGCTCGATCTCCTCGCCGTCGAGGCTCGGGATCGTCGCGACGACGATCTGGTCGGAGCCTTTTGTCTCGAAGTCGGCGAGCTTCCGCGTCAGCGCCGCCTTGGTCGCGGCATCGAGGATGCCGGCATTGTCGACGACACGGCCGGTCAGGACGGGGAGATCGGCGGCGATGGCGAGTGGCAGGAAGAGGAAGCTGAGAATGACAGCCAAGAATGTCAGGCTGGCGTTTCTTGGCACCCCCCTCTGTCCTGCCGGACATCTCCCCCGCAAGGGGGGAGATTGGCTGTCTTCACTGACGGCTCTTTTCCTGTGATGTTGAAAATTGGCCAATCCGCCAAAGCAGCCGATCTCCCCCCTTGCGGGGGAGATGTCCGGCAGGACAGAGGGGGGTGTGAAGGAACACAAGGTCGACAATGACCAAGCTCACCATGCGTCCTTCACCCGCCCTGCTTCGTGCCGAAATCGACCTTCGGCGGCTGCATCTTGTCTTCGGCGACGGTGAAATTGGCAAAGGGCTCGTTGCCGCGGAACCAGAAGGTCGCCCACAGCACCGAGGGAAAGGTCCTCAGCGTCAGATTGTAGTCCCTGACCGCCTGGATGTAGTCGCGCCGCGACACCGCGATGCGGTTCTCGGTGCCTTCGAGCTGGGCTTGCAGCGCCAGGAAATTCTGATTGGCCTTGAGGTCGGGATAGGCCTCCGAGACCGCGATCAGCCGCGACAGCGCGCTGGTCAGCCCCGCCTGGGCATCCTGAAACTTCTTGAGGGCTTCGGGATCCTTCAGCGTTTCCGGTGTTACCGTGATCTGCGTTGCCTTGGCGCGTGCCTCGACCACCGCGTCGAGCGTATCCTTTTCGTGCGAGGCATAACCCTTCACCGTCTCGACCAGGTTGGGGATGAGGTCGGCGCGGCGCTGATACTGGTTCAGCACCTCGCTCCATGCCGCCCTGGCGTTTTCTTCCGCTGTGGGGATGGTGTTGTAGCCGCAGCCGGCAAGCAGCGGCAGCACGATCGCCATCATCAGGAAGGCGGGCAGCGTGCGGAACGTGGACGGCGAGGCAAGGCGCTGGGCAAACATGATGGGGTCCCTCGGTAGAAGTTGCACGCGAAGCATTACCACAATCAGCGCGCAAGAAAACCGCCCGGGCCGGCAGCCCTCGCCTGGCATGCCCAATGCCGCTGCAAGGCTCTGTGATTGGCCGTACGAACGCGATAAGGTCCTGCAAAACGGGACATCATCATGGCGGAGCACCAGGACAGCGAGAAGGAATCGCGCCGTATCCTCGAGCGCATCGCGCACGAGACGGATCCGGCCGGCGACTCGTTTGCGGGGCGGGCCGCGAAAGGCATGCACGATCACGCTACCGCGGCCGATGCCGATCGCGCCGATCCGATCGAAGTCTGGGGCACCCGCTTTGGCCGCACGCTGGGCCTGCTGCTGGCGCTGGGCCTGATGGTCTGGCTCGTGCTTTACGTCATCCGGGGCAGTTAGGAATCAAACGACAATGAGCGCCGAACAAACCGACGCGCCGCGTGCGGTCATCGTCATTTCCAGCCATGTCGCGCGCGGCTCGGTCGGCAACCGTGCCGCCGTCTTTGCGCTGGAGACCCTGGGTTTCCCGGTCTGGGCGGTGCCGACCGTCATCCTGCCCTGGCATCCCGGCCATGGCCGGGCAACGCGCATCGTGCCGCCGCTCGACCAATTCAAGGCGCTGATGGCCGATCTCGAGCGGGCGCCATGGCTGGGTGAAGTCGGCGCCGTGTTGTCCGGCTATCTCGGCGAGGCCGGCCAGGCTGAGGCCGTCGCCTCGCTGGTCGCCGCGGTCAAGGCAAGGACGCCCGGCGCCGTCTATATCTGCGATCCCGTGATGGGTGATTCGGGCGGCCTCTATGTGCCCGAGCCAACCGCCATAGCCATGCGCGACCGGCTGATGCCGATCGCCGACATAGCCACCCCCAACCGCTACGAACTGGAATGGATGGCCGGCGCCGCGTTGCCCGACCTGAAATCGGCGATCGCGGCAGCGCTCCACGCCGGACCATTGACCATGCTGGTCACCTCTGCGCCGTCGATGATGACGGGCGGCACCGGCAATCTCCTGCTCGATAGCAGCCAGGCGCTGCTCGCCGAACATCGCCTGATCGACAAGCCGCCGAATGGCCTGGGCGATCTGACGGCGGCCGTCTATCTGGCACGTATCCTGTCCGGCCAGCCGCCGATCAAGGCGCTGCAATCGACGACGGCGGCGGTCTACGAGATCCTGGCGCGCACCGCCAAGCGCGGCGGCGACGAACTGCAGCTCGAAACCGATGCGCAGAGCCTGTCGCATCCGATGGCGATGGTCCAGCTTCGCCACCTCACGCATCCGGGGCGGGGCCGCCGGGCGTGACGTCGACTGAGGCCGTGCTTGTCGGCGTCGACGGCTGCAAGGCCGGCTGGATCGCCGTCCGGCGCGCTTCTGGCATGGCACCGTCGGTCGGTGTCTTTGCAACCTTCACCGCCCTGCACGCATCGCTTCCCACAGATACTGTCATCGCTGTCGACATGCCGATCGGCCTGCCCGAGTTTTCGGGCAAGGGCGGTCGCGGCCCCGAAGCGCTGGTGCGGCCGCTGCTCGGGGCACGCCAATCCAGCGTCTTCTCGATCCCCTCCCGCGCCGCGCTCTATGCCGACACCAACGGCTTCACCACCATCGAAGCCTGGTATGCCGCGCACATCAGGGCAAGCGAGGTGGCCATGACCACATCCGACCCGCCGCGTGGCGTCTCGATCCAGGCCTTCGGCATTTTTGCCAAGATTCGCGAGATCGACGCCCTGCTGATCGCGCGACCCGATTTGCGCGGCCGCGTCTACGAATCGCATCCGGAAGTCGCTTTCTGCTGCTTGAACGGCGATCAGGCCATGCAGCTGCCGAAGAAGATCAAGGGCAGCGTCAATCCGGCCGGCATGACGGAACGCAAGGCTCTGCTTTGCCGGCATGGCTATGAGACGGGCTTTCTCGACCAGCCGCCACCGCGCGGCGCAGCCGCCGATGATTTCCTCGACGCGGCCGCAATGATGCTGATCGCCGGTCGCATCGCCAGCGGTGAGGCACGGCCGCTGCCCGACCCGCCGCGCCGCGACAGCTTTGGCATTCCTGTCGCCATCTGGGCGTAACGCTGTTGGCCAAGGTTGCGCTCGATGCATGGCATTTCTAGCCAGCCCTCATAATTCTGCATTGCTCGCGACCGGCTTTTGCCGCTAGAGCCTCTCTAGACCGCAACGAGCTGCCGCATCCAACCCGGAAAGGCTCCAGACGCCGCCCATGTCCCATCTCCCTGAACATCTTCTCGCCGGCTACCGCAATTTCATGAATGGCCGCTATCTCACAGAGAGCGGGCGCTATCGCGATCTCGCTCGGGAAGGCCAGGCGCCGGAGACGATGATCGTCGCCTGCTGCGATTCGCGTTCGGCGCCCGAGGCGATCTTCGACGCCGGGCCCGGCGAACTCTTCGTGCTGCGCAATGTCGGTAATCTGGTGCCGCCCTATGCTCCCGACGGCGAGTTCCACTCGACCTCGGCGGCGCTTGAATTCGCCGTGCAGAGCCTCAAGGTCAAGAACATCGTCGTCATGGGCCATGGCCGCTGTGGCGGCATCCGTGCCGCGCTCGACAGCAATTCCGCGCCGCTTTCGCCGGGCGACTTCATCGGCAAGTGGATGAGCCTGATCGCGCCGGCGGCCGAAACCGTCTCCTCCAGCACCTTCATGACCGCGTCGGAGCGCCAGACCGCGCTGGAGCGCATCTCGATCCGCTATTCCATCGCCAACCTCAGAACCTTTCCTTGCGTCTCGATTCTCGAGGGCAAGGGGCGACTGTCGCTGCATGGGGCTTGGTTCGATATCTCGACCGGCGAACTCTGGACGATGAACAAGGAGACCGGCGATTTCGAACGGCCGGAGCTGGGATGAACACAGCGGCGCGCAAGGTGGTGAACATCAGGTCGATCGTTTTGACGGCGGCCGCGCTGCTGGTAGCGATTATTGCCGCCCGCGCCGATGATCGTGCCCTCATCAGCCGCTGGTATTCGGCGCTGCTGGTCGCCGACCGCACCGAACTGTCCGACCTGCTCGCCGACGATGTCCGCATCAAGCTGGACGACCTCGGCATCGTGCAAAGCAAGCAGGAATTCATCGCTTCGATCGACGAGTGGAAAGGTGCGGTTGCCGGTGCGGCAATCCGGCACAGGGTCGAGAAAAGCGAAGGCGGCGTCACCACGGTGGTCGCCTGCTACGATTTCCCCAACAACGACATGCTGATGCACGAAACCTTCGCGGTAAGCGACAACCGCATCACCGCCAGTTCGCAAGCCACGATCGCCGAGAACTGCGACGGCTTCTGAGGCCGATATCGGCCAAATCCGCATATTGCGGGTCCGCCAGCCGCGCCCTACATCGGGTACCATCCACCTGCCTGCCCTCACCAGCGAAAGACTGTCCATGCCTTCCACGAAAGCCGTCGACCTCGCCGCCCATCCGCTGACCGCGTGGCAAGGGCCGCTCGGCCTGCCCGATTTCACGCGCATTGGTGACGGCGACTTCTCCCCGGTCTTCGACGCGGCGCTGAAGGCGCACGAGGCCGAGATCGAGGCGATCGCCGGCTGCAAGGATGCGCCGACCATCGAGAACACGCTTGCCGCGCTGGAACTCGGCGGCGAAGCGCTCGACCGCGTCTCGTCGATCTTCTGGTGCCGCGCCGGCGCCTACACCAACGAGACGATCCAGGCGCTGGAGCGCGACATCTCGCCGAAAATGTCCAGGCATTTCTCGGCGATTTCGATGAATGAGCGGCTGTTTGCCCGCATCGACGATCTCTACCAGCGCCGCGAGAGCCTGAAGCTCGACGCAGAGACCCTGCGGGTGCTGGAAAAGACCTGGAAGGGCTTCGTCCGTTCCGGCGCCAAGCTCGACGCCGACGGCAAGAAACGGCTGGCACGCATCAGCGAGGAATTGTCCTCGCTCGGCACGGCTTTCGGCCAGAATGTGCTGGCCGACGAGCGCGACTGGGCGCTGTTCCTCGATGACGCCGACCTTGCCGGCCTGCCGGATTTCGTGAAAAGCTCCATGGCCGAGGCCGCCGAAATGCGTGGCCAGAAGGGCCGCTATGCCGTCACTCTGTCGCGCTCGATTTATGAGCCGTTCTCGACCTTCTCCGAACGCCGCGACCTGCGCGAGATCGCCTTCCGCGCCTTCACCATGCGCGGGCAGAATGGCGACACCACCGACAACACGAACGTGGTGCGCGACATGCTGCGCCTGCGGGCCGAAAAGGCAAAGCTGCTCGGCTATGCCTCCTTCGCCGCGCTGAAGCTCGATGACACCATGGCCAAGACGCCGAAGGCGGTACACGCGCTGCTCGATCCGGTGTGGGAGAAGGCGCTGGAGAAGGCAGCAAGCGACCAGATCGAATTGCAACGGTTGGCGACGGAGGCCGGCAGCAACGAAAAATTCGCTGCCTGGGACTGGCGTTTCTACCAGGAGAAACTGCGCGCGGAAAAATTCGCCTTCGACGAGGCGGAACTGAAGCCCTATTTGCAGCTCGACCGCATCATCGACGCTTGCTTCGATGTGGCGACACGGTTGTTCGGCATCACCTTCGAAGAGAAAAAGGGCATCGCGGCCTGGCATCCGGATGCCCGCGTCTTCGTGGTGAAGAATGCCGATGGCAGCGAGCACGGCCTGTTCCTGGCCGACTATTTCGCCCGGCCGTCAAAGCGCTCTGGCGCCTGGATGAGCGCGTTGCAATCCGGCTACAGGCTCGGCCACGGTGCGAGCCCGGTCATCTACAACATCATGAACTTCGCCAAGCCGCCGGCCGGCGAGCCGGCGCTGCTGTCGGTGGACGAGGCGAAAACGCTGTTCCACGAATTCGGTCATGCTCTGCACGGCATGCTGACCGACGTCACCTGGCCCTCGGTTTCGGGCACCTCCGTCAGCCGCGATTTCGTCGAACTGCCCTCGCAGCTCTACGAACATTGGCTGACCGTGCCGGCGGTGCTGGAAAAGCACGCGCTGCATGTGAAGACCGGCAAGCCGATGCCCAAGGCGCTGCTCGACAAGATGCTGGCCGCGCGCACGTTTGGCGCCGGCTTCGCAACGGTAGAATTCACCGCCTCCGCCTTGATGGACATGGCCTACCATGCACGGCCTGATGCCCCGCAGGAGCCACTTCGTTTCGAGGCCGAAACGCTTGCGAAGCTGCACATGCCTGACACCATCGCCATGCGCCACCGCACCCCGCATTTCGGCCATGTGTTTTCCGGTGACGGCTATTCGGCCGGCTATTACTCCTACATGTGGTCGGAGGTGCTCGATGCCGACGCCTTCGCCGCCTTCGAGGAGACCGGCGACCCCTTCAACCCGGCGCTGGCCGAACGGCTGAGGAAGCACATCTATGCCGCTGGCGGCTCGAAGGACCCGGAAGAGCTCTATACGGCATTTCGCGGCAAGATGCCGTCGCCGGAAGCAATGATGGTGAAGCGCGGGCTGGTGTAGCGCTGGGGGTCGGTTCGACCGGACTCGACCTGCTGCGGCAGAAGAAGGTTGGCGCTTCACGCGCGACGACCCCCTCTGTCGCCTTCGGCGACATCTCCCCCGCAAGGGGGGAGATTACCCAGCCACCTTCCACGGATCCGCAATCCTTGGCCACACCGGCCGCGTCAGCTTCTTGTAATCGGTCACCGCCGGATTGCTGGGATATGAACTTGGCGCCGAGACATAGATGATCTCGGCGGCGATCGGCTCGAAGCCGGCGTAGAAATGGTTGGTCGACTTGATCAGCAGCACGTCCTTGGCCAGCGGATCGACGCCGATGTTGGAAAAGATATCCGGCTCGAAGGTCTGCGTGCGATTGGTGTTGAGGATGATGTCTACCTCGGTGCCTTCGAGGCGGACCAGCGCCGTCGGCCCGAGCGTCACCCGGCTTGGCCCGAAACTCTGCCAACCCTCCGGAACCGCCTTCAGCACGCGCACGCGCGCATCGATCGGCTCGCCGGCCTGCGGCCCGGCCTTGCCGCCGAAGCGCAGGTTGATGACCGCGCCCTCGCCGGCCGCCAGGCAGAAGGTGACGGCGATCGGATCCCAGATCGTCGCCACGGCGAATTTGTCCAGGCTACGCGCCAGCATCTGGCGCAGCACGAAGGTGCCGTCGCCGGGCACACCGCCGCCGGGATTGTCCCAGATATCGGCGATGACCACCGGCTTGCCCGGATTCTCGGCGCGCACGGCCAGCGCCCGATCGATGCCGTCGGCGGCGCTCAGCATCGTCATCGCCGTCTTTTCGCGCAGCGCGTAGAGTTCCCGCCCGAGCCGTTCCGCCAGCGCGTCGCCCTTGGCCTTGTCATTGTCGGTGACGACCAGGATGCGCGTGCCCATCTCGGCCACGTCGGCCGCCATGAAGCCGTGGATGACGGAGACCGACAGCACGCCGTCCTTGCCGTGCAGCGCCTTGATCCGGTCGACGAAAGAGCGCATCGGCTCGCGGCTGGTCGGCAGGACCTGGATCATGCGGCAATCGAAGGTCGAAATGACCGGCTTGATCTCGCCCCTCGCCGCCGCAAGCCCAAGCTCGACGACGTGTTCGCCGCGCTCGTAGAAATCGGTGTGCGGAAATTCGAGGAAGTAGGCGAGGATGTCGGAGGCCGCCACGCGCTTCGGTGTCAGATGGCTGTGCGGATCGAGTTCCACTGCGATCACCACCTCCGGCCCGACCATTGCGCGAACCCGTTCGAGCAGGTCGCCTTCGCAGTCGTCATAGCCTTGCGCCACCATGGCGCCATGCAGGCCGAGGATGACAGCATCGACCGGCAGCGCGGCCTCGAGCTGGCCAAGGATCTCGTCGCGCAGAACCTCATAGGTCTGCCGCTGCACCAGGCCGCCCGGCTCCGCCCAGGTTGCGGTGCCCTCGATGACATCGAGGCCTTCGGCCGCTGCCCGCCGGCGCAGCGCCACCATCGGCGAGGAGCACAGCGTCGGCGTGTCCGGATGTTTGCCGGGCCCGGCATAGAAGGCCATCTCGAACGAGGCCCTATCGGTCGGCACCGGCGAGAAGGTGTTGGTTTCCGTCGCCAGCGAGGCGGTGAAGATGCGCATGAAAGCTCCGTAGAAAGATAGCGGCTACTTGACCGCTCCGAGCGCCAGCCCGCGAACGAGATAACGCTGTAGCCAGATGAACAGGATGGCCACCGGCAAGGTCGCCAGCAGCGTGGCGGCCATGACGTGATGCCATTCGATGGTGTAGCGGCCGGCGACCAGCGAGAACACCTGGATCGGCAGCGTGTAGCTTTCCTGGCTGCGCAACATGGTGAGCGCCACGACGAATTCGTTCCAGGCATTGATGAAGGTGAAGATCGCCGTCACCGCGATCGCCGGCAGGCAGAGCGGCAGGAACACCTTGCGCAAGGTCAGCCAGCGGCCGGCGCCTTCCATCCAGGCCGCCTCCTCGAGATCGCGCGGAATGGTGTCGAAATAGCTCTGCAGCATCCACACCGTGAAGGCGACGTTGAAGGCCATGTAGATGAAGCCGAGCGCCGTCGTGCTCTCGACCAGGCCCCAGGCCGCCATCAGCCGGAACAGGCCAAGCACCAGCACGATCGGCGAGATCATCTGCGAAATCAGCAGGAACTGGCGCAAGGCGCCGTAGCCGGCAAAGCGGAAGCGCGACATCGCATAGGCCGCCGGAACCGAGATCAGGATGGCGCCGACTGTGGCGATCACAGACACGTAGAGCGAATTGAGCAGCGCCTGGCCGAAGCCGGTCGCCACCCACATGTCGGAAAAATTCGACCAGCGGAATTCGCTCGGCCACCAGGTCGGCGACAGCACTTCCTGCCTCGGCTTGACCGCGGTCAGGAACATCACCGCGAAGGGAAAGAGCGTCACCACGATCAGCGGCGCCAGCAGCAGCCAGGCGATGATGGAGCGCTTCAGCTTGCTCGTCATGTGCGTTGCTCCCGCATCGCCAGCCGCACATAGATCATGGTGAAGACCAGCAATATGGCGAACATCACCAGCGACACCGCCGACGCTTCGCCCAGCTTGCCGATGCGGAAGGCCAGCTTGTAGAGATGGGTGACCAGGATATCGGTCGAGTTGGCCGGGCCGCCCTGCGTCATCACCCAGATGATCGGGAAGGAATTGAAGACGTAGATGGTGTTGAGCACGATGGCGATGTTGATGAACGGTTTCAGGAGCGGAAAGGTGATTTCGCGGAACTGCTGCAGCGGCGTCGCCCCTTCGAGCGCCGCCGCCTCGTAGAGATCGTCCGGAATCGACGACAGCCCGCCGAGAAAGATCGTGGTCGTGAACGGCACCGTCACCAGGATACCGATCAGCACCTGCATCGGGAAAGCGGTCTCGGCGCTCGCCAGCCATTGGATGTTGTGATCGATGAGCCCGAGGCCGATCAGCGCCGAATTGAGCATGCCGCTTTCGCCGCTCAGCGCCCAGCGCCAGACCACCGCGGTCATGGTCAGCGACACCGCCCAGGGCAGCATGATGATGACGCGGGCGATGCCGCGGCCATAGAAATCGGTGTTGAGGATCATCGCCACCGGGATCGACAAGAGAAGCGCACCGCCGACCACCATCACCGTCCATTGGCCGGTGCGCCAGAGCGCGGCCGTGAAATCGGGATCGGCAGCGAGTGCCGCGAAATTGGCGAAGTCGTTGAAGTCGCGAAGCTGGCCGAAGCGGCTGACCTCATGCGTCGAGATCTGGATCAGGTCCCAGACCGGCCAGAAGATGACCACCGCCGCCAGAAACAGGCTGGGCAAGGTCAGGAGATAGGGCAAGAAACGATTTTGCATCTGCTGGCCTGCAACCTCGGTGCGCTGGATCAGAAGGTCTGCTTATGCGAATTTCGGATCCGCCGCACCGGGCCGGGAACCAAGGGGTGGCGCGCCCCGCCTGAGTGGAGCGCGCCACGGGCGCAGGGAGATACGCCCTATTTCTTCAGCACGGTGTTGGCCTTGGCGGCTGCGTCCTTCAAGCCCGCCTCGGGGTCGCCGCCGAGATAGATCTTCTGCATGGCGTCCGACGTGATCTGGGCAACTTCTTCCCAGCCCGGAATGACCGGCGCGAAGCGGGCGTCGGGCAGGAGCGCGGTGAACGCCGCCAGATCGGCATTGTTGACGTAGTAGTCCATCTTGGCCTCTTCCTTGTTCACCGGCAGGAAGCCCTCGCCTTGCGTGAACTTGGCGCGCTGCTCCGTGGTGAACAGGAAATCGAGCAGCTTCCAGGCTTCGTCCTTGTTCTTGGAGTTCTTGAACATGATGATGGAATCGGTCACGCCATAAGTGCCGCGCGCGCCGGTCGGTCCGGCGGGAATGGCCGCCACGCCGTATTTCAGGTTGGGCGCCTCGTCCTTGATCTGGTTGGACAGGAACGGTGCGGTGATCATCATTCCGACCTTGCCCTGCTTGAACAGGTTCTGCACGTCCTCGCGGCTGTTGGAGGTGACGCCGGGTTCGGTCAGGCCTTCGTCGATCATCGACTTGTAGAGCTTGGCGGCTTCAAGCGCACCTGGCGTGCTCAGGCCCGAAGTGCCGTCCTTGTTGAGGATTTCGGTACCCTGCGACCACATCGCATAATAGTAATAGACGTCGGTCTCGATCTCCTTGCCCTGCAGGCCGAAGCCGAACGTGCCGGACCCCAACGCCTTGATTTTGCGCGCATCGTCCTGCAGCTCGGTCCAGGTTGCCGGCGGCTTGGCGATGTCGGCTTTCTCGAACAGCTCCTTGTTGTAGTACATGGCGCGCGCCGAGGCCGCGATCGGCAGGCCGTAGGTCTTGCCGTCCATGATCGAGGGCGACAGGAAGGTATCGATGAAGCGGTCCTTGAAGTCGGGTTTGATGTAGCCGTCGAGCGGCTCGGCGACATCCTGCTGGACGAAGTCGATCAGCCAGCGCGTGCCGATGATCGACAGATCGGCATTGGTGCCGGCGGTGATGTCGGTGGTCAGCTTCTGCAGCAGCACATCCCACGGCACCACTTCGAACTTGACGGTGATGCCGGGGTTCGCCGCCTCGAATTCCTTCTTGACGTCGGCGAAATAGGGAGCAGTCTTGGCGCTGTACTCGGCCACGGTGACCCGCACCTCGCCCGCATCCGCCTGCGCCGCAATTGCCAGCGTGCTCATTCCGGCCATCAGGCCGACAGTCCATTTTGCAAGGCTCATTTGATCTCTCCCATTTTGATTTTGCGCCTGCGCGCCTCTTCGTTGCCGGAGCAGAAGATTATGTGACTTTCCTACATTATCGATGATTTGAAGGCTTGCAAGCGGATTATTTTGTTGCTTAATTACATTTACGGGCCTAGGCCTTGCACGATCTGTCAGAACTCCCGGAGGATGACGCACGGTGGTTTCGCAATCCGAGTTCGAAGGCAGGGCCGAGTTCGAAGGCAGGGCCAAGTTCGAAGGCCGGGCCGAGTTCGAGGGCAAGACTGTCGTGGTGACGGGTGCCGGCGGCGGCCTCGGTACGGCCATCGTGGCGCTGATGGCGCAAAGAGGCGCCAGGGTCGTCGGTTGCGATCAGTCAAGCGAGGCGCTGAACAGTCCGCACCTTGCCTCCCGCCACGTCTTCGATCTTCTCGACAAGGCATCGATAGCCACGGCGGTCGCCGCGATCCTCGACCGGGATGGCGTGCCCGACATTCTCGTCAACAATGCCGGCTGGACGCGCGCCGAGACGATTTCAGCACTCGATCCCGACAGAATAGAGCAGGAACTCGACCTCAACCTGACTGGCGTGATGAACTTCGCCGACCCGCTGGTCAAGGTGATGGCAGGCCGCGGCTCAGGCAGCATCGTCTTCATCTCGTCGGTCAACGCCATCGCGCATTTCGGCAATCCCGCCTATGCCGCCGCCAAGGCCGGCATCAACGCCTATGCCAAGGCGATCGCCGTCGAGCTCGGCCGCAGCGGCCTGCGCGCCAATGTCGTCTGCCCCGGATCGATCCGGACCGCCGCCTGGGACCATCGCCTTGCCAAGGATCCCGAAATCCTCGGCAAATTGCAGCGGCTGTATCCGCTCGGCCGCATCGTCAACGCCGCGGAAGTGGCGGAAGCCGTCGCCTTCCTTGCGTCCGATCGCGCATCGGGAATAACAGGCGTGGTGATGCCCGTGGACGCGGGGCTGACCGCCGGTTGCCTGCCCTTCATCGACGACATATTGGGAGCGTGACAATGACCGACGTCGAGTTCCGCGACCTGTCGAAATCCTTTGGGCAGCACAAGATCCTCGAGAACATCAGCCTCGATATCAAGAGCGGCGAGTTCGTCGTCCTAGTCGGCCCGTCCGGCTGCGGCAAGTCGACCTTGCTGCGCATGCTGGCCGGCCTGGAGACGATCACCTCCGGCGACCTGTTGATCGGCGGCGTGCGCGCCAATGCGCTGCCGCCGCAGCAGCGCAACATCGCCATGGTGTTCCAGTCCTATGCGCTGTTTCCGCATCTGAAGGCATCAGACAATATCGGCTTTGGCCCGAAGATTCGCGGCGAGACGCGCACGGTGATCGATGAGAAGGTCAAGAAGGCGTCCGGCGTCCTTAATCTCTTCTCCTATCTCGACCGCTATCCCCGCCAGCTGTCGGGCGGCCAGCGCCAGCGCGTCGCCATGGGCCGCGCCATCGTGCGCGAACCGTCGGTGTTCCTGTTCGACGAGCCACTGTCCAACCTCGACGCGCAATTGCGCGTGCAGATGCGCGTCGAGATCAAGGCGCTGCACCAGCGGCTGAAATCGACGATCGTCTACGTCACCCACGACCAGATCGAGGCCATGACGATGGCCGACCGCATCGTCGTGATGGACCGCGGCAGGATCCAGCAGGTCGGGGCGCCGCTGGAGCTCTATGACAGGCCGGCCAACAAGTTCGTCGCCTCCTTCCTCGGCTCGCCGTCGATGAGCTTTGTGTCCGGTTCGCTCAAGGCGGCAGCTCAGAAAACCTGGTTCGAATCGGCCGGTGGCGGGCGGCTTGCGCTTGCCGGCAAACAGGTGCCGGCGGACAGCGCGGTGGAGGCTGGCATCCGGCCCGAGCATTTTATCATCGGCGAGGCTGTCGATGCGATGGCGATCAGGGTGGATGTCGTCGAGCCCACCGGCTCCGAAACACATGTCTATGGCGCTATCGGTGCTGATACGGTACGCGCCGTGTTCCGCGACAGGGTGCCGGTCAGGCCGGGAGACCTGCTGCCGGTCTCTGTCGACCCCGGCAACATCCATCTGTTCGACAAGGCGACGGGCCTGCCTCTATGAAAATAGCAGCATGAAGACGCCGGCCGACATCATCACGCGCCTGCAGCTGATGTCGCAGGACGGAACCAAGTCGGATCGCAAGCTGGCCGGCTTCGTCCTGGCAGACCTCGATTTCGTTTCCAAGGCGGCGATTTCGGAAATTGCCGCGCGCGTCGGTGTCAGCGAGCCAACGGTGACGCGGTTCTGCCGCAACCTCGGCTGCGAGGGCCTGCGCGACTTCAAGTTCTATCTGGCGCAGGCCATCGCCATCGGCGGCCAGTATCTGTCGCCGGAACCGTTGAGCCGCGATGCCCGCGAACAGCGCATCGCTTCCGCGATCACCGAAGCGGCGATATCGGCCATCCAGCGCGCCAGCGAAAACCTCGACATGACGACGCTGGTCGCCGTCGCCGCACGCATCGCTGTTTCCGGTAATGTGCTGTGCATCGGCTCCGGTGGCATTTCGTCCATGATGGCGACCGAAATGCAGAACCGGCTGTTCAGGCTTGGCGTGTCGGTGCTGGCGCAGATCGACGGACAGTTGCAACGCATGTACGCCGCCGTCGCCACCCCTGACACCACGCTGATCGCCTTCTCTGTCTCCGGCTATGCGCGATCGGTCATCGATGCGGTGCAGGTCGCCCAGCAATATGGCGCCACCACGATCGCCATCACCCCGCCGGACTCCGCACTCGCCAAGGTCGCCGACACGGTCATCCATTTCCAGTCGCTCGAGGACGGCAATATCTACAAGCCGACATCGTCGCGCTATGCGCTGCTGTCGATCGTCGACATGATCGTCACCTCGGTCGCCGAGACGCGCGGACCAAGGGTTCTGGAGAATCTGCGCCGCATCAAGCAGAGCGTGAACACGTTGAAAGTCGACGATCCGCGTTTGCCATTGGGCGATTGAACCCTCCGACAAGGACATCAGGACTGATGGCCGAGCGCCTCGATGCTATTCGCCAACGTCGCCGGATCGCCTTCAATGCGCACGGTCTTCAGCCGCGCGGTGCCGCCGGCGACAACCGAGACAGCGGACCCGGGCACGCCCAGAGCCTTGGCCAGCAGCTTTTCGAGCGCATGATTGGCGTTGCCGTTTTCCGGTACGGCGCGGACGCGCGCTTTCAGATGGCTTCGCCCGTCCGCCGTGGCCTCGAAGCCTTCGAGCCTGTCCAGCGCAGCTTTTGGCGTCAGCCGGACAAACAGCTCGGCGCCGTTTTCGCGCAGGCGAAACGGCGTGCTCATAAGGTCATCCTGCTCACAGGATCAGAGGCGCCACCGTGGTGAGCAGAAACTGCCGCAGGAAGAACAGGATCAGAAGCAGGATGATCGGCGAGATGTCGATGCCGCCAAGGTCCGGCATGAAGCGGCGGATCGGCCGCAACGCCGGCTCGGTCAGCCGGTAGAGCATGTTCCCGATGCTGCCGACGAACTGGTTCTTCGAATTGACGACGTTGAAGGCGTAGAGCCAGGAAAAGATCGCCGAGGCGATGATGATCCACCAGTAGAGGTCAAGCGCCATGACGATTGTTTGAATGAGGGCGAGCATGCCGGTCTCCAATTGTTGCCGACATGTAGCCATTGCACGCGAAACCGGCAAGGGCCGCCTTTCTGTGGGGCGCCAATACCGGCTCGGTCTGACCTGTAGGGCGGCATGTCGCCGACACCCCAACGAAGGCGCGAATACACAAAACCGGCAAGGGCCGCTATCCGCCGGCGCCAACTCGACGCTTGACGGCACTGGATTTCGGCAAACCTCTGCCTTGACAGGAAACCGCGTCGCCCGATAAATGCGCCCATCCGCTGGACGGGGCTGTAGCTCAGCTGGGAGAGCGCGTCGTTCGCAATGACGAGGTCAGGAGTTCGATCCTCCTCAGCTCCACCAGTGGAATAATTCTCCACTCTCCGCGCCAGATGCAGTCCGCGACGCTCGTCCCGGCTTGCCCCCGCGGGTGGCATTTGCTGTGCCAGCGCGCCTTAAAAGGCCGCGGGTGCACCGCCTGTTTTCGCGATATCCGGTAAGACTTTTGTCAATTGGACTTATGGCGGAAGCGCTCACTGATTGTTTCCGTTTTTTTTGGAAACCGCCCCACTAAATTGACGCCACCAAATCAGTTTTTCTGTGCGTTGTGACCAGGGCGTTTCGGCTGGGGCGGCCGGAGACGCTATATGGATTTCGAGTCGAAATGAAAAATCCGCCTGCGGAAGCAAAGACGTGTCAATTCGCGAGAACCTCGCTGCAAACCTTAGACGGCTGTGCAAGGACCATGCCTCCGTAAGTGCGGTATGCCGTGAGCTGCACATCAATCGCACGCAGTTCGAACGCTACCTGCAAGGGCAGACCGTTCCCAACAAGGCCACCGCCAAGCTGATATGCGATTACTTTCGGATCGACGAGGCCGAACTGTACCAGGATCCCGGCGCACCCGAGCCAGCGATGCGTGGCCTGCCGCCGGTTTCCGAGAGCCTGTTCAACCAGATGATCCGCCCTCCCAGTCCTTCGATCGCGGGCGGCACCTATTTCACCTATTTTTCGATCCCGGGCCGCCTCGATCTCCTGGTGCGCTCGGTGACCTTCGTGCGGCGCGAAGCCGAACTGGTCACCTTCCGAAGGGTGACCGGATGGTCGGAGCGCCGGGGATCGACCTGGGCACGAGCGCGCGGCAATCATTATGGCGTGGCGATCTCGCGGCTGAACTGGATCTATTTCAGCGGCATCAATCGCCGCCAGACCGGAGAGCCGTCGCTGATCTCCGTGCAATGGGCTCCCATCTCCGAACCGGTGCTGATGGGCAAGGCCATGCTACTGACGGAGGCCGGCCCGGCATTCGTGTCCGTCATCATGCGGCGCGACATCGCCAACATCCACCCAAGGGATGCCATCAGCATGGCGCATGTCATCAATCTCGACGATCCGGGCGTCGATCAACTGGTTGTCAGCCTCACCCGGGATGGGTTGGGCTAACCCCTCGGATCGCCGTGTCTTACGCCGAATAAGAATAAGCGTACGCCGATAAAGCGTATGCCAACGATTGTCTACTCTGTATCTGAATAAAATCGATATTTTACACTTTAATGCCAGGAAAGATAATCCACGGGTCCGTCTTAGGCTCGTGGTTTTACTATAATTTTAACAAACCATTAACTCTTCCGACCTTACCTTTCTTCACGCGGATCCCGTTCTGGGGGTCTTTCAACGGATCCCAAATCGGGGTCAGGAAAGGGATGAAAATGGCCAAGAAAGTGACCAATGCTCCGAAGCTGACGATTGCCGCCGGCACACAGACCGTCTTCTTTTCGCAGGGCATGCACTACAACAAGCGCTGAAGCCGTTCTGCGCCGACGAGCGTCTTGCTTGTCGGCGCCTCGGCTCCGCAGATGGCAACCAGCTTCATGAAAATGCGCTCTTCGAAAACGCTTGTTTTCTACCCCGGACCGAACAAGGTCACGGCATGCAACTTCCTGACCAGAAGCGTGTTTGAATGCAGCCCCGAGATGGTCGGCCTTCTCGCATCGTGGGACAAATGGGCATCGACGGCGGACATTGCCCGCGCCCATGGATGGTCGAAGTCCGAGTTGAAGGCTGTCGTTCCGCAGTTGCTCGATTTTTCCGCGCTGGTCACAGCCGGATCGCCTCTCGCCGAGCAGGAGGAACAGTTTTCAGGACAATGGAGTTGGGGGCTTCCGACGGCGCTGATGCATTTCTGCGTCCAGGACAGCGAATACATGACCATCGAGCAGGCGGAAGAGCGGCAGATAGAACGCGCCGGCCATACGCCGCAGCCGAACCTCATGCTCAAGAATTCCGCGGGCGCCATCCAGCTGCCGAATGCACTGGAAGACAATGAACTTCTCAGCTTGATGGCGCGGCGCCGCACCAACCGCACGGCGGCTCAGCCCACCATCACGGCCAAACAGCTTTCCGATTGCCTGTTCGCAGGGCTCGGCATCATCGGCGAGACCGCCAATTGCGTTGGCACCCTGCCGCTCGGCATGACCCCTTCAGGCGGCGCGCGAAATCCCTATGAGGCCTATGTGGTCGCGCTCGGCGTCGATGGCCTCGAACCCGGTGTCTATCACTATTCCGCCGCGGATCACGACCTTGGCAGGATTTCTGCAAACCATCTGCCGAAGATCTCCGAACTGGTCGGCGGACAGGAGTGGGCCGACGCCATGCCGTGCCTGGTCCTGCTTTGCGCCAGGCTCGATCGCACGATGTGGAAATATGAGGACGCCAACGCCTATCGTGTCGTGCTGATCGAGGCCGGCCATATCGGCCAGAACATCATGCTGGCGGCGACCAACCATGGCCTGTCGGCATGTCCGACAGCCGCGCTCAGTCATTCCGCGATCAAGCGGCTGCTTGGTCTCGACAGTTTCACCGACGCACCGATCTATGCCTTGACCCTCTCGACCCCGGAAAGAGATCCCTCGACGGCGGGCCAATCCATCAATTAGTCGACCAACTATGTGCATCGCGGCCAGTAACGCGTTCCCTAGGTATAACCAGAGACAGGAGCAGCACGTGCCAAATCAATCCTTACGCCAGTCGGAAATCGATAGTCTTCAATATATTTCGTCGATGACCAATGAGCTCGTGCAAATGGCCGAAGCCAGCCGTTTTCCGATGATCTCCTATCTGCTCGGCATGGCCTATGCAGAGGCCTTCGACGTTCTTCGCGGCGCACGGCCGGCCAGGCATGCGCAGCTCAGCGGCAACCCGCTGCACCCCAAGGCGCAGGCAAAAGACACTCGGGCCGTCCAGCCACGGAGAGCGTAGCGACATGCAATCGTCAGCCGCATGCGCGGTGGCCGGCTCGACCTCCCCAAACCGGTGGGAGACACTGTGCGCGTTGCAAAGCCTGCTGCCCTTGCTGAAGAAGGCCGCGACGGACCTGCGCCGCGCCGACATGGTCTACTGGTTCGAGCAGGCCGATGCCGAGGTCGCCAACATCATCAGGGGCCACCCCTCCGATGCAACCGCCATCCCGGCCCTGATTGCATCCTGCCCGCAGGACCGGCGGTCGGTCGCTCAAGCTTGATGCATGTCGCCCGCCCAAACGCGACGCGTTCATTGGCGCCGCTGAAAATGCTCCGATCACCAGTTTTTCAATTTCGGACCGGAACCTATTGCGCGTCTGGAATGCCAAGGGGGACCTGCACATGAACATGATAGCCAACATCAGAAGCGTCGATGCCAGGGAAAGCATTTTCAGCCGGCTCCACGTCTTGATCGCCAGGCGGCCGCCGTCGCCTGACGCCGCGCGGGTCGAGGCCCGCCAACTCGTCTCGATGGCGATTGCCGACAGCTGCCAGGCCGACAGTCTCTGGGGTACAGTGGACGCTTTCCACGCCCATTTCGACTTCATGATGCAGACCGTCGAGATCAACGGCGCCGATGACCCGGGCCTCGGGCCCTTGCGCACGAAATGCCGATTCTATCTCGAACAGGTCGAGGCCCTGAGCCTGTCACTGGCCTATTGACAGGCCGGCCCGATCAAGTTCGGCTCTAGAGCAATTCTAGGAAAAGTGTGAAGCGGTTTTCCCGGGAAAAGCGCGTAGCGCTTTCCCTAGAGAATTGCGTCAAAACAAAGAGTTAGAGCAGCTCGCCGTTTCCGTGAAACGGTGAATGCTCTAGTTGCGCAGGCTGAACACGAACGGCGCTGTACGGCTCAGACGCGAACCAAGTTCCGGTGGCGGTGCCGGCACCGTGGCGCCTTGCAGCACGGCGAGCGCCGCACGGTCCAGATCCGCATCCCCCGAGGAACGAGAGAGCCTGGCGGACAGGACCCGGCCGGACGAGTCGACCGTGAAGGCGACATACGGCCTGCCTTCGACGCGTCGGGCCTTGGCAGAGCTGGGATAGCGCGTGTGCCGCTTGATCCAGGCGCCCAGACGGGAGTCCCATTTGCTGGAGTCGCCGGAGCGAGACGTCGATTCCGCCGACTTCGGCGCGGCGGTCCTGGCCGCAGGCCGTGCGTCGGCGCTGGCGGCGGTTGCCGTCTTCGGCGGGGGCGCCTTCTCCTTCTTAGGCCGCGGCTTGGGCTTCTCGACAGGCTTTTTCGCCTTGGCCGCGACCGGTTTCTTGTCTTTGACAGCTTCGACCGGTTTCGGCTGCGGCAAGGGAATGACGACGTCTGGCGTGACAGCCTCGACAACATCCGGGACGACCTCGTCCGGCGGCGGCTGATCGACCTCTTCAGCCGTTTCGGTCTGGGTGGGTTGGGTCTCGTCTGGCGCGACCGCTTCCGGCGGCTCGACAACCGGCTCCGCCTTTTCGACCGGTTCTTCAGGTGTCGGCTCGGTCGTCGGTGTCGGTTCGGTCTGATCTGGCGTCACCGCATCCAGCGCGGCGACCTGTTCTTCCACGGCCGGCATCACCACCATCGGTGCCATCTCGATCATCTGCGCGGGGGGGGGACCGCCATCCGCTTCGGTGACCATTGTGAGGTTCTGCACTGCATAGGCGACCGCGACATGGGCTCCAAGGACCAGCGCGGCAGCACCGGCCCACAAGCCAAGGTCGCGCCAACCGAAGCGCGACAACTGGACCGAGGGCACAGCGACCGCCTGCGTCATGGCGTCGGCGCACCCGTGGCTGCGGGCGCCGGAGAATTGGACGCGGGAGCCGTCTCCAGGCCGACCAGCGCGATCTTCAGATAGCCGGCACCGCGCAATAGGTTCATCGCCTCCATCAGGTCGCCATAGGCGACCGCCTTGTCGGCGCGCAGGAAGATGCGCGTCTGCTTGTCGCCCTTGGTCTTGGCGTCCAGCGTCGTGGCGAAAGCCGGGCGCGGCACGCTGTCATTGCCGATCGCCAGCGTCAGATCGTCCTTCAGCGTCAGGAACAGCGGTGTCTCGGGCCTCGGTGCGGGCGTTGCCGTCGAACCAGGCAGATCGACATTGACATCCACCGTGGCCAGCGGTGCCGCGACCATGAAGATGATCAAGAGCACCAGGATGACATCGATGAACGGGGTGACGTTGATCTCGTGGCTTTCCTCGAGATCATCATCCATGGTCTGTCGGATTCTGCTTCCCATGGCGCTACTCCGCCGCCAGTGGCGTTGCCGGCGCAACGGTGCGGAAGTCCAGGTCGCGGCTGACCAGCCGTTCGACCCCGGCCGCGGCATCGGCGAGGATCTGCCGATAGCCGGCTATCGAACGGGCAAAGACGTTGTAGATGACAACGGCCGGTATCGCGGCGACTAGGCCCATCGCGGTGGCCAGCAGCGCCTCGGCGATACCCGGCGCGACCACGGCGAGATTGGTGGTCTGCGCCTGCGAGATGCCGATGAAGGCGTTCATGATGCCCCAGACCGTACCGAACAGGCCGACGAAGGGCGCTGTCGAGCCGATCGTCGCCAGCACGCCAGTGCCGCGCGACATGCGCCGCGCCGCCGCCGCCTCGATGCGCGACAGGCGCGACGTGACCCGTTCCTTGAGGCCGTCGCCCGAAACATGATCGAGCGCACCGGCCGAGAGTGCGGTCTCCTCCTCGGCCGCCCGAACCAGCAGCGCGCCGGGGCCGCCGCTGCGGTCAAGGGTACGGCTGGCCTGCTTCAGCGTGGCGGCCTCGCTGATCGCCCGCACGGCGCGACGGATGCGCAGTTTGCCACTGAGAAGCTCCAGCGACTTGGCCAACCATATCGTCCAGGTGACGAGGGAGGCAAAGGCCAGCCCGATCATCACTGCCTTGACGACGATATCGGCCGCCATGAACATGCCCCATGGCGACAGGTCATGCGGCAAGGTCATCTCCATCGCCGTCGAAGGTCCGGTCTCGGCCGGCGCGGCCGTATTCGGCTGCGTGCCTGGCTGCGAAGGCGCCATTGTGGCCGGCGGAGCGACTGCCGGTGCGGCGGGTGCGGGTGCAATCGGCGCTGGGGCTGCGGGCACGGCGGGGGTTTCGATCGCCGGCGCGGCACCGGCGGGTTGCTCCTGGGCCATCGCGCTGCCGGCCGACAGGATGACGGATGCGACCAACGCCGCCAACAAACCAGTTCTCGACAACAGCTTCTTCCTTGTTCTCACAGCGGCCTGCCGCCTTTTATTTCCCGCCGCCGCATCAGATATTGTCACTGCACATAGCCGACAGGCTGGCCGGTGACGGGGTGCGCGAACACGCCCATCTCCACACCGAAAATGCCTTTCAGCACATCGCTGCGCATGATTTCGCCGGGCGTGCCGCGCGTCAGCAGCTTGCCGTCCTTCAGCGCGATCAGTTCGTCGCAGTAGCGCGCCGCCATGTTGGGATCGTGCAGCACGACGACGACACATAGGTCGCGTTTGCGGCTGAGCTCCTTGACCAGCCCGAGCACCTCGACCTGATGGGCGATGTCGAGTGCCGAGATCGGCTCGTCGAGCAGCATGACGCCGGCGTTCTGCGCCACCAGCATGGCGAGCCAGGCGCGCTGGCGCTCGCCGCCCGACAATTCGTCCACCAGCCGGTCGGCAAAACCCTCCATATCGGTCAGGGCCAGCGCCTCCTCGACATGCTGCCTGTCCTCGGCGCGGAAACGGCCAAGCGCGCCATGCCAGGGATAGCGCCCGAGCGTCGCCAGTTCGCGCACGGTCAGGCCGGTCGCCGCAGGCGTCGTCTGCGGCAGATAGGCAAGCGCGCGGGCAAATTCGCGGGCACCCCATTGCGGCAACGGACGCCTGGCGAAAGTGATGGCGCCTGAACTCGCCGGCTGCTGGCGCGCCATGAGCTTGATAAGCGTCGACTTGCCCGAACCATTGTGGCCGATCAGCCCATAGACGCGCGAGCGCTCCAGTTCGAGCGAAACCGGACCGAGCAGCGTCCGCTCGCCGACGGCAAAGCGTACGGCATCGATATGGAAGGCAGTCTGGGCATCAATTCCAGCCATGCTCATGGCTTTTCTCCAGTGCGGCCGCCCGCATTTCCAGATTCCGGCTTTCGACAGGTCATGCCCGGTTGACTATGAAACATGACCTTACTAGTCAACATTGAAGATGACTGCAACGATCAACAAATCGTCGCGACCGGCGATATCGGCACGGAATTGGGAAACAGGAGGCGCACCGGATGATTTCAGGACATGGACCGATTTGGCAGAACCGGATGGCGCGCAAGCGCCTGCTGATCGCAACGGTGTCGCTGCCGGCCCTGCTTGGCTGCGGCCATGCACTGGCCCAGGAGACGGTCACCACCACCCTGGACCCGATCAACGTCCAGGAACGTGTCGAAAGCGCTTTCGGGCCGGTTAAGGGCTACGTTGCCACCAAGGGCTCCACCGGCACCAAGACCGACACGCCGCTGATCGAGACGCCGCAATCGATATCGGTCATCACCAGGGACCAGATGGAAGCGCAAGCCGTCGACAGCCTGAACAGCGCGTTGCGCTACACACCCGGCGCCACCGGCAATCTCTACGGCACCGACAATCGCGGCCTCGGCCTGCAGTTGCGCGGCATTTCGAACGCCAGCGGCGTCTTCTACAGGGACGGGCTGCAGCTCAAGGAGAGCAATTTCACCCTGTTCACCGCACTCGATTCCTATGGCGCGGAACGCTACGAGGTGCTGCGCGGACCGGCGTCGGTGCTTTATGGCCAGGCAAGCCCCGGCGGCATCATCAACTATGTCAGCAAACGGCCAACCCAGGAAAACCTGCGCGAGGTCGAATTCGGTGGTGGCAGCTTCAACCGGTATGAAGGCAAGTTCGACTTCAGCGGTGCCGTGAACGCCGACAAGTCGCTGCTGTTTCGCCTCACCGGTGCCGCTCACATGGGCGACACGCAGACCGATTTCGTCAAGGACGACCGCATCTTCATCGCGCCGGCGATCACCTGGCAGCCAGATGCCGACACCAGCCTGACCATCCTCGCCAACTATCAGCGCGATCGCTCGGGATGGGCGATGCAGTATCTGCCTGCCTACGGCACGGTCATACCGGGCAAGGACGGCAAGTACCTGCCGAACAGCATGTTCGTCGGCGAACCCGGCTTCGACTCCTACAACAACGACCAGGCCTCGATCGGCTACGAATTCGATCACCGTTTCAACGAAACCTGGCAGGTTCGACAGCATGCCCGCTACGTCCACCTTACCCACACCGAGGAAGGCGTCTTTGGTGGCGGACTGACGGACTCGAACGGCCTGGAACCTTCAAGCGGCGACTACTACCGTTATGCAGATGCCGGTGGCACCAAGCTCAGCGGCGTCACCATCGATAACCAGGCACAAGCCGATTTCGACACCGGGCCGCTTGCCCACACGCTGCTCGTCGGCCTCGACTACAAACGCTATACTTACCGCGACTATGCCTCGGAAGGGACCGTCGAGGACGGTTTCAACGTCTTCGATCCGGTCTACGGCTACAAGATCGGTGATCTGACGCCCTACACCGATACCGACACCACCCAGCAGCAAGTTGGCCTCTATGCGCAGGATCAGATCAAGCTCGGCAACTGGCGGCTGACCCTTGGCGGCCGCCAGGATTGGTCGGACGCCAAGGTCTACGACAATCTGGCCGGTGGCTACATTCCCGAGCAGAAGGACAACGCCTTCACCAGCCGGGCGGGGCTCGTCTACCTCGCCGACAACGGGCTTGCGCCCTATGTCAGCTATTCCGAATCGTTCCAGCCGGTGGCGGGCGCCGACAGCGACGGCAATCTGTTCGTGCCCGAGACCGGCAGACAATACGAGATCGGGCTGAAGTACCAGCCGACCGGCTGGAACTCGTTCATCACGGTCTCGGCCTTCGACCTGATCCGGCAGAATGTCGTGCGCTATGGCAATGAGGGCCGGCCCGACGACATGTTCCAGACCGGCGAGATCCGCTCTCGCGGCGTCGAACTCGAGGCCGTTGCCAGCCTCGATTCCGGCCTCGACCTGAGAGCGGCCTACACCTATCTCGACACCAGGATCACCAAGGCGACTTCTGTTGTTGATGATAATGGGAGTTCAATCAGCAATGAAGGCAACACGCCTTTCGGCGTGCCGAAGCATTCCGCGTCTCTGTGGGCGAATTACACTCTCGGCAGCGGCCGCCTGGAGGGTCTGGGCCTGGGTGCCGGCATCCGTTATGTCGGCTCGACTTATGGCGACGACGACAACAGCTTCAAGGTTCCGTCGGTCGTGCTCGCCGACGCGGCGGTGCATTACGCCTGGCAGAACGCCACGCTCAGCCTCAATGCCAGCAATCTGTTCGACAAACGCTACGTCGCCTCCTGCTTCTCCTCGGGCTTCGGCTGCTTCTACGGCGAGGGCCGCAGGATCAACGGTTCGGTGAAATACACATGGTAGAAGCAAGGTGGCGGGCCGACCCAAAATGGCGGCGCTGACACGGCGCCAGTATCTTGCCGGCCTCGCCGCGACCGGCCTCGCTTTGCCGGGCGGCATGGCACGCGCGGCACCTGCCCGCGTCGTCTGCCTGGAATGGACATCGGCCGAAATGGTGGTTTCGCTCGGCCTGTCGCCGCTCGCCGTCGGCGACACCAGGGGTTATGGCGACTGGGTGCAGGGCCCGGCGCTGCCGCAGGCCACCGTCGACCTGGGATCGCGCGGCGAACCCAATCTCGAACTGCTCCGGGAATTGCGGCCCGACCTGATCGTCGGCGCCTATGGCTATGGCTTGGACGAGAACAGCTTCACCAGATTGGCGCCGACCTTCAACGTGCCGTTCTACAGCGGCAAGGCTCCACCTTACGCGCAGGCGCAACAGGTGACGCTGCAGCTTGGCGACATGCTTGGCCGCAGGACGGAAGCAGGAAACCTTGTCGGGCGCATCGAAGCCTCGATCGCCCAAGCGCGTGCCAAGCTGGAGCGGGCGGTGCAAAAACCGGTCTGCGTCGTCAGCATGTTCGATGATCGCCATGTCCGCGTCTACGGCGCCGGCAACCTGCTGCAGGATGTCCTCGACCGGCTCGGCCTCGTCAACGCCTGGACCGGCGCCACCAATGAATGGGGTTTTTCGACGGTCGGCATCGAGGAACTGGTCGCCGTCGGCGAGGCGCAGCTGATCTCGCTCGATCCTATCCCGCCGCACATCAGGATCAGGATTGCCCGCAGCTCGCTCTGGGCCAATCTGCCCTGCGTCCGGAACGGCCAAGTGCGGACCATTCCGCCGGTCTGGCCGTTCGGCGGTCTCACTGCTGCCGCGCGTTTCGCCGAATTCGTGGCAGCGGCATGATCGCCCAGGCAATGTCCCTGCCGCGACAGAGCGACGGCATCGGCGCGCTTATCCTGTTGGTAGCCGTGCCTGCGGGGCTGGCGCTGATGCTGACCGTCTTCGATCTCATCCACCTTCTGCCTACGCACCTGTGGTGGCAGGCGCTCACCGCCCCCGACACATCCGATCCAGCGCAGTTGCTGTATCGCTACGCCTTCCTGCCGCGTGTCGCCGTCAGCATGCTGGCCGGCGCTGCACTTGGTCTCGCCGGTGCCATCATGCAGCATGTGCTGCGCAATCCGCTGGCCGAGCCGACCACGATCGGCACCAATGCGGGAGCGAGCCTCGCTTTGGCAGCAGCCACCCTCTATGCACCATGGCTGCTGGAGGGCGGCCGCGAAGGCGTGGCGCTGGCCGGCGGCGCGTTCGCCACCTCAGCCGTCTTCGCACTGGCGCGCGGGCGCAGCTTTTCGCCAGTGTCGATCATCATCGCCGGCCTCGTCGTCAGCCTCACTTTCGGCTCGGCCGGCGCGCTGCTGATGGCGCTCAACCGCGAATACACCGAGGAGCTGTTCATCTGGCAGAGCGGCTCGCTGGTGCAGAATGGCGACGCGGCGGTCGTTGCTCTGGCGCCGTGGCTGCTGGCCGGCATCTGCGCCGCGTTCCTGCTCTGGCGACCCCTCCGGCTGCTCGATCTCAGCGACGACGGCGCGGCATCGCTCGGCACCCGGCCGGCCGTCATCCGCCTTGCCGGCATGGCTGTCGCCGTCTCGCTCAGCGCGCTGGTCGTCGCCGAGGTGGGCGTCATCGGTTTCGTGGCGCTCGCCGCCCCGGCGCTGGCGCGGCTGGCCGGAGCGCGCACGCTTGGCCGCCGCCTGGTCTGGTCGCCGCTGGTCGGCGGCGCCCTGCTCTGGCTCACCGACCCTCTGGTGCAGCATCTGCCGTTCGCCGGCGAAATCCCCGCCGGCACCGCGACCGCTTTGCTCGGCGCGCCGCTGCTGCTGTTCCTGTTGCCGCGAATGCGAACCACTCCCGAAAGGCAGACCGACATGGTGTCGTCGGTACGCCTGCGGTCAAACGGCCTGCCGTTGATCGCGGGCCTGCTGGCGCTCATCCTCGCGGTTGTTCTCGCCATCGGCTTTGGCCGTGGCGCAAGCGGTTGGCACTGGATCGCATCCGAGGATTTGAGCGAGCTGCTTGCCCTGCGCGCGCCTCGCGTCGTCGTCGCCCTGTCGGCGGGCGTCCTGCTCGCCGTCGCCGGCACGCTGATGCAGCGCATGACCGGCAACCCGATGGCCGCGCCCGAGGTCCTGGGCATTTCCGGCGGCGCCTCTTTCGGCGTGCTGGCGCTGCTGTTGCTCAGCGACGGCTTCGACCGCGCGGCAATGCTCGGCGCCGCCCTCGCCGGCGCCTTGCTGGCGCTGACGATCGTCGTTCTGGCCGGGCGGCGCAATGCACTGTCGCCGGAACGGCTGCTGCTTGCCGGCGTCGCCGTTGCCACTGTCGCGTCCGCCTTCGCCGCGCTGCTTCTGGCCAGCGGCGATCCGCGCATGGACTTCCTGCTCGCCTGGCTATCGGGATCGACCTATCGCGCAACACCCAATGATGCTTTCACCGCCGCAACGGTCGCGGTTGCCGTCCTCGCCCTGGCGCCACTGACGGCGCGCTGGCTCGACATCATGCCGCTCGGCGAAACCGCCGCGCGTGGCCTTGGCCTGCGACTGGGACGTGTTCGCGCCACATTGCTTGCGCTCACCGCATTGGCCACCGCAACCGCGACATTGGTCATCGGCCCGCTGAGCTTCGTCGGCTTGATGGCGCCGCACCTCGCACGCATGCTCGGCTTCCGCCGCGCCGTGCCGCAGCTTCTGGCCTCCGCCATGACAGGCGGGCTGATCCTCGTTGCCGCCGACTGGGCAGGCCGGACGCTGATCTTTCCCTGGCAAGTGCCGGCCGGCCTCATCGCCGCCTTCGTCGGCGGCCCCTATTTCATGGCGCTGATGTGGAAAGGCAGGCAATGAAGTCGGCCCTGGCATATTGCCGGCCCTGCCCTGCCGATTGTAAGCAGCGCCCATCGATGGCGGCCGGCGCCCTCGCCGCGTCCATCAAAACAGCTTGCGGTTCACCTCGATGATCAGACGTTTCCTTTCCTATTACGCGCCCTGGAAGGGGCTGTTCGCGCTCGACTTCTCCTGCGCGGTGCTGGCCGGTCTGCTCGAACTCGGCTTTCCCATGGCGGTCCGCACCTTCGTCGACCAGCTGCTGCCGCAGCAGGACTGGACGCTGATCATCATCGCGTCGGCCGGGCTGCTGGTGATCTATCTGCTCAACACGGTGCTGATGGCGGTTGTCACCTATTGGGGTCACATGCTCGGCATCAACATCGAGACCGAGATGCGGCGCAAGAGTTTCGACCATCTGCAGAAGCTGTCGTTCCGCTTCTACGACAACCACAAGACCGGCCATCTCGTCGGCCGTGTCACCAAGGACCTCGAGGAAATCGGCGAGATCGCCCATCACGGTCCCGAGGACCTGTTCATCGCCATCATGACCTTCGCCGGCGCCTTCGTGCTGATGTTCACCGTCAACATGCATCTGGCGCTGATCACGGCGGTGATCGTGCCGCTGATCGCCTGGGTGACGATGCGCTATGGCGACCGCATGGAGCGCAACTGGCAGGCGCTCTACCGGCGTGTCGGCGATTTCAACGTCCGCATCGAGGAGAATGTCGGCGGCATGCGCGTCGTCCAGGCCTTCGCCAACGAGGAGCATGAGCGCACGCTGTTCGCGCATGACAACCAGCGCTACCGCCAGACCAAGCTCGACGCCTACCGCATCATGTCGGCCAGCAATTCGCTGAACTATATGGGCATAAGGCTGATCCAGCTCGTGGTCATGATCGCCGGCAGCTACCTCGTCATTACGGGAGGCCTGAGCAATGGCGGCTTCGTCGGCTTCCTGCTTCTGGTCGGCGTCTTCGTGCGGCCGATCGAGAAGATCAATTCGGTGATCGAGACCTATCCAAAAGGCATTGCCGGCTTCCGCCGCTACACCGAGTTGCTCGACACCGAACCCGACATCGCCGACCGGCCAGGTGCCGTGACCGTAAGCGGCCTCAAGGGCGACATCGAATATCGCGGTGTGAGCTTCGGCTATGGCGACGGCAAGCCGGTGCTCAGGGATATCGATCTCACCATTCACGCCGGCGAAACCATCGCCTTCGTCGGACCGTCGGGCGCCGGCAAGACTACCATCTGCTCGCTGCTGCCGCGTTTCTATGAGGTCAGCGCCGGCGGGATCAGCATCGACGGCATCGATATCAGGGACATGACGCTCGCTTCGCTGCGCGGCCAGATCGGCATCGTCCAGCAGGATGTCTTCCTGTTCGGCGGCTCGATCCGCGAAAACATCGCCTATGGCCGTCTCGGCGCCTCCGACGAGGCCATCACCGATGCCGCGCGGCGGGCGCAGCTCGACGGCATGATATCGGGCCTGCCGGCCGGCTATGACACGATCATCGGCGAGCGCGGCGTAAAATTGTCGGGCGGCCAGAAGCAGCGGCTGGCGATCGCCCGCATGTTCCTGAAGAACCCGCCGATCCTCATCCTCGACGAGGCGACGTCGGCGCTCGACACCGAGACCGAGCGCGAAATCCAGAAGTCGTTGGCCGAACTTGCCGAGGGCCGGACCACGCTGGTCATCGCACACCGGCTGGCCACGATCCGCGGCGCCGACCGCATCGTCGTCGTCTCGGAGTCCGGCGTCGTCGAACAGGGTTCGCACAGCGAACTGCTCCGCGCCGGCGGTATCTATCGGCGCCTGCACGACGCCCAGCATCTGGTGTCGTCGCGCTGATCCACTATGGTGGCGGCCGAGGCAGGGAGCCCCGGATGATCAAGGCAACGCCCTTCAATTTCCCCTATGACGGCAGGCTGGTGGCCGAAAACACCGCGCTGATCGTCATCGACCTGCAGCAGGATTTCCTTTCGACATCAGGCTACTTCGCCAGGCAGGGCTATGACCCGTCGCCTCTAAGGGCGATCCTGCCGACGGTGAGCCGGTTGATCGCGGCCGCGCGCAAGGCCGGCGTCAGGGTCATCCACACGAGGCAGGGCTATCGGGCCGATATGGCCGATATGACGCCTTACGAAAAATGGCGCCGCAAGCGCGCCGGTCTCGACGGCACCGATATCCTGCTGCGCTCGGGCACGGGGTTCCAGATCGTTCCGGAGATCAATGTGGCCCCGCAGGACATCATTGTCGACAAGACCTGCAACAGCGCCTTCATTTATACGGATTTCGAGCTTGTCCTGCGCGCGCAAGGCATCACGCATCTCATGTTTTCCGGATGCACGACGGATGTCTGCGTCCACACCACGCTGCGCGAAGCCTGCGACCGGAATTTCCAACGCCTGACGATCTCGGACGCTTGCGCCAGCGGCGACAGACAAGCGCACGAAGCAGCGCTTCACATGGTGACGGTTGAGGATGGCGTCTTTGGCGCGCTCGCTGATTCCAGCGCTGTCATTGAAGGCTTGTCGCGATTGTCGGGCATGGCGAGTTAGGGCGCCAAGATCAATGCCGGCGGGACAGCACCCCCCTCTGGCCTGCCGGCCATCTCCCCCGCAAGGAGGGAGATTGGCTGTCATCTCGGCTTTCACTAATCGCCAACGTGGCAAGACGAGCGCTGCGGGTGAAGCTGTCGATCTCCCCCCTTGCGGGGGAGATGTCCGGCAGGACAGAGGGGGGTGTGAAGGATCTCGGCGTTACCGGAATAGCTTTCATTCCGTAGGCCAGAACTCAGCCCGTTGCGCGCGTCTCCAATCCTGCACGAGACGCATATGCCCCAGGCTGGAATGCCTCGTGTTCGCGACGCGCCAGCGAATTGCGCAGCAGGGCGATGGTTTCCCGGCCGACCGTTGCGATCTCACGCGGCGTGTCGACGCCGACAATCATGAATTCATCGATCCCGAGGGCTGCATAGGCAAGCAGCGACAGGGCGGCCTGGGCTGGCGGCCCGGCAACATCGATCGCCTTGTGGCCGGAGGCGGAAGCACCTTGGTGAATCCCGACCGGAAGCGCGAAGCGCAGCTTGCCGGCCCGGCCATGTTCGGCGGCCGAGCGGCGCACCCGCTCCATCAATTGCCGGATCTCATCGATCGAGCCCGGTGCCAATTCAAAGACATCGGCATGCCGGCCGGCAACTTTGAGTGCCGTTCCGGACTGCCCGCCCATGCGGATGACCAGGTCGGCGCCGTGCGGTCCCTTGCGCGGCACGTAGCCGCCCTTGATGCTGTAGAACGTTCCTTCGTGGTCGAAGGGCCGGTCGTTCGACCACAGCCGCTTCAGCAACACCAGATATTCGTCTATGCGCTGCCAAATGACGGTGTGCCCGACCGGCCGTGTTTCGGCGTCGGCGTCGCTCAGCGGCTCGCTGATCATCCTCAGCGCCAGGCGTCCGCCGCTTTTCCTGTCGATCGACGCCAGTTGGCGGGCTGCCACGGTCGGTTCGACCACGCCCGCCCAATGGGTGAGCACGACTTCCAGCGACGAGGTGCGATCGAGCACTTGGGCCGCAAGATCCATGTTGGTCAGCAGCCCGGCCGAATCGTCGACGACGATCTTGCGGAAGCCGCCATCCTCGATCAGCCCGAGCTTGGTCGCGGTCTCGGCAAAGTCGTAGAAAAAGGGAACCGCGGCATCGGCGGTCTTACCCGGAATATGCGTGAACTCGATCGGCATTGCCATGTCCTCCGTTGTGTCGGGCGCGCGAAAGCACGCCGAGGATTCGGTTCATTCAACTCCGATTGCCTGAAAGCGGTGGGCAGCTAACCCCGGTCGATCTGACGACTCAGGGAATAAGGCCCAGAACAACTGCCCCGGTGAACACGAACGCAAGGGCAAAGACGAGATAGGCGAAAGCCCCGGCATAGGCCGGGCGAAAGGCCTGGGCATTGGCCGACCGCTGAGCGCTGCGATCCGTCTGGGCGTTCTGGATGTAGGACATATCGACCTCCGTCTCGGCGATTAATCTATAAAACTGGTAGACTTTGTCGATTGCTATTTTTGGGCTAAAGACAGAATAATTTTCTCCTATGATGCCGGAAGTTGGTAGGCACTTGCTTAGAGGGAGCGCTCGGACGGCCGATCCATATGGCGCGTCCGTTTTTTGCTTCTGCGTCCGAATGGACCTATGGCCTTGCCCTCGCTGCGCTCAATTCGTGGATTGGCCGCCCGGCACGGGCGCGGTAGCATCGCCCAACCAGCAAAGCGAAATCGTCACACAGGGGCAGAAAAATGGGCACAAGACTGGCCGGCAAGGTCGCCATCATTTCGGGAGGAGCGACGGGAATGGGCGGAGCGGCTTCGGAGCTGTTCGCCGCCGAAGGCGCCAAGGTGGCGATCATCGACCGCAACGGCGAGGCGGCCGCCGCAACCGCAGCGGCGATACGCGCGCGGGGACAGATAGCCGAGCATTTCATCGCCGACGTCTCCGACGAAGCCCAGGTCGAAACGGCGGTGAAGGGTGCTATCGAAAAACTCGGACCGGTCACCGTGCTGTTCAACCACGCCGGCACCATCGTCATCAAACCCTTCCTGGAGACGACGGTCCAGGAATGGGACTGGCTGCATGCCGTCAATGTGCGCTCGATGTTCCTGATGACGCGCGCCGTTTTGCCCGGCATGATTGCGGCCGGCGGCGGCTCGATCGTCTGTACTTCGTCGATCTCGGCGGTGGCGGCGACTCCCAACGAAGTGCTCTATGACACCACCAAGGGCGCTTGCCACATGTTCGCCCGCGCCATCGCCGTCGAGTTCCGCGACCGCAACATCCGCTGCAATGCGGTCTGCCCCGGCTTCATCCGCACGCCGCACGGCCTGCGCGAGGTCGCCGACCTCGGCAGGCTCGGCGTCGACGTCTCCGACGCGGCGCTGGCCGCGCAGCAGGGCCGCATCGGCGAACCGGAAGAGGTGGCGAGGGCAGCGCTCTACCTGGCCAGCGACGAGTCGAGCTTCGTCAACGGCACGCATCTGTTTGTGGATAACGGCTTTACCGCGATGTGAGACGCTCAAAGAAGGCGCGAACTTGGCAGGATGCGGGTTCCTCGCCCCCACGAATGGGGGGAGAGGTGGCTCGGCGAAGCCGAGACGGAGAGGGGGAATGGCTCGACCTTGCCTTGCTTCGGCGACAACTCGCCAGCGTCGCAGGCCTCTCTCCGACCGCTTCGCGGCCACCTCTCCCCGCTTTGCGGGGCGAGGAACCCAAGCTTTGCTACCGCTCTTCCCGCCGAAACGGCTTGAGCAGCGCCGACGGTGCCACCGCGTTGCGCGACATCACCGCCATGGCGACGATGGTGAAGATGAACGGCAGCATCAGGAACGCCTCGTAGGGGATGTGTCCGAGCCCGCTGGCCTGCATGCGCAGCTGCAGCGCATCGACGAAGGCGAACAGCAGTGCCGCACCCGCCGAGCGCCACGGATCCCAGCGGCCGAACACGACCAGCGCGATCGCCACCCAGCCGCGCCCCGACACCACGCCGAAGGTGAAAGCGTTGAACTGCGCCATCGACAGGAAGGCGCCGGCCAGCCCCATCAGCGCCCCGCCGAGGATGACTGCCTGGAAGCGCGTGGCGGTGACACTGACCCCCGCCGAATCCGCGGCGCGCGGGTTTTCGCCGACCATGCGCACCGACAGGCCCCATGGCGTGCGGTAGAGCACGAAGGCGGCGAGCGGAATGGCGAGGATCGCCATGTAGACCAGCGCGAACTGGTTGAACACCGCCGTCCCGAGCACCGGGATGTCAGACAGGAGAGGGATCGGCAGCGTCTGAAAACCCTTGATGCTGGGCGGCACTGATTGCTGGCCGAAGATCAGCCGGTAGAGGAAATAGGCGAGGCCCGACGAGAACAGCGTCACGCCGATGCCGCAGACGTGCTGGCTGAGGCCGAGCGCCACGGTGAACAGCGCATGCAGCGCGCCCATCAGCATGCCGGTGAGCACCGCCGCCAGCACGCCAAGCCACAGGCTGCCGGTGAGGCTGGCGGCGGTGAAGCCCGTCATCGCCGACAACAGCATGATGCCTTCGATGCCGAGATTGAGCACGCCGGCCCGCTCGGAAAACATTTCGCCGAGCGTCGCGAAAGCCAGCGGCGTGGCAATGCGGATGATCGCGGCCAGGAAGCCGACCTGGAATATTTGTTCGAACACCGCGCTCATCGGGCAACTCCGACGCGACGGATGCGATAGGCGGTGAACAGCAGCGCCACAAGCATGGCAAGCAATGCGGTGCCCTGGATGACGTCGCTGAGGAAGGCCGGCACGCCGGTCGCCCGCGACATCGCCTCGGCGCCGGTCATCACGGCGGCAAGGAAGATCGCCGCCGGCACGACGCCGAGCGGATTGAGCCGCGCCAGCATCGCAACGACGATGCCGGAATAACCGTAGCCCGGCGAGATGTCGCTCATCACCTGGAAATGCACGCCGCCGACCTCGCCGACGCCGGCCAATCCGGCCAGCGCGCCGGACAGCAGCGCCGTCGAGATCAGCACCCGCTCGACGTGGATGCCGCCATATCTGGCGGCTTCCGGGTTTTCGCCGGTGACCCTGATCCTGAAGCCGAGCGTCGTGCGCACGATCAGGAACCAGATCAGCGGCGCCGCGATCAGTGCCGCGACGACGCCGAGATGCAGCCGCGTGCCTTCGAGCAGCACCGGGAAATTGGCCGAATCCTCGATCGGCGGCGAGATCGGATAGCCGCTGAAACTGTCCTTCCACGGCCCCTCGATCAGCGCCATCAAGGCGTAATAGATGACCGAGTTGAGCAACAGCGAACTGACGACATCATCGACCTTGAATTTTACTCTGAGCGTCGCCGGCACCAACGCGACTGCGGCTCCCGCTGCGGCGCCCGCCACCGCCATCAAGACCATGGCGAGCGGCCCCGGCATTGGAATGGCGCCGACAAAGCAGCTGGCCACCGCGCCGGCAAGCAATTGCCCTTCGGCGCCGATGTTCCAGAATTTTGCTCGGAAGGCGACCGCGACCGCCAGTCCGGTGAAGATCATGGGTGTTGCACGCACCATCGTTTCGGTGATCGCATAGCTGTCGCCCAGCGACGCCGTGAACATCACGCCATAAGCTTCGAGCACGCCGGGGCCGGCCAGCGCAATAAGGCCGCTGCACAAGATGAGCGTTGCTCCGATCGCGAGCAATGGCAGAGCGAGGTTGAACCAGGTCGGCGTCGAGCTGCGGACCTCCAGGCGAAACATCAGCTGTGGCCCTCCGCCCCGGTCATCATCAGGCCGAGCCGTGCGATCGTTGCATCGGCGCTGTCGAGCGTGCCGACGATGCGGCCCTCATACATCACCGCGATGCGGTCGCAGAGCACCAGCAGTTCTTCGAGATCCTCGCCAATGACGACGATGCCGCAGCCCTTGGCGCGCATGTCGAGGAATTTTTCGTGGATGAAGCGGGCGGCTCCGATGTCGAGGCCGCGCGTCGGCTGCGAGACAACAAGCACCTTCGGATCGAAGGCAAGCTCGCGTGCCAACAACGCCTTCTGCAGATTGCCGCCGGACAGCGCCCCGGCGCGGGTCATCGGCCCGGGGCACCTGATATCATAGGCCTTGATCTGCGCCTCAGTGAAGGCGCGGATCGCATCGGGCTTGAGCAGGCCCCTGCTGCTGAACGCTGTGGTGCCGATGCGCGGCAGCACCATCGAATCGGCCAGCGGCAGATTGGTCACCAGTCCGGTCGTCATGCGGTCTTCCGGGATACGGCCAAGTCCGAGCGCCTGCACCTCGCGCGGCGAGAACCGCGAGACCTTTTGGCCGGCAATCGTCATCCGGCCGGCATCGGGCGCCCGCACGCCGGAGATCACCTCCGCCAGCGCCCGCTGGCCATTGCCCGACACCCCGGCAATGCCGAGGATTTCGCCGGCACGGACGGCAAGCGATACGTCGCGCAGCGCCGTGCCCGAATGATGCGAGGTTGAGATACCGTCGAGCGTCAGCACATCAGCACCCGGCGCCGATGGTCCCCGCGCCGGCGGCACGATCTCATGGCCGCACATCAGTGTTGCCATCTCCGAGGATGTCGTGTTGGCCGGGTCATCGACGCGGCCGGCAACGCGGCCATGCCGCAGCACCGTGCAGCGATGCGTCAGCGCCCGCACCTCGTTGAGCTTGTGCGAGATGAAGATGATGCCGAGACCTTGCGCCGCCATAGAACGCAACGCCGAAAACAGCCCGTCGACCTCGCTTGGCGCCAGCACCGCCGTCGGCTCGTCGAGGATCAGCAGCCTGGCGCCACGAAACAGCGCCTTGACGATTTCGAGCCGCTGCTGCTCGCCGACCGACAGCGCCGAGACCGGCAGGTCCGGGTCAAGCACCAGCCCATGCTGGCGGCCGATCTCGGCCAGCCGCGCCAGCCCGCCGGCGCGGTCGATCCGTCCTGTCTTGCCGGGAATGCCGATGAGCAGGTTTTCCAGCACCGTCAGCCGCGGCGCGAGGTGAAAATGCTGGTGCACCATGCCGATGCCGGCGGCCAGCGCATCGGCGGAACTGGTGATCCGCACCGTCTGGCCCTGGATGAGAATCTCGCCGGCGTCGGGCGCATAGGCGCCGAACAGCACATTCATCAGCGTCGTCTTGCCGGCGCCGTTTTCGCCCAGTAGCCCGAGGATCTCGCCGGGCGCGACGCTGAGATCGACGGCCTCGTTCGCCTTGACGGCGCCAAAGCTCTTGGTGATGCCGCGCATTTCGATGAGTGGGGCGGACAAGGATGCTCCTGCGGAGAGAGGCTCTGCTTCACCCTCCCCCTTGTGGGGAGGGTCGGCTCGCAGTCGGAGCGAAGCGGAGATTGCGAGACGGGGTGGGGATGCGCCCTACGAGGACCCCCACCCCGCTCCGCTTCGCGGATCGACCCTCCCCACAAGGGGGAGGGTAAAGAAATCAATCCGAAACCGGCGTATTCTCGTCCACATCCACCCGGAAATTGCCTTCCAGAATCTCCGCCTTCTTCTTTTCGACCAGCTCCTTGACGTCCGCCGGCAGCGTCTTGTCGAACTTGTGGTAGGGCGCCAAATGCGAGCCGCCCTTGGCCATGCGCGAGAAATCGCCATAGTCCTGCGCGGTGAAGACGCCGGCCCTGACCAGTTTGATCGCCTGCTCGACCGTCGGATACATGTCCCAGACCGGACCGGTGATGACCGTGTCGGGGCCGAGACTCGACTGGTCGGACATGTTGGAGATGGCGAGGATCTTCTTGTCCACCGCGGCTTCGATGACACCGAAGCGCTCGGCGTAGATGACGTCGACGCCGGCGTCGATCTGCGCGACCGCCGCTTCCTTGGCCTTGGGCGGATCGAAGAACGAGCCGATGAAGGCGACCTTCTTCTTGATGTTGGGATTGACCTCCCTGGCGCCGGCGAAGAAGGCGTTGACCAGCCGGTTCACCTCCGGAATGCCCATCGCCGCGACGGCGCCGATCGTACCCGACTTCGACATCTTGCCAGCGATCATGCCCGAGAGATAGGCGGGCTCGTGGATCCAGTTGTCGAACACCCCGAAATTGGGTTCCGCCGGGCCGGCGCCGGAGCCGAACAGCCAGGCGGTCTTCGGGAACTGCTTGGCGGTGCGGCGCGATTCGCGCTCGGCGGCGAAGGCGTCGCCCAGCACCAGTTGGTAGCCGCCTTGCGCATATTCGCGCATGACGCGGCTGAAATCGGCGGTCTGCACCTTCTCCGACCATTTGTATTCGATGCCGAGTTCCTTCTCGGCCTTCTGCAGGGCGACATGGATCTGGTTGTCCCATGGCTCCTCGATCGGCGTGGCGAAGATCGCCGCCACCTTCAGCTTCTTGTCCGCCGCGAAGGCGGCGCCCGGCAGCATCGTTGCCGCCAAACTAAGCGCGCCCAGCTCCAGTACATTGCGTCGCGAAAGCCCTTCGCGTTTTATCTGCGATTTATTGTTCCGGTTTTCCATTGCATTCCCCTCTGTTCGACAGCCGTGTCGAGCCGGCTGTTCGTGAAAATGTCAGACGGGGAAGTATGGAACGACGCCAGACTTTTGTCCACGTGGTCAAATTTGAACCGCGCACCGGATTCTTGATCTTAGCCGGCCAAGCAAGGGCCGCCGATCAAACCGGTTCCAGCGCGATCGCGATGCCCTGGCCGACACCGATGCACATCGTGGCAAGCGCATAGCGGCCGCCGCGCTCACGAAGCTCCAGCGCCGCCGTGCCGGAGATGCGGGCACCCGACATGCCCAGGGGATGGCCGAGCGCGATGGCGCCGCCATTCGGGTTGACGTGCGGTGCATCCTCGGCAATGCCGAGCTGGCGCAGCACGGCGATGCCTTGCGAGGCAAAGGCTTCGTTGAGCTCGATGACATCGAACTGTTTTGGTGTCAGGCCAAGCCGCGCGCAGAGTTTTTGCGTCGCCGGCACCGGGCCGATGCCCATGATGCGCGGCGCAATACCGGCGGCAGCGCCGCCGAGGATGCGGGCGATCGGCGTCAGGCCATACTTTTTCACGGCTGCCTCGGAGGCAACGATCAGGGCCGCCGCCCCGTCATTGACGCCGGAGGCATTGCCGGCCGTCACCGTGCCGCCCTGGCGGAACGGTGTCGGCAGCCTGGCCAGCGCATCGACCGTCGTGCCAGCACGGGGATGTTCATCCTTCGAGACGACAACCGCATCGCCCTTGCGCTGCGGGATCGTCACTGGCGTGATCTCCTTGGCCAGCCGGCCATTGGCTTGCGCGGCGACCGCCTTGTCCTGGCTGCGCACGGCAAAGGCATCCTGGTCCGCGCGGGAGATGGCGAACTCTTCCGCGACATTCTCGCCGGTCTCCGGCATCGAATCGACGCCATACTGCTTCTTCATCAGTGGGTTGACGAAGCGCCAGCCGATGGTGGTGTCGTAAATCTCGGCATTGCGCGAAAACGCCGTGTCGGCCTTGGGCATGACGAAGGGTGCCCGGCTCATCGATTCGACGCCACCCGCGATCATCAGTTCCGCCTCGCCTGCCTTGACGGCCCTGGCTGCGATGGTCAGCGCATCCATGCCGGAGCCGCACAGGCGGTTGACGGTGGAGCCCGTAATCTCCTTCGGCAAGCCTGCCAGCAGCAGCGCCATGCGCGCCACGTTGCGGTTGTCCTCGCCGGCCTGGTTGGCACAGCCATAGACGACATCGTCGACAGCCTGCCAGTCGATGCCGGGATTGCGCTCGACCAATGCCCTCAGCGGTATCGCGCCGAGATCGTCGGCACGCACGGAAGACAGCGAGCCGCCGAAGCGGCCGATCGGCGTGCGGATGTAGTCACAGATGTAGGCCTCGGCCATGTCATGCAGCCTTTGCTTTTCCGGTTCCCTCATGCGCCGCCTTGGTGCGGGCCTGCAGGTCGCGCAATGTCTTGAGTTCGAGTTCGCTTGGCGCCGGCGTTTCGTCAAGCGCCTCGCCGAACTTAACCACCCAGCCACAGCTCTCCTGCACCTGCTGGCGGGTGACGCCTGGATGCAGCGACACGACGGTGAATTCCTTGCTCACCGGATCCGGCTTCCAGATGGCGAGATCAGTGATCAGCAAGGTCGGGCCGGCGGTGTCGATGCCCAGACGCTTTCGATGATCGCCGCCCTCGCCATGGCCGAAGGAGGTGAAGAAATCGATCTTCTCGACCATGCCGCGCTTGGTCTGCGCCATGGTGATGTAGATCTCCTTCGACGACGTCGCGATCTCTGGCGCGCCGCCGCCGCCGGGCAGCCTGGTCTTTGGGTGAAAATAATCGCCGATGACCGTGGTGTTGATGTTGCCAAACTTGTCGAGCTGCGCCGCACCGAGGAAGCCGATCGAGATGCGCCCACCCTGCAGCCAGTAGCGGAACATCTCCGGCACCGCGACGGTGGTGACGGCGGTTTCGCACAATTCGCCATCGCCGATTGACAGTGGCAGCACGTCGGGCGCGGTGCCGATCGTGCCGCTCTCGTAAATCAAGGTGATGTCGGGCGCATGCGTCAGCCGCGCCACATTGCAAGCGGCGGATGGCGCGCCGATGCCGACGAAACAGACATCGTCATTGCGCAGCGCGCGGCTGGCGGCGATCGTCATCATCTCGTTGGGGGTGAAGCCCTGATTGTCGCTCATGCCGCTTTCCTCAGATGCTCGACCCGGGCCTCGAAATCGCCGGCACTCTTCTCGATGACGTTGGCCCGCATCCACGCCTGGAATTTCTCGCGGTCGGCGGCGATTTCGTCCCATTCGAGATAGGCGGCATTGTCGCGCGCATAATAGCCATGCGCGTAGGACGGATGCGAGCCTCCGGGCACGACCGATATCGCGGCAATCGTCCAGCGCGGCAGCACGGTCAGATTGGGGTGCAGATCGTCGAAATTGTCGACCACTTCCTCGACCGTCACCACCGCGCGTTTGGCCGCCAGCACCGCTTCCTTCTGGATGCCGATGATGCCTTCGACCAGCACATTGCCTTTCTTGTCGGCCTTCTGCGCATGGATGAAGGTGACGTCAGGCCGGATCGAAGGAACAGCGGCCAGCACCTCGCCGGTGAACGGACAGGTGACAGACTTGATGTTCGGGTTGACCGCCGCGAGGCCAGCACCGCGATAGCCGCGAAACACCGCGCAGGGCAGGCCGGCAGCACCCGCTTCATAGGCGTTGGCCATGCCGGCATGGCTGTGCTCCTCGATTTCAAGTGAGCGCGGGAAACCGTTCTCGATGGCATCGCGGGCGCGGCGCAGCAGGCCGACGCCGGGATTGCCGACATAGGAGAAGACGATCTTCTTCGCCATGCCCATGCCGATCATCTGGTCGTAGATCAGGTCCGGCGTCATGCGGATCAAGGTCAGGTCGCGAAAACCCTGGCGGATCGCCTCATGCGCCGCTGCCGTCGGGATCAGATGGGTGAAGCCCTCGAAGGCAGCCGTGTCACCATCTTTCAAATTCTCGGCCACGGCCTGTTTGAGCGGCAGGAACTTGACCATCGCATCGGCTCCAGGCTGAGAAAGTTCGTATTGTGAACATATGTTTTATATGCGATACTTTCTATGCTGAGCAGAGGCGTGGAGTCAATCCTGACGCCGATGTCGTTCTGCGGAGACAAGATGGACGAAGAGGCTGTTTCCCGTGATCATGTCGGCTCGCTTGAACGCGGCCTTGCCGTCATGGAGATCCTGGCCCGCCATCCCTCGGGCATGACGTTGACTGAAATGGCCGAGGAAGCGGGCCTGACCCGCGCCGGCGCCCGCCGCTTCCTGCTGACACTCACCGCCACCGGCTATGCAACACAGGCCGGCCGCGTGTTCTCGCTGTCGCCGCGCCTGCTGACGGTTGCCCGCACCTGGCTCGGCGGCGCCTCGCTATGGGCCTTCGCCGCCCCCATCATGCGCGCGGTCGCCGCTCAGCTGAACGAGGCCTGCTCGGCAGCCATCCTGTCGGGTGAGGATGTCGTCTATGTCGCCCGCATTCCCGGCCGCCGCATCCTCAGCGTGTCGCTCGATGTCGGCACCAGGCTGCCGGCCTATTGCACCTCGATGGGGCGCATCCTGCTGGCCGGGCTGACATCAGGGGAATTGGACGCATTCCTCGGCCAGGCGACCATCGAGAGACGGACGCCGAAGACGATCACCAACAGGCGTTTGTTAGCCAACGCCATCGCCAAGGCGAAGGCTGACGGCTTTGCCATCGTCGATGAGGAACTAGAACTCGGCCTGCGCTCGGTCGCCGTACCGATCCGCGACCGAGCGGAGCGCACGGTCGCGGCCATCAACGTCTCGACCCAGTCGGCACGCTTCTCCGTCGCGGAGATGGAGCGGGAGATATTGCCGGCACTACTGGAGGCCAAGCAGCGCATCGAGGATTTCTTTGTGGTTTAAGAAGCTTCATCCAACCTTCGACGTCGGCGGGACAGCACCCCCCTCCGGCCTGCCGGCCATCTCCCCCGCAAGGAGGGAGATCAGCTCTCATCTCGGCTTTCGCCAATCTCCACCGCTGTCGGGTGATCGCAGCGCTGAACCTGCCAATCTCCCCCCTTGCGGGGGAGATGTCCGGCAGGACAGAGGGGGGTGTGAAGGATCGCTACGGTACTATTTGTGCCGTTGCAGCAACGCCCCCTCAATGCTTGATGCGATCCCGCATCGCGTACCAAAGCATGCCCAGCACATAGAGCGGACCGCGCAGCGCCGTGCCGCCCGGGAACGGCATCGGGGTCAGCGTCGAGAACAGATCGAGCCGCGAGACATCGCCGGTGATCGCTTCGGCCAGCAGCTTGCCGGACAGCGTCGACAGGATGACGCCCTTGCCGGAATAACCATGCGCGAAATAGACCTCACCATAGTGCCCGACATGCGGCAGTCGCGACGTCGTCACCGACACAAGCCCGCCCCAGGCGTGATCGATGCGGCAGCCCTTGAGTTGCGGAAAGGTGGCTTCCATGTGCGGCCGCACGAAGCCGGCAATATCGGCCGGCGGTGAAGGCGTGTAGCGCTCGCCGCCGCCGAACAGCAGGCGTCCATCCGCCGACATCCGGTAGTAGTTGACGACGAAGCGGGTATCGGAGACCGCGACATTGGCCGGGATGACGTTGCGCTTGCCCTCAAGCGGCTCGGTGGCGACGATGTAGTTGCCGACCGGCATGATGCGGCTGTTGACGCGCGGCTCCAGCCCGTTGAGCAGAGCGTCACCCGCCAGCACGACATGTCTGGCCCGAACCGATCCCTTTGCGGTCGAGACCCGGATCGAAGGCTCACGCTCCAGCCGCACGGCGACCGAATTCTCGTGGATGGTGACGCCGGCAGCAACCGCTGCGCGGGCAAGGCCGAGCGTATAGTTCAGCGGATGCATGTGGCCGCCGAGCGGCTCATACATCGCGCCATGGTAGGGTGTATCGACCTTGGCTCGGGCTTTAGCCGCCGATAGGATTTCCGCATGCGGGAACTTCATCACCGTGGCCAGGCACTCGGCCTCTTCCTCGAGATCCCTAAGGTCGGAGCCGTTGACCGCGCCGACCAGATGGCGGGTCAGCCTGAGATCGCAGTCGATGGCATGCCGCTCGATAATATCGAGCACCAGCCCGCGCGCCTCGAAGGCAAGATCGAACAGCACCTTTGCCCGCTCCGGCCCGTAGAGTTTGACCAGTCCCTTGGCGCCCTTGCGCAGGCCGGGGATCATTTGGCCGCCATTGCGCCCCGACGCCCCCCAGCCGATCTTGCCGCCTTCGAGCAGCACCACCTTCAACCCACGCTCGGCGGCGTGAAGGGCGGCGGACAACCCTGTGCACCCGCCGCCGACCACCACCAGGTCGGCATCGACATCGCCGGCGAGCGCCGGATGGTCCGGCGCTGGATTGGCGGTGGCGACATAATAGGATTTGGCGATATCGAGGCCCGAATTGAAGCCCGTTGAACTGCAAGCCATAGTCACACCTTCAGCAGAAGGTGGTCGCGTTCCCAGCTGGTCACCACGCCCTGGAAAAGGTCGAGCTCGACGCTCTTGACGCGCAGATAGGTCTGGAAGAAATCCTCGCCCAGCAGTTCACGCACCGGGCCGCAAGCCTCGAAACGATCGAGCGCCTCCTCCATGGTTTTCGGCAGCGTGCTCTTGATCTTGTAGGCATTGCCCGACGCTTCGGCCGACCGCGCCAGTCTCTGTTCGACGCCGAGATAGCCGGCAAGCAGCGAGCCGGCTATCGCCAGGTAAGGATTGGAATCCGCGCCCGGCAGCCGGTTCTCGACCCGCCGCGCGGAGCGGCCGCCGGCCGGCACGCGCAGGCCGCAGGAACGGTTGTCATGCGACCACTCGATGTTGGCCGGCGCGCTGTGGTTCGGCCTGATGCGGCGGAAAGAGTTCACGTTGGGCGCAAACAGCGGCATGATTTCCGGGACATATTTCTGCAGGCCGCCGATGAAATGGCCGAACATTGCGGTGTCGGCATCGTCGCTGCCGGCAAACAACGTCCTGCCGGCCTCGTCGATGACCGACATGTGCAGATGCATCGAGCTGCCGGCCTGTGCGGCGATCGGCTTGGCCATGAAGGTGGCGTGCATGCCGCTTTGCTGCGCGGCCTGTCGCGTCAGCCGCTTGAACAGCAGCACCTTGTCGGCCAGCGGCAGCGCATCGCCATGCAGGAAGTTGATCTCAAGCTGCGCCGTACCTGATTCGTGGATCAGCGTGTCGAGCGGCAGTCCGGCCGCCGCAGCGTAGTCATAGATGCGGCGGATCACCGGCTCGAACTCCTCGAGCGCGGCCATGTCATAGGGATGCTGCACTGTCTCGGCTCGGCCTTTGCCACCGACTGGCGCGGTCAGCGGACGGTCCGGATCGGGATTGGGCGCGGTGAGATAGAATTCCAGCTCGGGCGCCACCACCGCCCGCCAGCCACGCTTGGCGTAGAGATCGAGCACGGCGCGCAGCACATGGCGCGGCGAGGCCATCCAAGGCCGGTCGTCCATATGGAAGGCATCGGCAAAGACATAGGCCTTGCCGGGAGCGGCACCCGGCGCCAGGCAGAGCGTCGATACATCAGGCACCATGCGCATGTCCGGATCCGAATAGGCAAAACCCTCGTCGATCGAGCCGGAGTAGCGGCCGTCGATGCTGACCAGGAAAGCGCTGCTCGGCAGATAGAGCGCGCGGTCTTCAAGCGCCTGGAGGAATTTGGCCGTAGGCAGCGCTTTGCCGCGCAGGACGCCATTCATGTCGGGCACCAGGCACTCGACTTCGTTGATGCCGTGCCGGACCAGCCAGGCTTTGGCATCGGTACCGCTGGAGAGCGAGATGTTCGTGTTGTTGTCAGGCATTTCGTTCACGTCCGTATCAGAGAGAGTATGGTTTGCGCGGCCACATCCGTTCCAGGTTTCAGCGCCATTTGGGCTGCATTGTCCTTGAGGCGGGTGCGCATGGCATCGTCGGCCAGCAGGCCGAGAATGGCTCTCTCCAACACTCCTTCGGTCCAGGCGTCGCGGCCGATATGGTCACCGACGCCGGCTTCTCCGGCGCGGCGCGCATTGTCGTGTCCGTCCCAGCAATAGGGCATGATCAGTGACGGCACGCCGAAGCGCAGCGCCTCACAAAAGCTGTTGTTGCCGCCATGATGAATGAACAGATCCGACTTCGCCACGACCGAGGGCTGCGGAAACCAGGCGTCGAGATAGACATTGTCGGGCACTGCGCGATAGGCGTCGCGCAGGCCGCCGGCATTGACGATGAAGCGGGCCGGCAGCCTGTCGAACACCGCCAGCATGCGCTCGATCAGCCCGACATCCATGGCGCCGAGGCTACCGAAGCTGACATAGACCAGCGGCCCGCCATTGCGCGGAAATACCGGCACCTCGAATGGCCCTTCCGAACGCACGCAGCCTTCGAGATAGACGAAGCGCTCCGGGTCGAGCGGCTCGGCGCGCTCGCGGCGCACGATCGAAGGCGTCAGCAGCAAATTGAGGTCGGGCGACGTCTCCAGGAACAGGCCCTTCGGCAGCGGCGCCAGGCCGGCATCCATCCGGAAGCGGTTGAAGCGATCATGTGCGGGCGTGCAAGCCGCCAGATACCTGGCCTCGAACGCGGCGCGTTGCGGGTCGTCGACGCCAAGCCCCGACAGATAGGGCGGTACCTGTGCATCCGGCAGCTCGGTCTCGGCGCAGGAGACGACACGCACCCAGGGACAGCCGGCGGCGGCGATCGCCGGGAACATGATGACATTGTCGAGAACCACCGCGTCCGGCTTCAGCCGCGCCAGCAACTGGCGCAGCGGCGCCTCGGCATTGACCGCGGTGTCGACGATGGCCTGCCAGGTCGGCGCGACATAGGTTTCCAGCTGGTCGATCGGGCTCAGCCTGAAATGCGGCAGGTGCCTGCGCACGAAGGCCTGCCAGTAGCTCTGGCGTTCGCTGTCGCTCAGCGGCTCGTCGGTCGGCAGCTGGTATTCCTGGAAACCATAGTCGGCAAAGACGCCGGAAAAGCCGGCATGGCAGATGAAGACGGGCCGGGCGCCTCTCGCGCGCAGCGCCTGCGCGATGCCGACGCAATTCAACGCCGCGCCGAAGCTTGCTTCGGGGAACAGCGCGATGGTCGGGCTGGCTTTACGCGTCAATTAATCCTCGTCAATCCGGCCGGCTGATCATGCCGAACAGGGCAGGCGCCCCGCGACTGGCCGCTTGCGGTCGCTGGTTGCGGGAGAGCCGCAGGTGGATGCGCAGCAGATCGGCAGCCACCTCATACTGCAGGCTTTCAAGATGGTCGAGTATAACAAGGTGTTCGCGCAGCGATTGCCGCAGGCGGAAGACGTTGACGCCGGCATAGATGCCCGGCAGCCGGCGCAGCCTGAGGTGATCGGCGAGTGCGTCGGCCACGAAGCGGTTGGCGCAGCCTTCGGCGAGCATGCCATGAAAATCGATGTCCAGCCGCTGGAACTCGCGTGTGTCGAAGGCGGCGTCCGGCAGCGCCACCAGCGCTTCCATGCCCTGGCGCAACGTCGCCGCCCGCGCGCCATCCAGCCGGAAACCCGGCGTCAGGATGGCCGCGGGCTCCAGCAGCAGACGGAATTCATAACTGTCGCCTTGCGCCTCCGGATCGTCTGGCGTGCGTCGAAACAGCCAGGACTGGCCGGGCGCACGGTCCAGCAGATTCTCTTCGGTCAGTTTGTTGAGCGCTTTTAGTACCGTCTTGCGCTCGGCACTGTAGCGCCGCATCAACCCCGCAACGGTCACTGTCTGGTCCAGCCGCCGCGCCGACCGGTCGCGCAGGATCGCCTCGGCCAGCTCGTCCTCCTCGGCAGCGGGCAATTCCGTGGCGACCGAAGCCTGCGCGGTGAGGTCGATGGCCAGATGATACCCGGAATCCGCCTCCCAGCGTACGACGCCTCGCTCCGCAAGCAGGCCGAGCGCTGCCCGCACCGGTGTGCGGGAAACATTGCACAGCGAGGCGATCTGCTGCTCCGGCAAGCGTGCGCCGGGCCCAAAGCCGCGCTGCCGCGCCACATCCAGGATGCGCTGCGCCAGATCGAGATGGTTGGTGCGAGGTCGTCTGGCTACGGCTTGCATGACTGGTCCAGTGGAAAACGACATGACCGCATTGATTTGACCGATCGCCCGCACGGACGCAATCGGCCAGATTCCTCGATCGCTTGACAAATTATGGATTGACGTACTTTTTTCTGCAATAGTACTGTCAGGACAATCGGCGAGAAAAAGACCGAGGGAACAGGATCGAGGCAGCGGCAAGGTCGCAGGCGTTGGTCCGGCGAATGAAATTCGACGATCAACCGGAATGGGAGTCTGTCATGACCGCTACCAGCCTGCGGCGCCGTGCGCTGAAAACATCTTCGCTCGCACTTGGCCTGGCCTTGGCGCTGTCCGCGCCGGCGATGGCTGCTGATCTCGTCATTTCCAACTGGGATGGCTACATGGCGCCCGACGCGATGGCCGCCTTCAAGACCGCGACCGGCGTTTCGGGTGAAGTGGTGGTGCACGCCACCAATGAAGAGATCATGGGCAAGCTGATCGCCGCCGGCGGCAAGGGCTATGACGTGGTCTTTGTCTCCTCGCCCTTCGCCGAGGTGCTGAACAAGCTCGGCCTGACCGAACCGATCGACCACACCAAGATACCGAACCTCGCCAACCTCTATCCGGAAGCAACCAAGCTGCCTCACGATGCCGGCAATGCATTCTCGGTGCCCTACACCTGGGGCACCACCGGCCTCTGCTATCGCTCGGACCTGATGAAGGTCGCACCAACCAGTTGGAGCGACCTGCTCGCGCCCTCCGACGAATTGAAGGGCAAGACCACCATGCTGGCGACCGACCGTTGGCTGCTGGCCGCCGGCCAGCTCGACAAGGGCTATTCGGTCAACGAAACCGACCCGGCCAAGATGGCTGAGGTCAAGGATCTGCTGATCTCGGCCAAGAAGACCCTGCTCGCCTATGACGACACCACCTTCTATTCCAAGCTGGTGTCCGGCGAGGCGCTGATGGTGCAGGCCTGGGACGGCTGGTGCAATTACGGCATCGCCGAAAAACCCGAGATCAAATACGTCATTCCCAAGGAAGGTTCGGACCTCTGGGTCGACACGATGGTGGTGATGAAGGCCTCCGCCAACAAGGACGCCGCCTTCCAGTTCATCAACTTCATGCTCGACGCCAAGAACCACGCCTGGGCAGCGCAGAACATCGACTACAAGGTGCCGAACAAGCCGGCCATGGAAAGCCTGCCTGCCGATTTCCTGGCCAAATTCCCCAACATGGCGATGCCGGTGGCCGACCTCGTCAAGTTCGAGCAATTGCGTGACGTCGGCGACGCCCAGCGCGACTATTCGAAGATCGTCAGCGAGATCAAGGCGGCGCAGTAGGGACTGTTCCAGCAGCATCTTGGAATCAAGCTTGCGTTCCGTGTCGCCCCCCTCTGGCCTGCCGGCCATCTCCCCCTCAAGGGGGGAGATTGGCTGTGGCATTGCTTTCGCCAATCTTCGATTTTTCAAAGTAAGCGAAAGGTTGGAACTGCCGATCTCCTCCCTTGAAGGGGGTGAGAAGTGGTCCGCGCAACGGACGGAAAGCCAAATTCTTGGCTTTCCGAACGACGAACGCCCGAAGCGAAAGCGAAAGGCCGGGTCCGGCAGGGCAGAGGGGGGCACTTCGTGAAGCACCTACCCTCTCGCTCCTCCTTGCTGATGGCCCCGGCGCTGGTCTGGCTGACCGCACTGATGGTGGTGCCGTGCGCGCTGGTGCTGGCGCTCGCCTTCTTCCGGCGCGGTATCTATGGCGGCATCGAATACACCTTTACGCTGGAGAATTTCGGGCTGGTCTTCGACCCGCTCTATGCCGGCATCTTCCTCAACTCGGCGCGCATCGCCGGCACCGCGACGCTGATCGCGGTGGTGATCGGCTACGCCGCCGCCTATGCGATATCAGCGGCACCCCGCCGGCTGCAGCCGGTGTTCCTGTTCTTCGCCGTGTTGCCCTTCTGGTCCAACTACCTGATCCGCACCTATGCCTGGATCGTGCTGCTCAACCGCGAAGGATTGATCACCCAGTTGCTGCGCTGGTTCGGCTACACCGGCGAGCCACCGTCGATGCTCTACACCGAAGGCGCCGTTATCGCCGGCCTGATCTACAACTATTTGCCCTTTGTCATCCTCGCCTGCTACGCGCCACTGTCTCGCCTCAACCCGGAACTCGCCGAGGCCTCGCGCGACCTCGGCGCCTCCGCCATGACCACATTCCGCCGTGTCATCCTGCCGCTGACCGTGCCCGGCATTGCTGCCGGCGCGGTGTTCGTCTTCGTGCTGTCGATCGGCAATTTCGTCACGCCCGCGCTGCTCGGCGGCGGCCGCTTCCAGATGATCGGCAACCTCGTCTACGACCAGTTCCTGACCGCCAACGACTGGCCGTTCGGCGCCGCGCTCGCGATGGCGCTGATCGCCATCATGCTTCTGGTGCTGATGGCGCAGGCGCTCGCCGCCAATCGCGCCTCGGGCCACGCCGCGCAAGCCGGCGGAGACACCGATGGCTGAGCGCTCTCCCGCCACGCGGCGCACGCTCTGGCTCGTGCTCAGCCTCGTCTTCGCTTTCCTCTACATCCCGATCGCCGTGCTGGTGGCGCTGTCCTTCAACGAAGGCGGGCTGCCGACGGCATGGTCGGGCTTTTCGCTGAAATGGTATGCCTCGCTGGCCGGCAATTCGGCGATCCTCTCCGCTGCGCTCAACACGCTGATCGTGGCGCTGGTCTCGACCGCGATCGCCACTCTGCTCGGCACGCTGCTGGCGATCGGCATCGAGATGCGCCGGCAATATGGCAGGGGACTCGAAGCGCTGATCTTCGCACCGATGATCATTCCCGACATCGTCCTGGCGATCGCGCTGCTTTCGTTCTTCTCCATGCTCAACCTGACCATGGGCCTGCACACCATCATCCTCGCCCATGTCGTCTTCAACCTTGCCTTTGTCTGCTCGGTGGTGCGCGCCAGGCTGAAGAGTTTTGATTGGTCGATCGTCGAGGCTTCCGCCGATCTCGGCGCCTCCGCGCTCACCACCTTCAGGCGGGTGACATTGCCGGTCATCGCGCCGGCGGTGATCGCAGGCGCGCTGCTCGCCTTCACGCTCTCGGTCGACGAGTTCATCATCGCTTTCTTCACCGCCGGCGCCGGCCGCTCCTCGACGACGCTGCCGATGCAGATCTACGCGATGATCCGCTTCGGCATCACGCCGGAGATCAACGCACTGGCGACCATCGTCATGGCGGTCTCGATCACCGCGCTGACCCTGTCGCAGCGGCTCAACCGTGGGATCATAGGCCAATGAGCGAACCGCGCACGCTGCTGGCCATCGACAAGGTGTCGAAGAATTTCGGCCGGGTGACGGCTGTAGACGGCATCTCGCTCGACATCCGCGAGAATGAGTTCTTCGCACTGCTCGGCCCGTCGGGCTGCGGCAAGACCACGCTGCTGCGCATGCTGGCCGGCTTCGAGACGCCTAGTGGCGGGCGCATCCTGCTCGACGGTCACGACATTGCGAAAACCCCGCCCAACAAGCGGCCGGTCAATCTGATGTTCCAGTCTTACGCGCTGTTTCCGCATATGAGCGTCCGCGCCAATGTCTCCTACGGCCTGGAGATGGAGCGCTTGCCGGCGCCAGAAATCCACTCCCGCGTCGACGCCATCCTGGCGACAACCGAGCTGGTCCCCTTCGCCGACCGCAAGCCGGAGCAATTGTCGGGTGGCCAGAAGCAGCGCGTCGCGCTGGCCCGCGCGCTGGTCAAGCGGCCGCGGCTGCTGCTGCTCGACGAGCCGCTTGGCGCGCTCGACAAGAAACTGCGCGGCGCCATGCAGCTGGAATTGAAGCGCCTGCAGCATGAGGTCGGCATCACCTTCGTCATCGTCACCCACGACCAGGAAGAATCGCTTGTGATGGCCGACCGCATGGCGGTGCTCAAGGACGGCAGGCTGCTGCAATGCGACACGCCGCACGCGATCTATGAGCATCCGGCCGACCGTTTCGTCGCCGACTTCATCGGCGTGATGAATTTTGTGCCGGGCAAGGCCGCCACCGATGGGGTTGTCGCCGCGAATGGCGCGCCAATATCCGGCAAGGTTCCAGCAACGCTCTCGCCCGGCGCATCCGCTGTCGCTTCGGTGCGGCCGGAGCGCATCCGGCTGTTCCCAGAAGCTCAGACCGCCAACCGCACCACCGGCACGGTCGAGGCGCTGGCCTATCAGGGGCTCGACCTGCAACTGCATGTCCGCACGGGCCTGTCGCCAAAGCCGTTCCTGGTGCGCGTCACCGCTGATGCCGCCGACCGCCGGCCGGTCGCCTCGGGTGACCAGGTCGAACTCGGCTGGGACGCCGCCGATGTCAGAGTTTTCGCAGAATAAAGGAGAAGCCTGATGGCGCAGAAGACGATCGCGTTTTTTCCAGAAGCGGCCTACGGCCCGGCGCTCAATTCCGTCGGCATCGCCCAGGCGGTCGAGGCGCGCGGCCACAAGGCCGTTTTCCTGTCCGACCCCGGCTTTGTCGATGTCTACAAGGGCTACGGCTTCGAGGCGCATCCGGTGAACTTGTCCGAGCCGATGCCGCCCGAACAGATGGCGAAATTCTGGGAGGATTTCATCAACGGCCACATCCCCAACTTCCGCAAATCGCCTTACGACCAGGTCGACAATTACGTCAAGGATTGCTGGACGGCGATCGTCGACAGCGCCAAATGGGCGCAGAAGGATCTGCCGCGCGTTCTCTCAGCTATCAAGCCGGATGTCATTTGCGTCGACAACGTCATCCTGTTCCCGGCGATAAAGCAGTACGGCAAGCCGTGGGTGCGTGTCATCTCCTGCTCGGAAAACGAGATCGAGGACGAAGACATCCCGCCGCATCTCTCCGGCTGCGGCGAGAACGACCATGCCGGTCACCAGCGCTACCGCGACCATTTCAACGCGGTGATCGAGCCGATCCATGAGGACTTCAACGCCTTCCTGACTGCCAACAACGAGGCGTCCTATCCGATCGGCCAGTTCTTTGAGGCCTCGCCCCATCTGAACCTGCTGCTCTATCCCGAAGCGGCAAAGTTCAAGCGCCGCCATCCACTCGACCCGGCCAAGTTTCAGTACCTGGAAGGCTGCGTGCGGCAGGAGAAGCCTTACACGGTGCCGACCTTCGCTGAAAATAACGACGGGCCGCTGCTCTATGTCTCCTTCGGCAGTCTCGGCGCCGGCGATGTCGAGCTGCTGAAGCGCATCATCGCGACGCTGGGCATGACGCGCTACCGGGCGCTGGTCAATGTCGGCGGCTACAAAGACCAGTACACGGACGTGCCCGGCAATGTCATCGTCGAGAGCTGGTTCCCGCAGCCTTCGGTCATCCCGCAGGTCGACGCTGTTATTCACCACGGCGGCAACAACTCGTTCACAGAGTGCCTCTATTTCGGCAAGTCGGCGATCATCATGCCCTATGTCTGGGACGGTCACGATAACGCCACCCGCGTCGAGGAGACCGGCCACGGCTTCGGCATGCCGCGCTACGACTGGACCGATGCCGAGCTGGTTGCCATGATCGAGGCCTGTCTGACCGACCCGAAGATGAAGGCAAAGCTGGCCAAGACATCGGCACAGATGCAGGGGCAGAATGGGCCGGAAAAGGCGGCGGGTTTGTTGGAGGCGCTGCTGTGATTGAAGTCGTTGATACGCCGAGCCTGAGCACCCCCCTCTGGCCTGCCGGCCATCTCCCCCGCAAGGGGGGAGATTGGCAGCTTCGCCACAGGGTCTCACTCTGCAATCCCGGTGATTGGCGAAAGTCGAGACGACATCCGATCTCCACCCCTGCGGGGGAGATGGCCGGCAGGCCAGAGGGGGGTGCCCTGGCGCAGCATATGAATAGCAACCATCGCGCAGAAGCCTCCGCATGACCTCCTCCGCACCACACCTCCACCACGCCTCCACCCGAACCGATCTCGTCGACTGGGGCGCCCAACCCGACGCATTGTCAGGCACTTCGCACTCGACCGGCAGGCTCGTGCACAAGGGCCCGAACAACCAGCCGGAATCCGGCATTTGGGTGTGCACGCCGGGGCGCTGGCGCCTCAATATCCCGCGCGACGAATTGTGCCATTTCGTCACCGGCCGCGCGACCTACCGGTCAGATGTCGGTGAGCTGATAGAAATCTCCGCCGGGACTGTGGTCATGTTCCCGGCTGGCTGGACAGGCGAATGCACCGTGCATGAGACCATGCGCAACGTCTACATGCTGGCCTGACCACGGAGCTTAACGACATGCCGACACCGCACTGGCCGAAGGCCTCGAGCGTGGAACTGGAGGACTGGGGCGCGGGCAGCAACACGCTCTCCGGTTCGCCGCGCGCCTCGGGCAGGATCCTGTCCCAGAACCCGGACGGATCGAGCGAATGCGGCCTGTGGTCGTGTACGCCGGGCACGCGCAAGGTCACGTTTGGCGCCGACGAGTTCTGCCATTTCCTCTCAGGCCGTGGCAGCTATATCCATGACGACGGCGAAGAGATCCCGGTCGAGGCCGGCACGCTTGTGTTCTTTCCCGCCGGCTGGACCGGCATCTCCATCATCACGCAAACGCTGACCAAGGCCTTCATGTGCCGGTGAGCCCCCTTTTCAAGGAAATCGATATGACCACACCCATCATGAAATCCCCGCTCACTATTACCGACCTCGTCGACTGGGGTGTCATCCCGACCATGATCGAGGGCCAGTCCCACACATCGGGCAAGCTGCTGCACAAGGGGCCGGAGGGCCGCTCCGAATGCGGGCTTTGGGTCTGCACACCAGGCAAATGGCATTGCCATGTCACCCGCGACGAGTTCTGCCACTTCCTCGAAGGGCGCTGCACCTATGTGCATGAATCCGGCGAAGTCATCGAGATCGAACCGGACACGGCGGCCTTCTTCCCGCAGGACTGGAAGGGCGTCTGCACCGTCCATGAGACGATCAAGAAGGTCTACATGATCCGCTGAGCGGATCCGAGAGGATGTCCATGGATTTCTCCCCTGACCGGCCGACCTTCTTCGTCAATCCGGATTACCAGCCGATGGCCGGCGCGAGCAAACCGGTGATCGATCCGGCGACGCTGGAAACCGTCGGGGCGATCGCTGCGGCCACCGACGGCGAGATCGATGCCGCGCTCACGGCGGCGACCAGGGCGCAGGCCGCCTGGAAAAAGTTCGACGCCAAGAGCCGCGCCAAGCACCTGCATGCCGTCGCCAACGCCATCGAGGCGGCGGACTTCACCCGCTGCGCCGAACTGATGGTGCGCGAGATGGGCAAGCCCTACCCCGAAGCGATCGGCGAGATCGCCAACTGCGCGCCGATCTTCCGCTACTACGCCGAGATGGCGCGCGACGATGCCGGCAAGATCGCCGGCACGACACAGGCCGGTTCGTTCCAGTATGCGCGCTACGAGCCCTATGGCGTATCCGTCCACATCATGCCCTACAACTTCCCGATCCTGCTGATGTGCTGGACGGTCGCCGCCTCGCTCGCCGCCGGCAATGCCTGCATCATCAAGCCGGCCGAGGCGACGACGCTGTCGACGCTGGACTACATGACCGTGTTCCGCTCGCTGCCGGAGGGGCTGGTCTCCTGCCTGCCCGGCGGCGCTGCCACGGCACAGGCGCTGATCGCCTCCGACCGCACCCATGCGGTTGCCTTCACCGGCTCGGTCGCCGCCGGCAAGGCGGTGGCGGTGGCCTGCGCCGAGCGCATGAAACCGTGCGTCATCGAGGCCGGCGGCAGCGATCCGCTGATCGTCAGCCAATACGCGCCACTGGAGATCGCGGCGGCCGGCAGCGTCACCGCCGCCTTCCACCTTACCGGCCAGGTCTGCACCTCGGCCGAGCGCTTCTTCGTGGTCGATGCCGTTCATGATCGTTTCGTCGCGCTGTTCGCCGAAAAGACGCGTGCCCTGCGTGTCGGCAATGGCATGGACAAGACCGAGATCGGCCCGATGGTCAGCGAAGCCGCGCGGGCCAAGGTTATGCGTCTTGTCGACGATGCCATTGCCCACGGCGCCGAGGCGATCACCGGCGGACGCATCCCGCCTGCGCACAACACCGGCTGGTTCTACGAGCCGACGATCCTGACCGGCGTCACCCCGGACATGGCCATCGTGCGCGAGGAATGCTTTGGACCGGTCGCCGCCATCTGCCGGGTCAGGGATTTCGATGAGGCGATCCGGCTTGCCAATGACAGCCCGTTCGGGCTCGGCGCCTCTGTCTTCACCACCGATCTGGCCGAAGCCCACGAGGCGGCTGAACGGCTCGAAGCCGGAATGGTCTGGGTCAACAACCCGCTGATCGACAATGATGCCCTGCCCTTCGGCGGCTGGAAGGCCTCGGGCCTCGGCCGCGAGCTTGGCCGCCAGGGGCTGGATGCCTTCCGCCGCTCCAAAATGGTGATCATCGACCACAAACCGACAATCCAGGAATGGTGGTATCCCTATCCCGACAGCTGGTTCCGCGCGACCGGCGGCCGCAAGCACGTCTGAGTGTTTCGAACCTCGCCAGCTCCGGATGCCAGTCCATGGCCGGGAAAAAGAAAGATGCCGCCGGGCGAAGTCCGGCGGCATCTTTCTTCGATTGGCTACTGCCGTTCAACGGCAAGTCGTTACGGCGTCGTTTCTGCTTCCATCGCGGCAGCCGTCTGGTCGATCTTGCCGGCAAGGACCCCTTGGGCCCAGGCCGTGACGTCGTCGTCGACCGGCTTGTTGGCCATGTCCGTCAGCGCCGCGTCGAGCGATGCATCATCGGTGCCGACCTCTGCCGCGGCAGCCGCCTCATTGGCGGCGGTGACCTCTGCCTCCTGGGCAGTGATTTCGGCCTGCAGATCCGTTATCTTCCCAGGCAAGGCCGCCTGATCCTCGGGCGTCATGGCGGCAATCTGCTCGGGCGTCAGCGACGTCAGCGCGGTCAACTGAGAATTCAGCGCATCCAGCTTCTCCTGGGCCGCCTCAGCGGCGGCCTCGGCGACCTTGGCTTTCGCGGACTGCGTCACGAAAGCCTGGATGGCGGCGAACTTCTTGCTCTTCGAGTTCATATAGGCGTTGATGTTGCGCTGAAGCGAGTTCAGCCGGCCGAGCTTGGCGTGGATGTTCTTCTCCTTGGGAACCGACGAGACCTTTGTGGTTTTGTCGACCGTGGTGTCATCCGTTTTGGCCTTTGCCACCTGCCCCCGAGCCGAGGAAGACTTGCCGTGCGAAGCGCCGCTCTTGCCATTGCTATTGCCGCCGTTACCGCCGGCATTTCCCCCGCCGTTGCCGTTGCCACCGCCATTGCCGCCGCCGTGGCCATTGCCGCCGGCTCCGGCGAGCGCCGGAGATGCCAGAAGCGCCAATGCGGCAAGCGCCGCGAACAGAGTTTTTCGGTTTGTCATGGTAATCTCCTCGGGGAATCGCCGCCCTTCGCCCACCGCTAGGCGACCGTCGTATGAGGAATTACTAATTGTACAGAGTAAACTTTAGACAAATGTTGTCTCAATACGCGATCTGACAACCCGCCGGCACCATAACTAATTGATATTTAACACAAATCAACGCTCTTGATCGGCCATGGCACTGAAGTCCCATGCCGGCCGGACCATAGTCCTATCTGCCGACCAGCGGCACCAGGAAGGTCGTAGAGCAGTGTATTGGAAAGGCGCTGAAATAAAGGAGGTTGATGACGAAAGCATAGGTCTCAGCCGATGCTTTCGCCGCCATCGATCACCAGCGCCTGGCCGGTCATGAAGGATGAGCGGTCGGAGACGAGGAACAGGATCGCTTCGGCGATCTCATCGGCGCTGGCCCAGCGCCCCATCGGAATCTTGGTGCGGACATAGGTTTCGATCGCCTGGCGTCCGCCCATCTGGGCGATGAACGGTTCGTTGAACGGCGTGTCGACCCAGCCCGGACAGAGCGCGTTGACGCGGACATTGTGCCGGGCATAGTCGAGCGACATCTGCCGCGTCATTGCCACCACCGCGTGTTTGGAGGTGGCGTAGGCGATCATCTCGCGGTCGTAGAACACACCCGAATTGGAGGCGGTGTTCAGGATGACGCCGTTGCCTCGTGCGATCATCGACGGCATGACCATCCTGGCCGCCAGGAACTGCGCCCGCACATTGACCCGCCATGACGCGTCCATGCCGCCGACCTCGACCTCGGTCAGCGTTCCCCCGACCTGGATGCCGGCGTGATTGTGCAGGATGTCGATGCGCCCGTGCCTCTCGATCGTGCCGGCAATGAGCTTTTCCAGCGCCCCATCGTCCGCGACATCGGTCGCGATCGCCTCGGCCTGCCCGCCCATTGCCCGCATCTCCGAAGCCGTTGCTTCGCCAGCGGCCTGATCCCTGTCGGCGATGACGACCACCGCGCCTTCCCTGCCCATGATCATGGCGCCGGCGCGCCCGATGCCGGAGCCGGCGCCTGTCACCACGGCGATGCGGTCTTTGAGGATCATGATGCGACTTTCAGTTCGACGGCTTGCGCCGGCGCAATTGCCATTGGGCAAGCACCACGAGCAGCACGGAGGCGACGAGCACGATCGTCGCGATAGCATTGATCTCCGGCGTCACGCCGCGCCGGATCGACGCGAAGACATAGATCGGCAGCGTCGTCTGCGCCCCGGCGACGAAGAAGGCGATGATGAAATCGTCGAAGGAAAAGGTGAAAGCGAGCAGGAAGCCGGCAACGATGGCCGGCATGATCTGCGGCAGCACGATCGAGCGGAACGTCGTCAACGGCGTGGCGTAGAGATCGCTCGACGCCTCGACCAGATTGCGGTCGAGGCTGCCGAGCCGCGTGCCGACGATCATCGTCACCAGCGCCATGGAGAACAGGCCGTGCGCTGCGATGATCGAGCCGTAACCGAGCGCCAGGCGCGGCGGCTGGTCGTCGGGCCAGATCGAGGCGAGGAACGGATTGACGACCGTGAACAGCTGGACGAGCGCGACCAGCGTCGAAATGCCGATGACGACGCCCGGAACGACGATCGCGGCGCCCAGAAGCGCATCGAATACCGCGCGTGTTCTGATGCCGACACGCGCCAGGCCGAGTGCCGCCGCCGTGCCGCAGAACGCCGCCAGCAAGGCGCTAGTGGTAGCGATGAACAGGCTGTTCTTCAGCGCTTCGACCAGGAACGGGTTCGCCAGCGCCGTACCGTACCACTGAACCGAAAAGCCGGTGAACTCGCTGGCATGGCGGCCGGCATTGAAGGAGAACAGCACGACCAGGGCGATCGGCAGATAGAGGAAAGCGAAGACGGCAATGACGAAGGTGCGCATCAGATCAAATCCACCCGGCGAGCGCCCGAAACCCGGGTCGAAATGCGGTTGGCGGCAATCAGCACCACCACCGAGACCAGCACCAGCGTGATCGCGATGGCCGATCCGAACGGCCAGTTGCGCGATTGCAGGAATAGGTCGACCAGTGCGTTGCCGATGAAGAACACCTTGCCGCCGCCAAGCAGCGTCGGGATCAGATATTCGCCGAGCAGCAGGATCATGACCAGCGAGAAGCCGGTCATCACGCCCGGCAGCGACAGTTTCAGGGTCACGCTGAGGAAGGTCGAGAGCGGCGTCGCGCCGAGATCGGCGGAGGCTTCCAGCAGCCTGCGGTCGAGCCGCTCAAGGCTGACATAGATCGGCAGGATCATCAGCGGCAAGTAGCCATAGACGATGCCGAGCAGCACCGCGCCCGGCGTGTTGATCAGCCTGATATCCTCGAAACCGATATAGGACAGCAGAGCCGGGATGCCGCGCCCGCCCAGCACATACATCCAGGCATAGGTCCGCATCAGGAGGCTAGTCCAGAACGGGATGACGACCAGCGCCAGCAGGATCAGCCGCCAGCGCTGCGGTGCGCGCAGAGCGAGGTAGTAGGCAACCGGGTATGCGACGAGCAGGCAGGCGAGCGCTCCCACCGGCGCCAGCACCATCGTGTTCCAGAAGGCGGTCGCCCGCGCCGGAAGGTTGGCATATTGCGCGAACGTGAAAGCCGCCTGATAGCCGCCTTCCGGCGCCCGCTCACCGACGCTGAACACCGCGATGGCGATGAATGGCAGCACCAGAAACACCACCAGCCACGCGGTCGCCGGACCGAGCAGCATGGCGGTCAGAAAATTCCTGCGAAGACGGCTGCCGTGCATGGAGAGATTTGCCCCGTGCCGGCGGGTATGAACCCGCCGGTCAACTTATCCGAAAAGAATTTGAGGCCGTCGCTCAGGCCGACTTGAAGCGCGCCATCAATTCGGCGCGGCCGGGATCCGTCAGCGTTGCCGCCGCGCCGAATTCCAGCGGCGTCAACAGGTCGGCCGCCGGATAGAGGATCGGATTGTCGAGCACTTCCTTGGGCAGCAGCTTGTTGACCCGCGCATCGGTCGACGGCGCACCATTGGCCAGGTGCTCCTTCACCGCCACCTGCGGATTCATCAGATAGTTGAGCAGGGCATAGCCGGCCGGCTTGTTCGGCGCATCCTTCGGAATGGCGTAGAAGTCGGTCCAGATCTCGCCGCCTTCCTTGCCCAGCACATAGGCGATCTCGGGAATGTCGCGATGCAGCTGCGCGCCGTCATTCGTCCAGCACATCGTCATCCAGGCGTCGCCGGCGCGCATGCCCGGCTGGTAGTCGGAGGAGACCGCGAACAGATGCGGCTTGACCTTCAGCAGCAGTTCCTCCGCCTTGGCCAGTTCGTCCTGCTTGAGCGAGTTGAACGAGTAGCCGTAATATTTCAGCGCATTGCCGATCGTGGTCAGCTGGTAGTCATGCACCATGGTGCGGCTGTCGCCTTCGGCCATGGCGGTGTCCCAGAACTCCTTCCAGCTCGTCATCGGCTTGGTCAGCTTCTTGGTGTTGACGGCAAAGCCGGTGGTGCCCCAGTTCTTCGGCACCGCATAGGTCACCCCTTCGATCGTGCCTTCCCCGGTGAAGCGCGGATCCTCCTGCGAGCCATCGAAATTCGGCAGCTTCGCCATCTCCAGCGGCTCGATGATGCCGAGTTTCTTGTAAGTCGAGATCGTGTAGTTGGTCGGCACGAACAGGCTCCAGCCCGAGGCGCCGGCCTGCAATTTGGCCAGCATCTCCTCGTTGGAGCCGAAGACATTGACCTCGACGGCGACGCCGGTGTCCTTCTTGAAATTCTCGAACGTCGCCGGGTCATGGTAGTTCGGCCAGGTGGCGATCGACATGCGGTCGCCAAGGCTTTCGGCGGCAAAGGCCGGTGTCGGCATGATGCCGATCTCGCGCGCCATCACCGCCGTGGCAATGCCAAGGCCGGTGAGGCCAAGAAAGTCGCGTCGGCCGATCGAGCCGCGCTTCAAACGCATCAGCTGATCGACAAAATTCTTGGGGCTTATCGGCAGTCCGTCACGATATGATTTCGACATGTTTATCTACCCTCTGGTTGGCCCCGTTGTTCTTGGTCTCCGCAAACGCCAGCGGCGTTCCGGAGGCAAAGCCGATGGCGACGGGTTCACCCGGCTTGAAGAGATTGCCGTGGCCGATCAGGTGATCGGCCTTGGCCAGCAGCGTTCCGATGCCCTGGACCTCGATCGCGTATTCCGCCGTCGAGCCCAGGAAGATCCGGTTGCGGACGACGCCTTTGAATGGGCCGCCTGTCTGAGCGCCGAGACTGAGCGATTCAGGACGCAGGCTGACCGAAACGGCCTCGCCTTGCTGCAGGGCGGTTCGTTTGCGCGCTGCAATGACGGTGCCGTCTGCAAGCGCCACCTCCACCAGATCGCCCGAATGTCCGGCGACGGTACCGCTCAAGAGATTGGTCTTGCCGACGAAATCGGCGACGAACAAATCGGCCGGTTCGTCATAGATCTCGCTTGGCTGTCCGAGCTGGACGATGCGGCCGCCATTCATGACGCAGACGAAATCGCTCATCGACAGCGCTTCCTCCTGGTCGTGCGTGACCAGCACGAAGGTGATGCCGATCTCGCGCTGCAGGTTCTGCAGCTCGATCTGCATGTCGGTGCGAAGCTTCTTGTCGAGCGCCGCCAGCGGCTCGTCGAGCAAGAGCACCGCCGGTTTGTTGACCAGGGCGCGGGCAAGCGCCACACGCTGCTGCTGGCCGCCCGACAGTTCGTGGATCTTGCGGCGGCCATAGCCGGCGAGCCGCACCATTTCCAGCGCTTCCCCCGCTCTTGAGGCGATCTCGCGCGACGACAGCCTTGGCCGCGCCTGACGCAGCCCGTAGGCGACGTTGTCCTCGACATCGAGATGCGGAAACAGCGCGTATTGCTGGAACACCATGTTGACCGGCCGCCGGTAGGGCGGCGTGCCGGCCATGTCCTGGCCGCGAATGAACACCTGGCCTTCGCTCGGCTGTTCGAAACCGCCGATCATGCGCAGGCAGGTCGTCTTGCCGCAGCCGGATGGTCCAAGCAAGGCGACAAAGGCGGAGGGCGGGACAGCGAGATCGATGCCGCTGACCGCGGTCACCGCGCCATAGCGCTTGGTGACGCCGCGAAACTCGATGTCGGGCACTGCGGTCAAGGCTGATGGCTCCAGCAACAGGGCAATATCGGGACGCTACCAGAGCCAATGGCGGCTAGTATATACCTCTCAGGTGGTATATCTGATCTATTTTCTCGTTTAAGGGGGTATGGATTGTCCCGCAGCGACGAATACAGCCAGCTCGCCACGCTCGTCGCGGGGACGCGGGAGACCAGCGGCGACCTGTTCGGCAATGCGCTGGTCGATTGGCTGCGGCTCCATGTCAGCTTCGACCACTGCGTGGTGTTCGGCTATCGCGGCGCGGCGCGCCCGCCGCTGCTGTTCGAAACCTTCTCGCCGGCCGAAAGCCACGTCTTCGTCGCGCTCTATCAGGAGGGGCCGTATCTGCTCGACCCGTTCCACCACGCTGCGGTCGAGCGCAAGGAAGGGTTCTGGCGCATGCGCGAACTGGCGCCGGACCGCTTCTATGCCAGCGAGTATTTCCGCTCCTACTACAGCCAGACCAGGCTGGCCGAGGAGGTCGGCTTCTTCGTGCCGCTGCCGGGCAAGGATGCGCTGGTGTTGTCGCTGATGCGGCTGCGCGCTTCAGGCCCGTTCGGCACCGCCGATGCCAGGTTGCTGCGCGACATGGCGCCGGCGGTGATCAGCTTCGCCAGGCTGCGCTGGCCCGCCCTTCCGGCCGACGAACCGGCAGAGGCGCAGCAGGACGAGACGACCGCTCCAGTCAACGAGTTCGACCGCGCCCATATCTGGCAAAGCCTGTCGCTGACGCCGCGCGAAAAACATGTCGTTGACCTGGTGCTGCAGGGGCATTCGACGGAATCGATCGCCAGGGCCATGCGCATCGTGCCGGGCACCGTGAAGGTCCATCGACGCAACATCTATCGCAAGCTCAAGATCAAGTCGCAGGCTGGCCTGTTCGCACGTTTCGTCGAGATCATCGACGCGCGGATCCGGCAGGACCCCTAACCGCCGGCTTCCCACGATCCGGTCTCGGCCATCCGCTTCAGCAGCGGCGCGGGCTTGAACACGTCCTTGCCCGTCCGCTGATGCCAGTACTCGAGCCGCTCGATGAGCCTGGCCGGGCCTTCAAGGCCAGCCCAGAACAGCGGTCCGCCCTTGCCCACGGGAAAGCCGTAGCCATTGACCCAGACGACATCGATGTCGGACGCGCGGGCCGCTATGCCTTCCTCCAGGATCTTGGCGCCCTCATTGATCAGGGGGTAAAGCGTGCGCTCGATGATTTCTTCCGCACTGATCGCGCGCGGCGCGATGCCCCTCTCGGCGGCCTTGTCGCGGATCAGCACCTCGACCTCCGGATCCGGGGCCGGGGTACGCGAACCGTTCTCGTAGAGATAGAACCCCCAGCCGGTCTTCTGGCCGAAACGCCCTTGTTCGCACAGCGTATCGGCGATCACGGCCGACAGGCCGCGTGCCTTGCGGTTGCGCCAGCCAATGTCGAGACCGGCGAGATCGCCCATCTGGAAAGGCCCCATCGGCCAGCCGAAATCGGTAAAGGCCTGGTCGATCTGGCTGGGCGTCGCACCCTCCAGAAGAAGCGCTTCCGATTCCGAGCCACGCGCGGCCAGCATGCGGTTGCCGACGAAGCCGTGGCAGACGCCGACGACGACCGCCACCTTGCCGATCCGCCGCGCCAAGTCGACGACGGTCGCCAGCGCATCGGGCGAGGTCTTGTCGGCGCGCACGATCTCCAAGAGCTTCATGACATTGGCCGGCGAGAAGAAATGCAGGCCGAGCACATCCTGCGGCCGCGAGGTCGAGGCGGCGATTTCGTTGATGTCGAGATAGGAGGTATTGGTGGCGAGGATCGCGCCTGGCTTGGCCACGGCTTCCAGCTTGCCGAAAACCTCCTTCTTGACCGCCATGTCCTCGAACACCGCCTCGACGATCAGGTCGCAATCGGCGAGATCGGCATAGTCGGTGGAGCCCTTGAACAGGGCGAGGCGCTCGCGCTTGGCATCTGCCGTCAGCGAGCCGCGCGTGACGGACACCGAGTAGTTCTTGTCGATGGTCGCCAGCCCGCGCTGCAGCGCCTCATGGCTGGTTTCCAGCATGGTGACCGGGTAGCCGCCATTGGCGAAGGCCATGGCGATGCCGCCGCCCATCGTACCGGCGCCGATGACGCCGACGCGGGCGATCCTGCGCTTGACGATGTCTTTTCCGGGAAGCTTTGCCGCCTCACGTTCGGCGAAGAACACATGGCGCTGCGCCCGCGACTGGTCGCTGGCGACCAGCTTGACGAACAGCGCACGCTCCGCCGCCAGCGCCGCATCGAAGGGCAGCATGACGGCATTGCGCACCGACAGCGCACAGGCGATCGGCGCCTCGAGCCCGCGCGCTTTCCTGGCAAGATCCGCAGCCTCGGCGTCGAAAGCCGCGAGGTCGGTCTCCTTGAGCCCCTCATTGCGATCACGCACCGGCGTAAAGGGACCACCCTTGCGGGCTATTTCCCTGGCGAAGTTCACGGCATGCGTGGTCAGACCGCCTTCGAAGACGGCATCGACCAGACCGGCGGCATGCGCCTCGGTCGCACCGACCGGCGTACCGGAGACGACCATCCTGAGCGCCTTCACCGCGCCGACCAGGCGCGGCAGCCGCACCGTGCCGCCGCCCCCCGGCAACAGGCCGAGCTTCACCTCCGGCAGGCCGAGCTTGGCGCCGGCATCGGCGACGCGGAAATGGCAGCCCAGCGCCAGCTCCAGCCCGCCGCCGAGCGCGGTGCCATGGATGGCGGCGACCGTCGGCTTGGCGATGGTCTCCAGCACAGCCACAATGGCGCGTAGCTCGGGCTGTTCCATCGGCTTGCCGAATTCGGTGATGTCGGCGCCGGCGACAAAGGTCCGGCCCGCGCATGCAATGACGATGGCGGCAACCGACGGATCATCCCGCAACTCGACCAGCGCCTGCATCAGCGGTTCGCGGACATGAAAGCTCAGCGCGTTGACCGGCGGGTTGTCGATGGTGACGATGGCGACGTCGCCGTCTCGGCTGACCTTCACAAAATCGGACAAGCAAACCTCCGGACAATGGTGAACGGCCTGCAGCCGCGCGATTGGATTTACAGCGCTATGACGTGGATGGAAACCAGAGGGAGGCCTGGCACAATGATTAGCGGCTCGAGGTGCCCGGCTGCCATCATCGCCGAAGTAGAGATCCTTCACACCCCCCTCTGCCCTGCCGGGCATCTCCCCCGCAAGGGGGGAGATCGGACGTCACGACGGCCTTCCCAATTTTCAACGTTGAAAGGCGGACGAAACGGCGAAGCTGCCGATCTCCCTCCTTGCGGGGGAGATGGCCGGCAGGCCAGAGGGGGGTGCTGTCCCGCCAGCGTCGGCGTCCTGCTCCCGCTACCGCGGCGCTTTCTGCCCGCCCGCCGCCGTGATCACCCCGACAATGATCAGCCCCGTGAGCAGCAATCGCACCCCGGCACTCACCCCAAACGTGTTGAGCATGGTCAAAAGCAGCACCAGGAACAGCGCCGCGCCCCACACGCCAGGCACATTGGCCTTGCCGCCGGCTACCGACGTGCCGCCGATGACGACGACGGCGATCGAGGCCAGCAGATATTCATTGCCGATGTCGACATTGGCGCCGCGGAAATAACCGGCGAGCAGCGCACCGTCGATGCCGCCGAGCGCGCCCGACAGCGTGTAGGTGAGGAAGCGGATGCGGCCGACATTGACGCCGGCGAGCCACGCCGCCCGAATGTTCTGGCCGATCGCCAGCACCGAGCGGCCATAGATCATACGCTGCAGGGCGACGGCCGCACCGATGGTGAACAGCACGGTGAGGATCGCCAGCACCGGAATGCCCAGCACCTGCCGGTTGGCGAAATCGGCGAAGCCCGGCGGCGGCTTGATCTGCAAGCCGCGTCCGTAGCTGATGTCGATCGACTGGATGATGAAGCTGGCCGACAAAGTGGCGATGATCGGCGGGATGCGCAGCGCCCAGATCAGCAGATAGTTGGCGGCGCCGATCGCCGCCCCGCAGGCAAGCGCCGCCAGCAGCCCGACCGCGATCATGGAATCGTTGCCGTCCATCACTTTCATCGCGACGGCGCTGGCAAGGCCGATATTGGCCGGCAGCGACAGGTCGACATTGCCCGGCCCCAGCGTGATGACGAACATCTGGCCGACGCCGACAATGACGGTGAACACCGCAAGCGACAGGGCCGCAGTGACCATGCCGCCGGCGCCATAACCGCCGGTGAAGGCGATCGTCGCCAGCCACACCAGAAGCGCGCCAATGAACGACCAGATCCAGGGTTTGGTGAGCAGCGATTTCACCGATGTCATCGCTCACCTCTCCTTGCGGCTGATCAGCACCCGCGCCGCCAGCACGATGATCAGGATGGCGCCGTTGGCGGCCACCTGCCAGTCGGGCGGGATGTGCATGAAGGTGAGCAATGGCGATGCGGCCAGCGCCAGCGTCAGCGCGCCGATCACAGCACCTATCGGCGATACCCGGCCGCCGACGAATTCGCCGCCGCCGAGGATGACGCCGGCGATCGCCAGCAGCGTGTAGCCATTGCCGATATTGGCATCGGCCGAGGTGGTGATGCCGATCAGCGCCATGCCGGACAGCACGCCGAACAGACCCGCGAGCGCAAACAGCACGATCTTGGTCTTGAGCAGCGACCAGCCGGCGCGCCCGAGTGCCGCCGGATTGCCGCCGGACCCGCGCAGGATCACGCCGTAGGAGGTGCGCATCAGGCCAAAATGAACGATGAGGCCGATCAGCAGCGCGGCGATGATCGGGAACGGCACGAAAGGCGGCTTGAACGCCATCAGCCCGAGCAGCCAGTCCGGCGCCTTGCCGCCGGGTTTGGGCAAAACGAGAATGGCGAGGCCCTGCCAGACGAAGCTCATGCCGAGCGTCACCACGATGGAAGGCAAATTGCGCAGATGGATCAGCGCGCCGAGCAGCGCATAGACACCGATCGATCCGAGCAGGATGGCGGCACCGATGAGCGGCGCGTCCTTCAGCCAGGTCGCCGTGACGCAGCCGACGAAGCCGACGAAGGTGCCGATCGACAGGTCGAGCTCGTTGCCGGCAATGACGAACATCTGCGCGATCGTCGCCAGGGCGATCGGGATTGCCAGGTTCAGCATCAGGCTGAAGCCGAAATAGCTGATGGCGCGCGGGTTGAGCCAGGCGATGGCGAGCAGCACCAGCGCCAGCGACAGCGCGGGCAGCAGCCCGCGCAGCAGGCGCGCGCGGGCAAGCGCGCCACGTTCGGCGGATGTCCTGGCGGCGGTGTCGAGGCTGGCGGCCGTCATCTCAGGCCGCATCGCCGAAGGAGGACTGGATGATCTTCTCTTCGGTCAACTCGTCGCGGCGCAGATTGGCGACGATGCGGCCGTTCTTGAAGACATAGATGTGGTCGCAATTGTCGAGCTCTTCGGTTTCCGTGGTGTACCAGAGGAAGGTGCGGCCTCGGGCGGCCTCTTCGCGCACGAGGTCGTAGACCTCCAGCTTGGTGCCGATGTCGACGCCGCGCATCGGGTCGTCCATCAGCACGATCTGCGCGTCCGAGCCGAGCGCACGCGCAAACAGCGCCTTCTGCTGGTTGCCGCCCGACAGTGAAAAGATGTTGTTGTTCATATCCGGCGTGCGGATGCCGATCTTCTTTTGCCAGAATGCAGCAAGCTCCGCCTCGCGCTGCGGCGAGATCAACAGCCCGCTGCGCAGCCGCGCCAGCGAGCGGATGCCGATATTCTCAGCAATCGACCATTGCGGGAAAATGCCGTCCGACTGACGGTCGCCGGCGACCAGCGCCACAGGTGCCGTCACCTCGATGCCGGTTCGGGCCCGCGACGCCGCAGCGAAGATCGCCAGCAGCAGGTCAGTCTGGCCGTGGCCAGCCAGCCCGGCAAGGCCGATGATCTCCCCGGCACAGGCGACAAGGTCGGTGCCGTCCTTCTGCGCAGCGGGCCGCGCCCGAACCCGCAGCGGACTGGCGGCGGGCTTGGCAGCCGCGATTTGCGCCGCAATCTTCTGGCGCGCTTCCGCGCCGCCCATCGCCGTCACCAGCCGGTCGCGGTCGAAGGCGCTGGCGGCGTCGGCGACAACCACCTTGCCGTCGCGCATCACCACGATGCGGTCGGCGTTGCGCAGCACCTCGCCCAGCACATGCGAGATCAGGATGCAGCTTTTACCGCCGGCAACGAAGCGGCGCACGAAGGCCAGCAATTGGCCCGCCGTATGCGCGTCGAGCGACGAGGTCGGCTCGTCGAGGATGACGAGGTCGAGCCGGTCCTGAGTGGCGGTGAAGGCGCGCGCCACCTCGACCATCTGGCGCCGGCCGATCGACAGGTCGCCGACGATGTCCGCCGCCGAAATGCTGTGGCCCGGAAAGATCTCGTCGAGCTTGGCGGCGATCAACTCGGCCGCCTTGCGCCGCCAGCCAAATCCGCGCAGCGAAGCGTGGTTGATGCGCGTGTTCTCGGCGACGCTGAGATTGGGGCACAGCGACAGTTCCTGGAACACGCAGCGTATGCCGAGCTGCTGCGCGCGCGACACCGAGTAGTTGTCCTCGGTGTCGCCATGCACGCCGATCTGCCCGCTGTCGGGCACCAGCGTGCCCGCCACCATGTGCATCAGCGTCGATTTGCCGGCGCCATTATGGCCGACGAGACCGACGCACTCGCCGGGGCTGACGTGAAAATCGACGCCGCCCAGTGCGCGAACGGCGCCGAAATGCTTTTCGGCGCCGTTCAGTCTGATGATGTCAGCGTTCCCTTCAGGCATGCTCAACGATATCCGCTCGGCGATACGGACGGCAACGCTGCCGTTATGCTCACTTGATGTTGGCTTTAATGGCCGCGATCGCGTCTTCCTGCGTGTATTCGTGGCTGGCGACGCCGCCCTTGGGGATCTTCGGCAGCTCGGCCTCGAAATCGTCCTGTGTGAAGGCCAGGTACGGCACCAGCAGATCGTGCGGAATGTCGGTGCGGCCGTCGAGCACCTGCTGCGCCACCCAGAAGGCGAGCGACGAGACGCCGGGCGCGATCGAGGCCGACCAGGTCTGGTAGCCGTCCTTGTCCTTCTGTTCCTTCCACCACTGCAGCTCGTCCTGGCGGTTGCCCATGATGATGGTCGGACGCGGCTTGCCGGCGGCGGCGAAGGCCTGGGCCGCACCGTAACCGTCACCGCCCTGGTCGACGACGCCGACGATGTCGGGCAGCGACGGCAGGATGGTCGCCACCGCCTTTTGCGCCGTCGTCTGGTCCCAGTCGCCGGTTACCGAACCGACGATCTTGAACTCGGGATGGGCGGCGACGCCTTCGAGGATGCCGGCATGGATGGCATCGTCGATCGAGGTCCCGGCAAGCCCACGGATTTCCAGAAGATTGCCGCCCTTGGGCTGGAATTTGGCCATCTGCTCGACTTCCTGCTTGCCCATGTCCTTGAAGTCGACGACGACGCGGTAGGCGCAAGGCTCGGTCACCGTGCCGTCGAAGGAGACGACGACGATGCCGGCATCGCAAGCCTGTTTGATGGCGCCGTTGAGCGCATCCGGCGAGGCGGCGTTGATGACGATCGCGTCATAGCCCTGCAGGATCAGGTTCTGCACCTGTGCTGCCTGCGTCGGCACCTCCTTGTCGGCGGTGGTGAAGATGTCGGCCGCGCCGACGATCTTGTCGGCGACCGCCTTCTTGGTGACGATGCCATAGCTGTCGAGCATCGCCTGCCGCCAGGAATTGCCGGCATAATTGTTGGAAAAAGCGATCTTCTTGCCACTGGTGTCGGCCAGCGCCGTGCCCGAGGCGAGCATTGCGGCCAGAGCGCCCAGAACGAACAGTTTCTTCATGTCGTTATCCTCCCAGATGTGTTGACTGCTGCATTCCCACCGGCTTTGACCCCGGCCTCAACTCTGATTTGAGCACGGATTGTCGCGAGCTCAAAACAGTCTCAATCCCGGCACGCGCACCCTGAGCCGGTACAGCGACGTCGACGCGGTAATGTAGAGGCTTTGCAAATCGTCGTCACCGAAGGTGAAATTCGCGCAATCTTCAGGCGCCCGGATGACGCCAAGAATGGCGCCCGACGCGTCGAAAATGTGGATGCCGCCCGGGCCGGTGCAGTAGAGATTGCCGCGGCTGTCGATCTTCATGCCGTCGGGCGCTCCCGGCCCCTCGCCCTCGGTTACTGCCCACACCGCGCCGCCATTGAGGTCGCCATTGGCTTCCACGCCGAACACCCTGATGTGCCCGCGTTCGGTGTCGTTGATGAACAGCCGCGACTCGTCCAGCGAAAAGCACAGCCCGTTCGGCTGCCCGAAATCGTCGGCCAGCAATGTCAGCCGGGCGCCGTCGCCATCGATGCGGTAGACGCCCTGGAACGGCAGGTCCTGCGGGCGTGGCACGCCATAGAATTCCTTCCGGCCATAGCCCGGATCGGTGAAGTAGATAGATCCGCCGGTGGCGACGACGATGTCGTTCGGGCTGTTGAGCTGCTTGCCCTGATGGTGCGTGGCAAGCACCGTCGCGCTGCCGTTGGGCTCGGCGCGGGTCACCCGGCTCGTCGCATGCTCGCAGGTGACCAGCCGCCCCTGGCGGTCCAGCGTGTTGCCATTGGCCTTGTGGCTCGGCGCGCGGAACAGCTCGATCTCGCCCTCGGCATTGCGGCGATACATCCGGCTTTCCGGAATGTCGGAGAAGACCAGCCATTTTTCGTAGGGGTGCCAGACCGGCCCTTCGAGGAAGCCGAAGCCGCTCGCCAGCGTCTCAATGGTCGCATCGCCGACGACATCGTCGAAGCCGGAATGGCGCGCACGCGCCGACACCGACATCATCGGCTCCCGGCGCGAACAGCCGTGCTACTCCGCATGGTGACGAATGGCATGAGCGCTTCCCGATACAGTCTTCTTGTTGGAGCAGAGCGTAGGCGCGGTCCCGACGAGCCGATACGGGTCAAAGCGCAGGGCTGACTGTGCGTTTGCACAGTCGGCCCTGCCTATCGAGCATAGAATAGGGCGACGCCAGATCAGGGCCGGCGAACACGCCGCAAAAGCGCGGTCAGGGTTGCGCTCGCGCAAGCTACGGCCACAAGCACGACCACGCCGGCAGCGTTGGATTTTTGCCCTGCGCGAAATGGGTCTTGCTGCGTGGGTTGAGGGCTGTGAACCAAGGTGTTCAGATCGGACCGGCTGCCGTGCCGAACGGAATAGGCCCGCGTGAACTCGGCACCGAGGAGGAAAATTTCCGACGAGTAGTAAACCCAGAGCAATATGACGAGCAGGCCGCCGGCGGCGCCATACGAGGACGCAATCGCGCTGGTGCCGATGTACCAGCCGATAAGCGATTTTCCCAATGTGAACAGGGCCGCGGTCCCGACAGCGCCAATTGCCACATCGCGCCATTCCAGGGTTCGATCCGGCAAAACTTTGTAAATGGCGGCAAACATCACGGAGATAAGCGCAAACGAAACGACGCCATTGATCCCGCTGAGTATGATCGTTCCGAACGGCAGATAGGCGTTGATGAAAGCGCCCAGTGCCGAAATCGCGGCGCTTGCGATGAGAGAGACCAGCAACAGGAACCCGAGTGCGGCCACCAACCCCAGACTGGCGGCCCGCGCCCGCACCAGACGCGACAGGGAGTTGCCTTGCGGTTCGATCTTCCAGATTGTGTTCAACGACTGCTGCATTTCGCCGAAGACACCAGACGCGGCCACCAGCAAGGTGACCAGCCCTATGATCGCGGCCCAGGTGCCGTACAGACTGTCGGATGCACTTTCCAGCGCAGTCTTCAGGAGATCGGCGCTTTCCGGTCCCATCAGCCCTGATATCTGCGCGGACAAGGCCAATTGTGCGGCATCGTGGCCGAAGACGAGACCAGCAATCGCAACCACGATCAGCAAGATCGGCGCCAGCGAGGTGGTGGCATAGAAAGCCATCGCCGCACCATGACTAAGCGCATTATCGTTGATGAAGCCGACTATGCTTTCACGCACCAGGTGCCATGAATCTGTGATTGAGGGTCGCACTTCGGGTCCGCAGGCATCGAGTTGGCGTTCACTAGCAATGCGCCGGACCTTCCGAAGTTCCGGGGCGTGGCCGCCGCTGTTTCAGTGCTCCGCCAGCCAGGCATCGAGCCGGTCCTGTTCGCGGCGCAGTGCGTCGATGTTGATCAGGCCACGCGCCATGGCGAGATAGATCGCCCGCGTCCGCGAGTTGAACACGGAAGCATCGCCGGCGCCGTCCTCCGCCGGCACGATGCCGAGCTTGTCGTAGCAGTGCTTGATGCGGCTCTGCGCACCACGGATCGACAGGCCGCGCCGCGCCGCGATCGCCCGGTCGGTCAGGCCGAGCGCGATGTCGATAAGGCTCTCATATTCGCCGTCGGTGATGCCCTCGAACTTGTCCTGCACGCGGTGCTGGATGCCGCGGATCTCGCGGTCGATGATGCAGTGGCCTTCGCGGAAAACCCCGCGCAGGGCGGACCGCATGCCCTCCTCCGTCGCCGATTTGAGCACATAGCCGTAGACCGAGCCGGGCGGCACGATGCGCGCCACGCCGCGCACATAGGCTTCGTCGGCGAAATTCGACCAGAACAGGATGTGCGTGCCGGCGCGGCGGTTCCAGATCGCCTTGGCAACTTCGATTCCCGTCGCCTTCGGCATCTGCAAATCGAGCACGACATGCAGTGGCTCGCGTTCGGCCGCCAGGTTGATGGCGTCCTCGCCGTCACTCGCTTCGATGACCTCGACGTCGCCGGGCCACAACTGCTCCACCGTTCGCCGCGCGAAGCTACGGTGCAGCCCGTCATTCTCGGCTATCATCACAAGCATCACATGGCCTCCGATACGGCGAGCTCGCCAGGAACCGCTGCAGCCGCCGCCAGGTCTCGCGACGGCTGGCGGTCGATCTCGACGACGACACGGGTGCCGCCGTTCTTGCGGCCGGCCTGGCCGATACGCAGCCGCGCCCCGATAAGGGCTGCCCGCGTGTGCATATGGCCGATGCCGCCATACGCGGCCGGATCAACAGCGCCGCAGCCCTGGCCGTCATCCGTCACGATCACCCGCAGCACGCTCGCGGTCGACGCCAGCAGCACGTCGATGCGGTGCGGCGCGGCATGGCGCACGGCATTGTTGATCGCTTCCTGCACGATCCGGTAGAGCGCGGTCCGCACTGGCTCGGACAGGCTGTCGGCGCCACCGTCGCTGGTGTCGGCGATGCGCACGGCGATCGGCGGCTTGGCCCTGGCGACGCTGCGGTTGAGATGCGCCTCGACCGCGTCGCGCAGGCCGAACAGTTCGAGCACACTCGGCCGCATGTCGTCGACGATGTGGCGCAGTTCCGTCAGGCAGCCGGCGACCTCCTTTTCGAGATCGGCAAGCTGTGCTGCCCGCGCCACGCCCTGGCCGCGAAGCGCCGAAAGCTGGCGCGCGATGCGGGCGAGATCGGCAAGCGTCTGGTCGTGCAGATCCATGGCCATGCGCCGCCGTTCGCGCTCCATGCCTTCGGTCAATTGCGAGGCGCCGACGCGCAGCAGTTCGACACGGTTGCGCGCCTCGCTCTCGGCCAGCATGGCGCGGCGCGCCTCCTCGGTCTGGATCAGCGCGAAGATGTAGGGCGCGATCAGGTCCGCGCATTGCTGGGCGACCGCGACATCGGCAAGCGTGTAGCAGTCGACCTCGTGCCGGCTGATGTTGAGCGCGCCAATGATGCCGCCGCGCGCCCTGAGCGGCACGACGATGCGGCTGCGCAGCCTGGCGGCGAAGATCGGGCCGTCGATAGCGGTGGCGAAATGGAACCGCTCGTCGCTCAACGCGTCGTCGGCGAGCAGATAGGGGACTTCGCCCCACAGCACCGAGCGGATCGGGCTGACTTCGGTCGGCAGCGGATGCTGGGCAAGCTCGCTCCAGCTGGTGTGGAAGCCGGCTTCGTAACAGGCGTGCCGGCGGCCGTCATGCGACAGCACCGCCAGATCCATGTGATCGTGCGGAATGAGCGAGCCGATCTCGATGGCTGTCGCGCGGAACGCCGTGCCGGGATCGATATGGCCGCCAAGCGCCCGCGATATCGCCAGCAGCCGGTCGATCAGGACCAGGGACACTTCCGCCATTGTTTTCACGATCCTCCCGTGCCGCGAAATAGTGGACGCATGCCGCCGCCGCTGTCAACGACGACCCGTTGGCCATAGGGCCCCGCACTCAGCTTGACAAAGAGCTGACGACAGCTCGGCGGTGTCGGCAGCCTTGTGGCGGTAATAGGAATTTTTTCTTGACTCGGTGCCCTCAGCTATGGTACATTTTTGTCCATGGTGCTGATTTGCGCCTATGACCCGCCGCACAGGCGGGTTTTTCGTTTGATGCTCCGTCAGTCAATGCGCGGGCGAAGGCTCCGAAGAAACCCGTCAGCCCGAATTCGTTGCCCTGCCGTTGGCCCGCCCGATCAACTTGCGGTGCAATGATTGTAAAGGGTTCGCGTCCTGGTCTAGGGAGGAGGCCAGGAGACCGAAACAGAATGCCAGTGACGCAAAACGTTGCTCCGGGCGCCCCGGGAATCCCGGCGCGCTGGACATCAAGCGCCAAGAGTGGCGTCGGAACGTCGCTTTCGCCGGCCGGCCGGATCTGGTTCACGATCAGCCACGGCATCCTCAACGAAGTCTACTATCCGCGCGTCGACAGCGCCTGCACCCGCGACCTCGGCTTGATCGTCACCGGCCCCGGCGGCTATTTTTCGGAAGAGAAACGCGATGCCGTGCATACGATCGAACCGTTCGAGGACGGCGTGCCCGCCTACCGGCTGGTCAATACGGCGAGCGACGGCGCCTGGCGGATCGAGAAGCGCATCCTCGCCGACCCGGCGCGCCCGGCGCTGCTGCAGGAAATCACCTTCACGGCGCTGAAAGGGGTGCCCGGTGACTACCGCGTCTACGCGCTTCTGGCGCCGCATCTGGTCAATGCCGGCATGGGCAACACCGCATGGTTCGGCGAGCACGAGGGAAAGCCCGTGCTGTTCGCCTCGGGACGCGGCTCTTGCCTGGCGCTGGCTTCGTCGCTGCCGTGGAAAACCGGTTCGGCCGGCTATGTCGGCTTTTCCGACGGCTGGCAGCAACTCCACAACACCGGAGAACTCGATCCGGCTTGCCAGCGGGCCGAGGACGGCAATGTCGCGCTGACGGGCGAGATCGGCTTTTCCGCCACAGAGACCAAGGCCTTGCTGGCGCTTGGGTTTGGCGCGACATCAGACGAGGCCGCGGAACATGCTTTCGCCAGCCTGAAGCAGGGTTTTGAACCCGCGGCGAAATCCTACCTCCAGAACTGGCGCAACTGGCAAAAGGGCTTGCTGCCGCTGGACCGGCACGCGGTGCCCGGGATCAACTTCTATCGCATCTCGACGGCGGTACTGGCGACGCACCGGTCGATCGCCACACCGGGCGCCGCGGTCGCCAGCCTGTCGATCCCGTGGGGCTTCAACAAGGGTGACGACGACCTCGGCGGCTACCATCTGGTCTGGCCGCGCGATCTGGTCGAGACGGCGGGCGGCTTTCTTGCTGCCGGCGATGCTGCCTCGGCTCTGCAAATCCTCGATTACCTCAGCTCCATCCAGCAGCCGGACGGCCATTGGCCGCAGAACGCCTGGCTCGACGGATCGGCCTATTGGCCCGGCATCCAGATGGACGAATGCGCCTTTCCGCTGCTGCTGGCCGATGCTTTGCGCCGCGCCGGCCATTTGCCGCGCGCCAGGCTCATGACCTTCCTGCCGATGATCGAGCGCGCCGCCGGCTATGTCGTGCGCAACGGACCCGTCACCGCCGAGGACCGCTGGGAAGAGGATGCCGGCTACAGCCCGTTCACGCTGGCGGTCGAAATCGCCGCAATGCTTGCCGCGGCAGACCTGCTCGACGCCTGCGGCAAGACAGACGCCGCGACCTATCTGCGCGAGACATCAGACGTCTGGAACGATCAGGTCGAGCGCTGGACATACGTCACCGGCACGGCGACCTGCAGTCAAGTCGGCGTCGACGGTTACTATGTCCGCATGGCGTCGCCCGATAGCGCCGAGGCCGGTTCGCCGAAGGACGGCTATGTCCCGATCAAGAACCGGCCGCCCGGCGACACGGATCGGCCCGCCAAGGAGATCGTCAGCCCGGATGCGCTGGCACTTGTCCGCTTCGGTCTGCGGGCAGCCGACGATCCGCGCATGGCAGACACGGTCAAGGTCATCGACGCGCAATTGCGCTGCGATCTGCCGCAAGGGCCGCTCTGGTATCGCTACAATGGTGACGGCTACGGCGAGCACGAAGACGGCGCACCCTTCGATGGCACCGGCCAGGGTCGCCCCTGGCCGCTGCTGGCCGGCGAACGCGCCCACTATGAGCTGGCGGCTGGACACGAGGAAAAGGCAGCCAGCCTGCTGGCAGCGCTGGAAGGCTCGGCCGGACCGGGCGGCCTGTTGCCGGAGCAGGTCTGGGACGGCGCCGATCTGCCGGAACGCGAACTGCTGCACGGCCGCCCCTCGGGCAGCGCCATGCCGCTGGTCTGGGCGCATTCGGAGCATATCAAGCTGCTGCGCTCGCTGCGCGACGGCGCGGTCTTCGACATGCCGCCGCAAGGCGTCAAGCGCTATATCGAGGACAAGACCGTATCGCCGTTCAGAACCTGGCGGTTCAACAACAAGATCCGCGCCATGCCGGAGGGCAAGACGTTGCGCGTCGAAGTGTTGGACCCGGCTACAGTCCACTGGAGCACCGACAACTGGGCGACCGCCCATGACAGCCAGACGGTGGAGAACGCCTTCGGCATCCATCTTGCCGATCTGCCCGCGGCAAGCCTCCCCGAGGGAAGCACGCTGACCTTCACTTTTTTCTGGCCCGGGACCGGCGATTGGGAGAATGTCGACTTCTCCGTCATATCGGGCGACCAAGATGGCCAGTAGATCATAGCCAGTAGACCTTCCCTCGATAAACCCCATAAATCTCCTAGAAAATAGGGACGAAACCATGCAGATCGGAATGATGGGACTGGGCCGGATGGGCGCCAACATGGTCCGGCGCCTGATGCGCAACGGCCACGAATGCGTCGTCTACGACATCAACCCGGCCAGCGTCGCGGCCCTGGTGACCGACGGCGCGTCAGGGGCGGCCTCGCTGGAAGAATTCGTCGGCAAGCTGGCCAAGCCGCGCTGCGTGTGGCTGATGCTGCCGGCCGCGATCACCGGCAGGATCATCGACCAGGTGGCGGCCCTGATGGAGCCCGGCGACATCGTCATCGACGGCGGCAATTCCTATTATCACGATGCCGTCGACCAGGCCGCGAAACTGACCGGCAAGGGTATCCATCTTGTCGATGTCGGCACCAGCGGCGGCGTCTGGGGCCTGGACCGTGGCTACTGCCTGATGATCGGCGGCCCAGACGTGGCGGTGCAGCACCTCGATTCGATCTTCGCCACGCTGGCGCCGGGCGCCGATGCCGGCTCCAATCCGCCTGGGGATGCCGGGACCGCGCCCTTTGGCTATCTGCATTGCGGACCGAGCGGCGCCGGCCACTTCGTCAAGATGGTCCACAACGGCATCGAATATGGCGTCATGGCCGCCTATGCCGAAGGCATGAACATCCTGAAGTCGTCCAATGCCGGCAAGCGGCAACGGACGGCGGACGCCGAGACCAGTCCGCTGGAAAACCCGCAATACTACCAGTTCGACATCGACCTTCCCCAGGTGGCCGAGGTCTGGCGGCATGGCAGCGTTATCGGCTCCTGGCTGCTCGACCTGACGGCCGGCGCATTGAAAAGCGATCCGGGCCTGGTGAATTTCGGCGGCCGCGTCTCGGATTCCGGCGAAGGCCGCTGGACGCTGAAGGCGGCTATCGACACCGGCGTGCCGGCTCCGGTGCTGTCCTCGGCGCTGTTCGACCGCTTCTCCTCGCAGGGCGAATCCGAATTCGCCGACAAGCTGCTCTCCGCCATGCGCTATGCCTTTGGCGGCCATGTCGAGAAGCCGAAGGCCGGCAAGTGACGACACTGGGGGAGACACGCGCATGAGCCAGGAACGATCCGACACGCTGGTGCTCTTCGGGGCAACCGGCGACCTTGCCCACAAGAAGATATTTCCAGCCCTTTACCAGATGGTCGCCAAGGGCACGCTCACCGAACCGGTGATCGGCGTCGCCTTCGATGCCTGGGACCTCAAGCAATTGCAGGCGCGCGCCCGCGACGGCATCGTCAATGCGCTCGGCAAGATCGACGAAAAGGTGTTCGCCAAATTCGCCTCGCTGCTGCGCTACGTCAGCGGCGACTACCGCGATGGAGCGACGTTCGAGAAACTGAAAAACGCCCTCGGCACCGCGCAGCGGCCGCTGCACTACATGGCGGTGCCGCCGACCATGTTCGAGACCGTCGTCCAGGGACTGGAGCAATCAGGCACCGCGCATGGCGCGCGGCTGATGGTGGAAAAGCCCTTCGGCCACGACCTGCAATCGGCGCGCTGGCTGAACCGCGTCCTGCATCTGGTGTTCGACGAACAGTCGATCTTCCGTATCGACCATTATCTGGGCAAGGAAGCGATCCAGAACCTGCTCTATTTCCGCTTCGCCAATTCGCTGCTCGAGCCGATCTGGAACCGCAACTACGTCGAAAGCGTGCAGATCACCATGGCCGAGGATTTCGGCGTCGAGGGCCGTGGCCGCTTCTGTGACGATGTCGGCTGCATCAGGGACGTCATCGAGAACCACCTGCTCAACATCCTGTTGCTGCTTGCCATGGAGCCGCCTGTCGGCCGTTCCGCCGACGACCTGATCGACGAGAAGGTGCAAGTGCTGCGCGCGATCAGGACGCTGACAAAAGACGATGTCGTGCGTGGCCAGTTCACCGGCTATCTCGCCGAACCCGGCGTGGCGCCGAACTCGCCGGTCGAGACCTTCGCGGCGGTGCGTTTCTTCGTCGACACCTGGCGCTGGCAGGACGTGCCGTTTTTCATCCGCGCCGGCAAGAACATGCCGGTGCACGTCACCGAAGTGGTGGTGCGGCTGAAGCGGCCGCCGCTCGATGTCTTCGATCCGATCAAGCCCGCCGACCAGAACTACGTCCGCTTCCGCATCGACCCGCAGGTGGTGATCGCCATCGGAGCACAGCGCAAGGCACCGGGCGACGACATGATCGGCGAGCAGGTCGAACTGACGGCGCTCGACGACAGCAAAAGCGACATGCCGCCCTACGAGCGGCTGATCGGTGATGCCATGAACGGCAACGGCCAGCTGTTCACCCGCCAGGACGCCAGCGAACTGGCCTGGCGCATCGTCGGCCCGGTGCTTGGCGACACCACGCCGCCGCACCTCTACGAGCCGCTCACATGGGGACCCGCGGACGTCATGGCCGGGTTCGGACCGCCCAATGGCTGGATCGATCCGGTGAAGTGAGAGGATCACACGATGGCCAAGGCAGTGAAGCAACCAGCATCGGGCACCGAGAAGCCGGACACTAAAAAAATCGTGCTCACGATCGACATCGGCGGCTCGCACGTCAAGATCCTCACCAGCGCCGGCGGCGAGGAGCGCCGCGCCGATTCGGGGCCGGGCCTGACGCCGCGGCAGATGATCGATACGGTCAACAAGCTCGCCGAAGACCTGTCCTACGACGTCGTCTCGATGGGCTATCCCGGTCCGGTCAACCACGACAGGCCGCTCGCCGACCCCGCCAATCTCGGCAAGGGCTGGGCTGGATTCGACTTTGCGGGTGCGTTCGGCAAACCGGTGAAAGTGGTCAATGACGCGCTGATGCAGGCCATCGGCAGCTACGAGGGCGGGCGTATGCTGTTCCTCGGGCTCGGCACCGGTCTCGGTGCGGCGATGATTGCCGACAACGTCGCCCAACCGATGGAACTCGCGCATTTGCCCTACAAGAAGGGCAGGAGTTTCGAGGATTATGTCGGCGAGCGCGGCCTGGAAAAGCGCGGCAAGAAGAAATGGCGCAAACACGTCTTCGACGTCGTCGACCGGCTCCGTGCCGCCATGCAGCCGGACTATGTCGTGATTGGCGGCGGCAACGTCGACAAGCTCGATGAATTGCCCGCCGACTCCAGGCGCGGCGACAACACACGCGCCTTCGAAGGCGGGTTTCGTTTGTGGCGCGACAAGGCGCTGATAGTCTGATACTGTTATTGTTTAATATAGTTGTTCAAAATAACGTGTGATATGCCATCAAGTCGTTGCAATACGCAGATTTGCCGACTAGGAATTCCGCGCTACACCAACGCCATTCGTCCCGTGGACGCACGAAGGACGCCATAGCATTTTGATTTCGCGCATGATCCTTTCCGGAAGTCGAATCCGATTTTCAGGTCATTCGCTGTAGACGGAGAAATAGAGTGACCGACGATAGCAACAGTGCCCGTAAAGACATCGATCTGCTCGAGCTGACCGCTCACATCGTGTCCGCTTACGTCGAGAAGAACCGCTTGCCCGCCTCCGGCCTGGCCGACCTCATCGCCAGCGTCAGCGCCTCGATAAACGGGCTCGGCAAGCCTGCGGTCCCGGTGGCTGCCCCCTTGGTCCCGGCGGTCAACCCCAAGAAGTCGGTGACGCCCGATTTTATCATCTGCCTCGAAGACGGCAAGAAGTTCAAATCGCTGAAGCGTCACCTGGGCGTGCATTTCGGCCTGACGCCGGACGCCTATCGCGCCAAATGGGGCTTGCCGTCGGACTATCCGATGGTCGCTCCCAACTATGCGGCCTCGCGTTCGCTGCTGGCGAAATCGATCGGCCTCGGCCGCAAGGCGGCCCCCGTGAAGGCACCCGCCAAGGGCAGGAAGGCCAAGGCCTCGGCCTGAGGCATGTCGCCCAAAAGTGCGCAGCGGTTTTGGGACGACGACCTGCCTAAAGCAGAGATCTAGTTCAGTCCTGAGCCAACAGTTAGGACGACTGGAACAGAAGCCTGCCGGCGAATCCGCCTTGGCAGGCTTGATGTTTTTATGGCTTGGATGGACGGACGGGGCCTTGGGGAGCGAGCCATGAACTACACCAGGATGGTGATCGAGAAAGAAGCGCCGGAAGAATACGGCTACGACCGTATCCGCTACAATCTTTCGGAAAGTTCGATCGCCGACCAGAAGCTCTCCGACATCGGCCTGTCGCTGCCTGATCTCACGCTTTTCTATGGCGAGCATCGCGGCGACAAGCAGTTGCGTGCACTAATATCGGCGCAGGATGCCGGCATTTCGCCGGATGATGTCTTGGTCACCGCCGGTGCCGCGGGTGCGCTGTTCATCATCTCGACCTCGCTTTTGTCGGCCAATGACCATCTCGTCGTCATCAGGCCCAACTACGCCACCAACATCGAAACCCCAAGGGCGATCGGCTGCGCCATCAGCTTTGTCGACCTGGCCTTCGAGGAAGGCTTCGCCATTGATGTCGAGCGCGTCAAGGCGGCGATGCGGCCGGACACGAAGCTGATCAGCGTCACCTGCCCGCACAACCCGACCGGCACGATGATGAGCCGAGCTGAACTCGATGCCCTGGTGGCGCTTGCCGAAAGCAGCAACTGCCGTCTGCTGGTCGACGAGACCTATCGCGACCTTTCCTACGGCCGGCGGCTGCCGATTGCTGCCTCGCTGAGCCCGAAGGCGATCAGCGTCTCGTCATTGTCCAAGGCCTTCGGCATTCCCGGTATCCGCATCGGTTGGCTGATCACCAGGGACGCTGAGCTTCAGGAAAAATTCCTCGCCGCCAAGGAGCAGATCGGCATCTGCGGCAGCGTCATCGACGAAGGCATCGCCCGCGGCATGCTCGAACGCCGGGACGTCTTCCTGGCGACATTGCTGCCCGAAATGGCGGGGCGCCGCGACATCGTCCAGGCCTGGATCGATCGCGAACCGCTGGTCGACTGGGTGCGGCCCGAAGGTGGCGTCGTCGGCTTCCCGCGCCTCGATGTCAAACCTGGCTTCGACCTCGACCGGTTCTATGTGAACCTGCTGGAAAACCATGGCACCTATGTCGGGCCCGGCCACTGGTTCGAGATGGAGAAGCGCTTCTTCCGCGTCGGCTTTGGCTGGCCGACGGAAGCCGAATTGCGCGGCGGCCTTGATGCCATCTCCGCCGCGCTGCGGCAGTAACTACCGCGTGCCGGCGATGAAACGGGCTGAAAATTCCTTGATCCAGCACTGATTTTGACGCATATCCGCTGCGAACTGAGCTAAAAAGTTCCGCCAGCCGGACCAGCGCCCATCGTGGAAGTGCCCCGCCAGCTGACGTCACTGCAACGGGGCCTCTTAAATCATGACAGCAGAACAGATATCGCCGGACCAGCGCTATGCCGCGTTTCGCCATCGCTCCTTCCTGAGCTATTGGGCGGCGCGTTTCCTCACCACATTCGCCACCATGATCGTGTCTGTCGCGGTCGGCTGGCAGATGTACGATTTGACCCGCGACCCGCTCGATCTCGGCCTTGTCGGCATCGTCCAGTTCCTGCCGTCGCTGCTTCTGGTGCTGGTCACCGGCGTCGTCGCTGATCGCTTCGGCCGCCGCCTGATCATGGCGCTGGCGGTCGTGGTGGAGGCGATGTGCGCGCTGGCGCTGCTGTTCCTGACGCTGCGCGGCATCAGCGGGCCGCTGCCGATCTTCTGCGTGCTGGCCATGTTCGGCGTCGCCCGCGCCTTTTTCGGTCCGGCCTCCGCCTCGCTGTTCGCCAATCTGGTGCCGCCTCAGGATTTCGCCAACGCCATCGCCTGGAATTCATCGGCCTGGCAGACGGCGACCATCGTCGGCCCGGTAGCCGGCGGCCTGCTCTACGGCGTGTCGCCGGAAGCGGCCTACGGAACCGCGGCCGTCCTGATGCTCGTGTCCGGGCTGCTGATCTTCACCATCCCGAAGCCGTCGCAGCGCACCGAGTCGGACAAGCCGACGATGCAGCACCTGCTCGGCGGGTTCAGCTACATCTGGAGCGAGAAGATCGTGCTCGGCGCCATCTCGCTCGATCTGTTCGCCGTGCTCCTGTCCGGCGCCTCGGCGCTGCTGCCGGTCTATGCGCGCGACATCCTCCAGCTCGGCCCCTGGGGTCTCGGCCTGCTGCGATCGGCGCCCAGCATCGGCGCCATTTGCGTCGCCATCTGGCTGGCCGGGCATCCGCTCCGCAACCACGCGGGCATGATCATGCTGGCCGCCGCCGCCTCGTTCGGCGCCTTCACCGTGCTGTTCGGCCTTTCGACCATCACCTGGCTGTCGATCGTAGCCCTTGCCGGCCTCGGCGCCACCGATATGTTCAGCGTCTACATCAGGGAGACCCTGATCCAGCTGTGGACGCCCGACGAGGTGCGCGGCCGCGTCAACGCCGTCAACCAGGTCTTTGTCGGAGCCTCCAACGAGGTCGGCGAATTCCGCGCCGGCACGATGGCCGCACTGATCGGCACGGTGCCGGCCGTGGTGATCGGCGGCATCGGCGCCATCGCCGTCGCGGGCCTGTGGATGGTGCTGTTCCCGCAACTGCGCAAGGTGCGCCACCTCAACGGACGCAACTGATCTCTTACGGCTGACAGCCGACATGCCTCGCCTATACACAGGAGCTCCCATGATCACTTGCTACCTGAAATATGTCATCGACCCCTACAAGCTTGCCGAGTTCGAAGACTATGGCCGTCGCTGGATAGGCCTGGTCAACCGCCTCGGCGGAAACCATCACGGCTATTTCCTTCCGAGCGAGGGGGCTAACAATGTCGCTTTTGCCATGTTCAGCTTCCCGAGCCTCGCCGCCTACGAGGACTATCGCAAGCGTATGGCTGCCGACCCGGAATGCCAGGAAGTGTTTGAAATGGAAAAACGCAATCGCAGCATTCTCAGCTACGAGCGCAGCTTCCTGCGGCCGGTGCTCGAACCTTGATGCATGTCGCAAAGTGGCCCCGGTTTTGGGAGACCTACATGCATAAAGACAAAGACCTAAAGCGCGGCGCCTGAATCCGTTCAAACGCGACGCGCTTTAGCCATTGCTCGGCTTGCCGAAAATCATCCGCAAAAACTCGTCCAGCCAGCGCTTGAGATGCATGTCCCAGATCAGCCGGCCGCCGAGATGGTCGCGGCCGGGCTGGGCACCGGGCAATTCGAAGCGATGCGCGCCGCGCACCACCCAGCGCTGCATCATCACCCTGGTCAGTTCGCCATGGAACTGGATGCCCCAGGCATTGTCGCCGTAACGGAAGGCCTGGTTGGGATAGGTTTCGGCGGTCGCCAGCAGCGTCGCGTCCCTGGGCAGCGAAAAACCCTCGCGGTGGAACTGGTAGACCATCTCCGGCCAGTGCATCAGTTGCTTGCCGGCTTCGGTCGCCTTCAGGGGATACCAGCCAACCTCGACCAGCCCTTCACCGTGTCCTTCGACCTTGCCGCCGAGATAGTTGACCAGCATCTGTGCGCCGAGACAGATGCCGAGACATGGCCGGTTCTCCCTCAGCGGTATTTCCAGCCAGTTGGTCTCGCGGCGAACGAACTCGTCCTCGTCATTGGCGCTCATCGGGCCGCCGAACACCACCGTGCCGGCGTGGTCGTCCAGTGTTTCGGGCAAGGCGTCGCCAAGCGGCGGCCGGCGGATATCGAGATCGAACCCTTCTTCCAGCAACATGTGTCCGACACGTCCCGGGCTCGAACTCTCCTGATGCAGCACGATCAGGATCTTTGGCTTCGAACTCGTTTGGCGCGGCATGGGAAGCGAAGATCCTATTCGTCGCTCGATGTTCCGGTGGCGCCGGGCGCGTGCGCCGCCGCCTTGCGGCGCGCCTCGACACGATCATGGCGTTCGACGCCGATCAGCTCGGCGACGCGCCAGACGGTGTTGTCCTCGAGCTCGTGCAACTCGCCATCGGCATAGACGATTTCCCACATCAGGCCGATGAAGGCCTTGCGCGCATCGGCATCGAGATGGCGCTTCAGGACACTGGTGAAGGCATAGAGATCGATCGCCTCGTTGTCGGCCCGCTCGCCGGCGGCGGCAAGCGCTTCGAGTTCCGTGCCGCTGATCGAATAGCTCTCCGCCAGCACCGCTTTGAACCGCTCCCACTCGACATCCTGGCGCACGCCATCGGCATTCATCACATGATAGAGCAGCGCCGAGGCGGCGATGCGGGGATCGTCTGTGCTGGCACGCGTGCCGGCACCGGCCGGCAAATCCCTGAGAAACGACAGAACGCGTTCAAACATAGATCCATACCCCAACGGCCTGACGGCCGGCCCAACTCAAAACAACCGAAACCGGCGCGGCGATTTCTGCGCTTCCTCGTCCGGATCGACGCCGGGATCGTCCGGCAACCGCGCAAGCTCCTCAGCCGGCTCGACACCCTCGGCATCGCTCGGCACCGCGGCGAAGGCCGCTGCCGTGATCGGCCTGACATGATCTTCTTCGCGACTTTCAGCTTGCTTGCCCGCCGACGTCTCGCCACCGGCATCATCGATCACCTCGATCGGCCTTTTTTCGCTCGTCGGCTTTGCCAATGCTTCGATGACCGGCGCCGCACCGGCTGGCATCTCATCATGGCTGTCGATCAACTGGCCAAGACGCTCCATCGGCGCACGCCACTCGAAGGCGTCGAGCCGGCCGGTGATCGGCGACACCGGCGCCCAGCGTTCCGACACCACGCCGTCTGCGACCCAGGCCGGATCGCGCGGCGCCCGCACCGCCCTGGACAGCAGCTGCCGCACCTTGCCCTGATCGCCGGTCTCGGCCTCCTCGATGTCTGCGAGCAGCAGATAGGCGCCCTCGCGGCGGTCCATCCGGATCGCCGCCTCGGCCTCGCGGCGGGCGGTCGAATAATCCTGCGCGTCGAGCGCGGCGCGCGCCACCGTCATCGAGGACTCGGCGTGGTTCTTCTTCATTTCCTGCAGCTTCTTCGCCCGGTTGAGGCGGTCGAGCACGGCGTCGCCCGGCCTTGCATGGGTATAGAGCTCGGCGACCTCCGGATGCGGCTCGGCCTTCCACGCCGCCTCGAGTATCTTCGAGCCCTTGCGCACATCGTTCTGCTTGAACAATGCGGCCGCGGCGGCAACGGCGGCAGGCGCGAAGTCGGGCCTAAGCTTGTTGGCCTCGATCGCCGCCGTCCTGGCGGCGGCGGGATCGCTGTCGGCAAGCGCCTGCGCCTTGGCGGTCAACAGCACTGCGCGGCGGCGGTTGGCGGCATCGCGCTCGATCTGCCGTGTCGATTTCTGCGCGTCGACCAGTTTCAGGGCGCCGTCCCAGTCGCCGCGCGCGGTCAGCTCTTCCAGCGTCGATTCCGCCGCCCAGGCCAGCTGCGGCGCCATCACCGCGGCACGGCCGGCATAATGCCTGGCGGCGTTGCGGTCGCCGAGCCGTTCGGCTTCCAGATAAAGCCCGCGCAAGCCCAGCAGCCGCATCTCGGGATCGTCGAGCATGCTCTCGAACTTCTGTCGCGCGCCTTCATGATCGCCTTCGAGCAGCGACGCCTGTGCTTCCAGCAGGTGGATCAGCGGCTCCTGGTCGGAACGGATCAGCTTGGCGGCTTCCTTGGTCTTCTTGCGGGCCAGCGCGCCATCCCCGGCGCCGGCGGCAATCATTCCGGTCGACAGCGCCTGATAGCCACGGTCGCGGCGGCGGACGCGGAAATAGCGCGAGATGGTGTAGGGGCTGTTCCACAGCGACTTGAGCAGCCACCACAGGATCATCACCGCGGCGACCACGGCAACGACCGCCACCGCCGCCACCATCAGGCTGACCTGGTATTGGTAGCCGTTGAAAGTGACGACCATGTCGCCCGGCCGGTCGGCCAGCCAGGCAAAGCCCAGCCCGAGCGCGAAAACGACGATGAGGAAGGCGAGCAGGCGGATCATTGTGTTGCCCTCATGCCTTCATCGCGCCCGAGATCAGCGCATCGACCTGGGTTTCGACCTCGATGCGTGCCTTCAGCTTGCCGGCAAAGTCCGCGCCAGCGGCCTTGGCGGCCTCGGGCAGCGTTTCATACTCGCTGAGTGCCTTGGCGTAGTCGCCCTGGTTGACCGCCGCCTCCATGCGCGCGACGGTTTCCGGTGCGCCGGCGCCTTCGACGGCACCGATCGGCCTGACCTTGACCAGCGATTCGGCGCTCGACAGAAGGCTCTGAACGAAGCCGGCATTCTCATCGACGGGCGTCGCGGCTGTGACCATAGCATTGGCGGCGGCATCGGCCTGCGATGCGATCTCGGCGCGGGTCGGAACGCCCTTTTCAGCATAGGGGCGCAGTGCCGCAAGCTGCGGCGCATCGGGCGAAATCGCAGCGAGGGTTTCGAGTTCGGCCGAAAACGGCCCGCCACGCTCAAGCGCCGCCTTCAAGGCCGACGCCGCGATGGCAAGCGCGATCTTCGGCTGTCCCGCCGCCGCCTCGACCTTGCCGGACAGCTGCGACACGGACTGCTCCAGCGCCGTCAGCCGGCCCTCCTGCGCCGTCGTAGCCTCGCCGGCCGACTTCACCAGCGCGTCGAGGCCTGCCAGTTTCTCGTTGAGCGGACCGAGATCGACCGGCGCCGAGCTGCCGGCCTTGCCGAGGGCGGCGACCGCCGTCTCGATCTGCGCGACCTTGTCGCCCAGTGCGGCGACCCCGGCTGCGTCGCCTGCTCCACCTTTCTCGACAGCCGATTTCAGCGCCGCCACATCGGCCTTGACCTGTTCAAGGCCCGAGGACAGGCCGACCATCTTGGCCGCTCCATCGCCGTTGCCGCCGGCGTCCTTCAAACCGGCGATTTCGGTCTTCAGCGAGGCGATGTCGCCGTTGACGCTATCGAGCGAGACGCCGGCACCGGAACCCGGCGCGCCGAGCAGGCCGGCAAATTGCAGCCCGCCGGCGCCGACCAGCGCGATGACGCCGCCGATGAAGCCGGCGGCGACGCCGTTGAGGCCGCCGCGCTTTTCCGGGGCTGGCGCCATTTTCTCGCCCCGTGTCTCGGTTTTAGCCTTGCTGCCGTCGGTCTGCGCCGCCGACGCGTCCTCGAAACTGTAGTCGAAGGTTTTGGCACGGTTGGGCGGCGCATCCGAGCCGGGATAAGGGAGCTCAGGCTCGGTGGCTTTGGCTCCGGCATCAGCCGGCGCTTGCGCCTCCGCTGCCCCTGCTGCGGCGTCGGCATGCTCCCAGGGCTCAAGATCGGTCTGGTCGGCATGAACCGGCTCTTCGGGAACCTCGGGCTGCGAAGCGTTCGCTGCTTCCTCGGCCTTCGCCTCGTCTGTCCGGGCCTCCTGCCTGGCGGCGTCCTCGTCGGCGATGCGTGAGACGGCGCCCGGCTCGAGATCGATGGTCACCGGCTCGCGGCGGCTTTTCGAGTGTCGCATCTTCGGCGTCTTGACCATGCCTGGGCTCCGCACAATTCGCTTCGTCTCAACGCCTGGCGGCGCATGATGGTTCAGAAAGGGTCTAGCACATCACCAAGCGGTGAAAAGGGGCGGTGTGATGACGCGGCTCAGCGCGGCGCCTGCAAAAGCGCCAGCAATGCGTCCTCGTCGGGTTGCGCGGCAATGCGGATCTTTTCGCTGGCGGCGTCGTCGAAGGCTGCGGCGATGCGCGTGGAAAGCGCAAAAACCCATGTTTTCTCGAAGAGACCGCGCAGAGCGGGCCGTTTTGCCAAGGTCTGCATCGCCGCCGCCGCCTTGGCTGAATAGAGCAATACCGCGTCGGCAGGTTGCCCTGACAGGCGTTCGAGGATGACGTCGTCCGGATAGCCCACCGTCAGCGTGTCATAGGTCTCGACGGCGTGGACCCGAACGCCCGCTGTCCCGAGCCTCTGTTCGAACGCCGGAAAACGCACGCGCCCGCAGAGATAGACGATCGTCTTTCCAGAAAAATCGGCAGCGAGCCTGTCGGCCAGCGCCTCCGCATCGCCCGGGCCTTCACTGACCGACAAAAACCCCGCTTCACGCGCCGCTTGCGCCGTCCTTTTGCCGACCGCATGGCAAGGCAAGGCGGCGAGCGTCGCGATGATTTCTTCCGGCGCATGGCGCACGGCATTGGCGCTGGTGACGGCCACCGCGACGGCATTGTCCAGGGTCAGTCCGGCGGCGACAGGCAACGCCTTTGTTTCGGTCAGGGGCAAAAGAACCGGCTGAAAGCCCGTCTCCTCAAGCCGACGCGCAGTGCGCGAAGCACCCGGTTCCGGCCTGGTCACCAGGACGCGAAGCATTTCAGAGCCAGCCGTCGAAGAACTTTTCGCCGGCCTTGGCACGCACGCTCCGGGCTGCTTCACCGCCGATGCTGGCGGCGTCTTGCGCCGGTCCCTGCAGCTCGACCGTGTACGATTGCGTCCCGTCGGGCGAGATGATCAGCCCGGCAAAAGACAGCTTTCCGGCCGCGATCGCCGCATAGCCGGCGATCGGCGTGCGGCAGGAGCCATCCAGCGCCGCCAGGAAGGCACGCTCGCAGGCCAGCGCCTGGCCGGTCGGCACATCATGGACGGCTGCCAGCATCTTTTCGACATCGCGGTCGCCGATACGGGTTTCGATGCCGATCGCGCCTTGCCCCGGCGCCGGCGGGAAGACATCGAGCGGTATCAGATCGGTGACGACATGCTCGAGCCCAAGCCGCTTCAGCCCGGCATAGGCCAGGATCGTGCCCGCGGCGACGCCTTCTTCGAGCTTGCGCAGCCGCGTCTGCACATTGCCGCGGAACATCACCACGTCGAGATCCGGCCGCATCCGGCGGATCAGCGCTTGCCGCCGCAGCGACGACGAGCCGACTTTCGCCCCGCGCGGCAGTTCGGCGATCGTCTTCGCCGCCTTGCCGACAAAGGCGTCGCGTGCATCCTCGCGCGGCAGGAAGGCCGAGAGTTCGAGACCGTCGGGCAGTTGCGTCGGCATGTCCTTCGACGAATGCACGGCGATATCGATCCGGCCCGCCAGCAGCGCCTCCTCGATCTCCTTGGTGAACAGGCCCTTGCCGCCGGCTTCCGACAGCGGCCGGTCCTGGATGCGGTCGCCGCTGGTCGAGATGACGACCACCTCGAACGCCTCCGCCGGCATGCCATGCGCGGCCATCAGCCGCGCCTGTGCTTCATGCGCCTGTGCCAGCGCCAGCGGGCTGCCGCGTGTTCCGATTCTCAAGATTGTTTGCATGGCGCGCAGTCCGTGATAACCCCCCGGCAAGCGAGGCTTTTCCGGGGTTCTCCTAACGGGGAAAGCCCAATGATACAATCTTTAGGGACAGCGACGAATTGATCCGCGTGCTGGGCATAGAGACGAGTTGTGACGAGACCGCCGCCAGCGTGGTGGCCATCGACGGCGACGCCGCGCCAAAAATCCTGTCCAACATCGTGCTCAGCCAGATCGAGGAACATGCCGCGTTCGGCGGTGTCGTGCCGGAAATCGCCGCGCGTGCCCATGTCGAGGCGCTGGACGGCATCATCGAGGCAGCGCTTGCCGATTCGGGCACGGCGCTCGCCGATATCGACGCGATTGCCGCCACCGCCGGTCCCGGCCTGGTCGGCGGGCTGATCGTCGGGCTGATGACCGCCAAGGCAATCGCCGCGGCGGCGAACAAGCCGCTGATCGCCATCAACCACCTCGAAGGCCATGCGCTGACCGCAAGGCTGACCGACGGGCTCGACTTTCCCTATCTCTTGCTGCTGGTCTCCGGCGGCCATACGCAAATCGTCGCCGTGCGCGGCGTCGGCGACTACCAGCGCTGGGCAACGACCATCGACGACGCGCTCGGCGAAGCCTTCGACAAGACGGCCAAGATGCTCGGCCTGGCCTATCCCGGCGGACCGAATGTCGAGAAGGCGGCACAGGCCGGCAATGCCTCGCGCTTTGCCTTTCCGCGCCCGATGAAGGGCTCGGCCCAGCCCGACTTCTCCTTCTCCGGCCTCAAGACCGCCGTGCGCCAGGCGGCGAGCGCCATTGCGCCGCTGAGCGACCAGGACGTCGCCGACATCTGCGCTTCGTTCCAGGCAGCGGTGGCCGATGCGCTGGCCGACCGTGTCTCCCGCGCGCTGACGCGCTTTCGCGAGACATTTCCCGGCACGAAAAACCCGGCCCTCGTCGTTGCCGGTGGTGTCGCCGCCAACCGCACGATCAAGATCATGCTGGAGCGGCTCTGTGCCGAGACCGGCTTCACCTTCATTGCGCCACCGCTGAAGCTTTGCACCGACAATGCGGCGATGATCGCCTGGGCCGGCATCGAGCGGCTGCGCGCCGGCATGGCGCAGGAGAACGGCTTCGATTTCGTGCCGCGCTCGCGCTGGCCGCTGGACAGCATCTCGGCGCCGATGGTCGGCTCCGGCCGGCGCGGAGCCAAGGCATGAACGAGCTGGCAAGCGGCAACGACACCGCGCCAACCGGCTGGCGCGTTGCCGTGCTCGGCGGCGGGGCCTGGGGCACTGCCTTGGCCTTGGCCATGCTGCGCGCCGGCCATTTCGTCCGCCTTTACGCGCGCGACCCGGAGACCGTCGCCGCGATCGACCGCGGCGAAAATCCACGCTATCTGCCGGGCATTGCGCTCCAGCCCGGCATCGTGGCGACGAGCAACATCCAGGCCGCGCTCGACGGTGCCGACTGCGTGCTGGCGGTGACGCCGGCCCAGTCGCTGCGGACTACGCTGGCGGCAGCGAAGGACCAGATGCCGGCCGGTGTCCCGCTGGTTCTGTGTGCCAAGGGCATCGAAAGCGAGACCGGCGCCTTGCTGTCGGCGATCGTCGAAGAAATCCTGCCGCTAAATCCGGTTGCCGCTCTGTCGGGTCCGAGCTTCGCCACCGACGTCGCCCGCGGCCTGCCGACGGCCGTTGTGGTCGCTGCCCGCGACGAGGCATTGGCCGCCGATCTCGCCGCCCGCTTTTCCGCCGAAAACCTACGCTGCTATTCGAACGACGACCTGATCGGCGTCGAGATCGGCGGCGCCTTGAAGAACGTCTTCGCCATTGCCGCAGGTGCTGTCGCTGGCGCGGGTCTCGGCGCCAGCGCCCAGGCCGCAATGGTGACGCGCGGCTTTGTCGAGCTGCGCCGCATCGGCGCTGCCTTCGGCGCCAGGCCCGAAACGCTGATGGGGCTTTCCGGCCTTGGCGACCTGCTGCTGACCTGCTCGTCCACCCAGTCGCGCAATTTCGCCTATGGCCTGGCGCTCGGCCAAGGCAAGCCGCTTGCCGGATTGCCGCTCGCCGAAGGCGTGCCGACGGCGGCGATCGCTGCCCGCATCGCCACCGAGCGCAACATCGACGCGCCGATCATTGCCGCTGTCGCCGCCATACTGGACGGTGCCATCACCGTCCGGCAGGCTGTGACGGCCTTGATGACCCGGCCGCTGAAGACCGAAACCAACGATTGATCCCCAACCTTGAACCCGAGACCAGGAGAGAGAACCATGCTGTTTGCTGTGATTTGCAAGGACAAGCCCGGAAGCCTGCAGGTGCGCCTCGACACGCGGCCCGAGCATATCGCCTTTCTCGAAGGGTTGAACGGCGACAAGAAGCTGGCCTTCGCTGGTCCGTTCCTTGATGCCGAGGGCAAGCCCAATGGCAGCCTCGTGGTCGTCGAAGCGCCCGACCTGGCAGGTGCGCAGGCTCTGTCGGCGGCCGACCCCTACGCCAAGGCCGGGCTGTTCGAAAGCGTCGAAATCCGCCCGTGGAACTGGACGTTCAACAAGCCGGCGGCTAGTTAATCCCGGTCGCCGCGCGACTCCTAGGAGGAGAAAGACATGAACTACTGGCTGTTCAAATCCGAGCCATTCAAGTTCTCCTTCGAGATGCTGAAGGCCAAGGGCAAGGCCGGTACGCAATGGGACGGCGTGCGCAACTACGCCGCGCGCAACAACATGAAGGCCATGCGGATCGGAGATCTCGGCTTCTTCTACCATTCCAACGAAGGGCTGAACGTCGTCGGCATCGCTGAAGTCTGCGCGCTTGCCCATCCCGACACCACCTCGGACGATCCGCGCTGGGAATGCGTCGACATCCGCGCCGTAAGGGATGTGCCGAACCCGCCGACGCTGGAACAGGTCAAGGCCAATCCGAAGCTTGCCGACATGGCGCTGGTGCGGCTCGGCCGGCTTTCCGTGCAGCCGGTGACGCCGGCCGAATGGAAGGAAGTCTGCCGCATGGGCGGCTTGACGCCGGCTCCGTGACGGCGCTGACGCCCAACAGCGCGAGGCAATTCATTCTCGACAACACGGCGCTGATGGCGCCGCCGCACGTGCCGGAGATCCTGCTTCATCTTGCCGACGAAGCGCATGATTTGTGGCAGCGGACCGAGGATGAGCTGGTCGAGATCGGCCTGCCACCGCCTTTCTGGGCCTTTGCCTGGGCCGGCGGCCAGGGCCTTGCCCGCTATGTCCTGGACAATCCCGGCACGGTGCGGGGCAAGCGCGTGCTCGACTTCGCTTCCGGCTCCGGCCTCGTCGCCATCGCTGCCGCCAAGGCAGGTGCCGCCAAGGTGATCGCAACCGACATCGATCCGTTCTGTGCCACCGCGATCCGGCTCAACAGCGAGATCAACGGTGTCGGGACCGAATTCCTCGGCACGGATTGCATCGGCACCGATGCAGGTTGGGACGTGGTCCTGGCCGGTGATGTTTTCTACGACAAATCTTTCGCGGACCGGCTGATGCCATGGTTCGCAACGCTGAAGGCCCGCGGCGCCGAGATCCTCGTCGGCGATCCCGGACGGTCGTATCTGCCGAAGGCAGGGCTGGAGCCGCTTGCGGTCTATGAGGTGGCCGTCACGCGGGCGCTGGAGGATGCGCTGGTCAAGCGCACGACGGTCTGGCGGTTCGCTTGACGCGATCGCCGAACAGGCGTTCCATCACATACAAATCAGAGGGGGAGCTCATGGATTTTTCAGCAGTGAACTGGCTGGCGGTAGTCGCTGCCGCGATCGCCGCGTGGCTGTTCGGCGCCGCTTGGTACATGGGCCTGAGCAAGCCGTGGCTGAAAGCCGCCAAGCTCGATCCGGCGACGATGAAGAAATCGCCGCTGCCCTTCGTCATCAGCTTCATCGCCGAACTGGTCATGGCGTACATATTGGCGCTGGTCGTCGGCGCGATGACCGGCGGCGAGCCGACATGGATTGCCGGCCTGGTCTTCGGCTTCGTGCTCTGGCTGGGTTTCGTCGCCACGACGCTCTCGGTCAACCATCGCTACGAGAATTTCGGCTGGGACCTGACCCTCATCGACGGCGGCCACTGGCTCGGCGTGCTGCTGATCATCGGCGCCGTGATCGGCTGGTTCGGCGCGGCGGCAACCTGATCAAGAAGGGAGTAGGGCAGTAAGGCAGTAGGGGAATAGGGGCAAACGGCACCGACTGCAATCCCTACTGCCCTACTGCCCTACTGCCCTACTGCCCTACTGCCCTTTGTCCGTGGTCCGCGTCTTGGCGACTTCCTCGAGCATCCATTCGCGAAAGGCGACGATGCGCGGATCGTCGCCGGTATTTTCGGGATAGACCAGGAAGTAGGCGAACTCGGGCGCCACCCGCAGGCCGAGTTCGAAAGGCTGCACCAGCCTGCCCAGGGAAAGGTCGTTCGCCACCATGGCGAAATCGGCGAGCGCAACGGCATTGCCGTCGAGCGCTGCCTGGACGGCATCCGTGGAGTTTCCGAAGACGACGGTCCGGCTGTCGTCGAAATCATTGATGCCGGCCGCCGCCATCCACATCCGCCAGTTGGGCCATGTCACGCCTTGCCGCGACCATTCGATATGCGCAAGCGTGTGATTGAAGAGGTCGCGCGGCTCACGCAGCGGCGGACCGGACGTCAAAAGGCTCGGGCTGCACACCGGAATGAGGATGTTGTCGAACAGCCGGTGGGTGCGAAGACCCGGATATTTCCCGGCGCCAAAACGGATGCCGACATCGATGTCATCGAGTTCGAAATCCCGCACTTCATAGGCAATGTCGAATCGCAATTCGATATCTGGGTGATGCTTGCGAAAATCGTCGACGCGTCGCATCAGCCATTTTGACGCGAACTGCGCGTCGAGCGTTACCTTCAAAAGGGCGGTGCCGCGCGCCAGCTTCTGCGCCCGCGAAACGGCCCGGCCAAGCAGGTCGAGCGCGTCGGCCGAGGCGTCGAACAGCACCGTCCCCGCCTCGGTGAGCCGGATGGTGCGGCTGGTGCGTGTGAACAGCACCAGCCCGAGTTGATCCTCGATTTCCTTGATCTGATGGCTGACGGCGGCCGGTGTCAGGCCGAGCTCGTCGGCGGCGCGGGTGAAATTGAGGTGCCGGGCCGCTGCTTCCAGCGTCCTCAAGGCACGAGTCCCGGGCAGAAGACGAGCCATCCTATCCTCAAATAAAACTTGATGATCCAGAGAAAACTACTCGTTTCTCGCAGGGATTTCAATCTGGCATGATCCCATCATCGACACATCATCAAGCCGGATTTGATATCCGGAGACAACGGATCATAACCATGTCCATCATTGTTTTGAATTCATCGACACCCCGCCCGGCCTGGCTGGCCGAAACCCTCGACTGGCTGCGCCACGCCCGGGTCGCGATACGCCTCGCCCGCCGCGACATTGCCTACCAGGACGTCGAGGATCTCTCCGATCGCCAACTGCGCGATATCGGCGGCGAGCGCCGTGACGTCGCTCGCGCAATGGACAGAGAACTTGGCCGGCTGGGCCTGCTCGACATCGGTTGGCAGAAACCTGGTCGTAGGGGAATAGGGGAATAGGGGAATAGGAAAAATTAAGGCTGCGCCGGGACTGTCCCTACTCCCCTACTCCCCTACTCCCCTACTCCCCTACTCCCCTACTATCTTACCACCCTCACCACCGTCCGATCCGACAGCAGTGGCAGCAGTCGCGCCATCGTACGAGCCGTGACAGCCACACAGCCTTGCGTCGGCGTGAAGCCGGGGCGCGCCAGATGGAAGAAGATGGCGCTGCCGCGCCCGCGCCGGCGCGGCGACAGGTTCCAGTCGAGCACAAGACAGGCGTCGTAGAGCCGGTCGTCGCGCCGCATGCGTTCGTGGCTGGCGCCATAGGGTATCTTGACGGGCCTGTTGTAGTTGCGGTCGTCAGGCACTTCGCACCAGCCCAGATCGGGCCCGATCGGCGTCATCGCCAGACGGGTCCTGCGGCCGCTGGAGAACTGATCTCCCCGGAAATACCCCGACAGTATCCGCATCGCGGCCAGCGGCGTGGCGCCATCGCCTTCGCGCTTGCCGGCCGAGATGCCACCGCGCCCCAACGCACAGGCAAACACCGTTTTCCCGGCCTGCAGCAGGCCCTGGCTTGAATGCCCAGGCCTGGCCCGCACGGTCAGCACACGCAGCCCTTTTCGCAAAATTGCGCCGGCTGCATTGCGATCGTGTTTTTTCTTGTATGATCGTGCCACGGAACAAATCACTGTGAACGGCTGTTGCGCCGGTCAGCTTCCGCATAAACAGGCAGCGGTCAACTGAATTTTCTTTTCAAAACAACGGATTGATCCATGACTTCACGCACCATACTGATCGTCGACGATGATGATGACCTGCGCGGCACACTGGTCGAGCAATTGTCCCTTTATGAGGAATTCGACGTGCTGCAGGAATCGACTGCGGCAAAAGGTGTCGCCGCAGCGCGCGGCGGCCTCATTGATCTGCTCATCATGGACGTCGGGCTGCCCGACATGGATGGCCGCGAAGCGGTGAAGATCCTGCGCAAGGGCGGTTACAAGGCGCCCATCATCATGCTGACCGGTCACGACACCGATTCGGATACGATTCTTGGTCTCGAGGCCGGCGCCAACGACTATGTGACGAAGCCGTTCCGCTTTGCCGTGCTGCTGGCGCGCATTCGGGCGCAGCTGCGCCAGCATGAGCAGAGCGAGGACGCCACCTTCTCGGTCGGGCCCTATACTTTCAAGCCCAGCCAGAAACTGCTGCTTGACCCGCGCGGCGGCAAGGTGCGGCTGACGGAGAAGGAAGCCTCGATTATCAAATATCTTTATCGCGCCGACCAGAAGGTGGTGACGCGCGACGTGCTGCTCGAGGAGGTGTGGGGCTACAATTCCGGTGTCACCACGCACACGCTGGAAACCCATGTCTACCGGCTGCGCCAGAAGATCGAGCGCGATCCTTCCAATGCGGAAATTCTTGTGACAGAAAGCGGCGGCTACAAGCTGGTTCCTTAAACATTTCATTATCCAATGAGCGGTCGGGCGGGGCCGCTTTCGGGTACGATCCAGTTTGAGGGTGGTTTGGATCGAACTCGCAGAGGAGGAGTCGGACTGTCGGTTCGGGGACATAGCTAGATGGCGCTGGATGACGACATCCGCGTCCTGTCCGCCGTGAGGCTCTTCGAGGGCTTCACGCAGGAACAATTGCGCCTGCTCGCCTTTGGCGCCGAGAACACCAGGCTGATTGCCAACCACAAGCTTTATCGCGAGGACGATGAGGCCGATTCCGCCTATATCGTCGTCAGTGGGCGCATCGTGCTCTACCGGGAGCAGGGTGGTGAACGCATCCCAATTGGCACGGCAGGCCCCGGCACAATCCTGAGCGAACTGGCGTTGATCGCCGACACCAACCGGTTGACCAGCGCCTCGGCCGAGATCGATTCCGAAGTGATGCGGCTCAGCCGCAAGATGTTCCGCCGCATCCTGGAGGAATATCCCGAGATCGCGGTCAAGCTCCACCAGCGCATCTCGGAGGAATTTCAGGCGATGATCCGCCGCATCGAGGAACTGGCGCCGCGCTTCTCTGGCTGAAGGCTGCCCGCCTGCGAAGCTGTTGTGTCGCGGCCAAAGGCGGAAGCGCGGCAGCGCTTTTCAACGACATTGGCCGCGATGACCTGATCGTGGCGCACTGCGGCCGGAGCGGGAATCGCCAAGGTTCGTTCATCCGGACGCCCGGATCCAGGGGCAAGGGTCCGTTGACAGGCATGAGGTGAAATCCTAAAGCACCTCGAAGGCGGCCGGCACAGCAGGCGCCATCACCACCAGGCTCCTGGGGGGAGCGAGCCATGCCATCAGGGCGGTACGAGACGATTATCTTGTATTCCCGCAATGACGCGTTCGGCGACGGATTAATCCGGATTCCGGCTTTGCGCGCCGCCAGAACGGCATTCCCCGATAGTTTCATCGTCTACGGAACCACCCGGTCGTCGTCCCTTGAACATAGCCTCAATCGCCATGCCGGCCATTTGGTCGATGCGATCAATGTGCGGACGCCCCTGGCGCGCCTGATCGCCGGTCACCGCAACGGCAAGGGGCGATTGGCCGTGGTCGATTTCCGCATCTCGGCGCGTTGGCTGCTTCAAGCCTCGGCATCACTGCTCGGCCGCGGCATCGCCTATGAGGCAAACTTTCCGGCTTTCGCCCTTTCCTGGCGCCTGGGCCAAAGGCCTGAAGCACGACCCGGGCACAATGCCTGGCGCTTCCACCGCCTCATCGAACGCCTTGCCGGCAAGCGGCTGCCTTTCGATCATCGGCTGGAGCCTGGCCCGGCCGCGCGAGCGGCGGCCAGGGGCCTTGCGGACGGCAAGCATGCTCCGTTGATCATTATCGCGGCGCACGGCAGCGCCAGCAAGCGCATGTCGGCGGATCAGGTTGCCGCGATCGCCGACAGCCTGATCGCCGACGGGGCGGACCTTCTCTATGTGAAAACTCCCGGCGATGGTCCCGATATGGCTGAACTGGCTCAGCGCGTACCGAAGCTGCGGCTTGTCGATTCCGCCGCGATCGAGGGTGTCGATATCGGTGACATCTTGCTGGCGCTCGGCGAGTTTGCCGATCTTTACATCGGCGCCGAAGGCGGTACCGCACATCTCATGGCAACCGTGATGACGCCGATGGTTATCCTCAGTGGCGGCGCCAACATGGCCCGTTGGAGGCCGCTTTCGAACTGCGTGGACGTGATCGAATCCCGTCTTGCAAGCCCGACCGGCCTGGTCGCCGATGTGCCTGCGTCGACAATCGTCGAAGCGGCGCAACGGATGCTGGCGACGCGCCGCCGCGACCATCCCCATCTGCCGGATCTCGCAGGCCTGTCAGTCCAGCAATTTCGCGATAACGACATGCATGAAGACTTGAAGCGCGCGGTTTGAACTTGAATTCATTTGGCGCGCTTCGAAGCGCGTTGAGATTCAGGTCGGCCATTTGCAGGCCAGCCTCACCTGAACATCGACGCCATGGTATAATGGGTTCGGTGGGGCGAAGCGCTGCAATCATGGTGACCACCGGCACAATGCAGGCGAAGTTCTCGGCGGCAAATCTGGCGGCTGTCGTACTTTGGTTCCAGTGGAGTTCCTCTCAGTCCTCAATGAGAATAGCAATGCCAGAGAACAACGCGCTGAACACAAAGCATGGCGGCGAATGGATAATAGCCTGGCGCTTGGTCGTACTGGCGGCGACGGCGATTAATGTTGCGATGCTCTTAGCCGCGCTGTTCATCGCGCAAATTCGTGGCCTGGACGCTTGGATCTTTTATCGAGATCCATCTGCAGCCGCCGAAGTCGGCTTCTATACGGGGTGGATTTCGTCCCTGGGTGCTTCGCTATGGATCGGCACCGGCGCTGCCACCCTGTTTGCTGGCCTGCTCACGCATCGATGGGATTGCACGTTTCTCGGCGGTCTTACCCTGTTCTTGGGCCTCGATGACCTGTTGTTGATCCATGAGGACGTGCTGCCCATTGTAGGGATACCGGAGATCGTTCCGATGATTGTCTACGCCGCCGCCGGGTTGTTCTGGTTCTTTCGGCTGCGACGAAAGACATTCGACGGCACGATCGTCTTTGTGGCCGCAGGCTTCCTGCTCGCGATGTCAGCATCGATTGACCAGCTCGGAGAGCTGTTTCCTACCCCTGGTTCTGCGGCCGCCATCGCCGAAGACGTCGTCAAAGAGCTTGGCATCTTCCTTTGGGCGGCAGGTGCCGTTGGGTACGCGGCGATGGTGACACGATTGGGCCGTCCGTGGGTGGATCCAGCCGACTCCACCTCTACCGACTGACTGCCGCAGGCCCCGCATCTTCAAGCAGGCTAGTCCAGATCGAACCGCGCGATCACAGGCACATGGTCCGACGGGCGCTCCCAGCCGCGCGCCGGACGCAGGATTTCGTAGCCGGAAAAGCTGGGCACCAGGTTCGGCGACGACCAGACGTGGTCGAGACGGCGGCCGCGGTTGGACAGCTCCCAATCCTGCGCGCGATAGCTCCACCAGGTGTAGAGCTTCTGCTCATGCGGCACGTTGAGCCGCATCAGGTCGACCCAGTCGCCGGCGCGCCGCATCGCCTCGAAATTTTCTGTCTCGACCGGCGTGTGGCTGACCACGTTGAGCAATTGCTTGTGCGACCAGACGTCATGCTCGAGCGGGGCGATGTTGAGGTCGCCGACCAGCACCGAGCCGGACACCTCGTCATGTTCTGCCCGGATGGCATTCATCTCGGCAACGAAGTCGAGCTTGTGCTTGAACTTCCTGTTGATGACGGGATCCGGTTCGTCGCCGCCCGCCGGAACGTAGAAATTGTGGAGCAGGATCGCCTTGCCGCCGGCCCGCACCGTGACCGAGAGGTGCCGGCTGTCCTCGATTTCGCAAAAGCGTCGCTTTTCGACCACCTCGATCGGCCGCCGCGCCACCGTCGCGACGCCGTGGTAGCCCTTCTGGCCATGGAAGGCGATGTGCTCGTAGCCGAGCTTGCGGAAAGCCTTTTCGGGAAACAGTTCGTCGGGAACCTTGGTTTCCTGCAGGCACAGCACGTCGGGCGCATGCTCGACGAGCAGGCGCTCGACGATCGGCATGCGCAGGCGAACGGAGTTGATGTTCCAGGTGGCGATGGAGAAGGGCATTGGCAATCCAGGACAGCGTGCAGCCGGCCAGAACCGATGGGGTCCCGGCGGGGAAGACGCCTTTTGACGGAGTCAGCCCGGGAAATTGCCAGCCGCGGGCCGCAAAGACAAGCCGGGCCACGCCCGACGAGGCGCGGCCCGGTGCTTTCCACAGCTATTGAGCGTTTGAAGCCAGAGCAATTCCAGGAACAAGGAGTTGGAGCGGGTCGTCGTTCCCGTGAAACGGTGAACTGCTCTAGCGCGCCTTGTTGGTGTTGAGCTCGCGGTTCGCCGTGTAGTCGATGGCGAAAGTATCCGGCGCGAAGCTGACACCTTCCTTGGTGTTGAAGATCATCACCGTCGTATCCTTGCCCTGCGCGTCGGTGATCGTCCACTGCCGCAAATCGAAGGTTTTCGGATCGAACATCATGGTGATCCTCGAATTGCCGAACACCGATTTGTCGGCGAGCTGGATGGTGGTGAGGTCATCCTCCTGCTTGACGCTTTTGACGCGATCGCCGGAGAGGTCGATCCTGGTGTCGAGCAGCAGCTTCAGGGGCGTCTTCGACAGCGGATAGAGATCGGACGTGTTGAGCCTCTTGTTCAGGATGACCACCGATTTGCCGTCTGAAATCACCCGGAAATTCGAAGAGCCGTCATAGTTGAAGCGGATCTTGCCCGGCCGTTCAAGGAAGAACTTGCCGCCGGTCTGCTCGCCCTTGGGGCCGAACTGCACGAATTCGCCGCTCATCGATTTGACCGAGGAAAAGTGGTCGGCGATCTTCTGTGCCGCGGCCGGCACGGCCGCCTGCGCCGAGGCCAGCACCTGGAAGCCGGGTACCGCGTTGAAGGCTGCCGCCCCCGCAAACGCCAGGCCGAGGCCCAGCAACTGACGCCGGGAGGGAGCAAATGTGCTGAGCGCTGAAAGATCGTTTTTCATGTCGGTCACTCTCATCTGATTCCTGAGTTGTTCTGTGCTTGGACCCCCAGTTAGGCTGAAATTTGGCGGGTCAGGCGTCCCTTGGTCGCTTCAACGCCTTGAAAGGTTCAAGGTTGCCGGACCGGGATGTCACAAGGGTCAGGCTTTCTGGTCAGAACTTGTCCTCTTCGGTCGGCACCAGGATCTCGCGCTTGCCGGCATGGTTGGCCGGGCCGACGATACCTTCCTTCTCCATCTTCTCGATGATCGAGGCGGCGCGGTTGTAGCCGATGCCCAGCCGGCGCTGGATATAGCTGGTCGAGGCCTTGCCATCGCGCAGCACCACGGAGACCGCCTGATCGTAGGGATCGTCGGAATCCTCGAAATTGCTGTTGCCGCCACCGGACCCACCCTTGCCCGACGGCTCGTCGTCGTCCTCGCCGTCATCCTCGGTGATGGCGTCGAGGTATTCCGGCACGCCCTGCAGCTTCAGGTGCGCGACGATCTTCTCGACCTCTTCATCGGCGACGAACGGGCCGTGCACGCGCTGGATACGACCGCCGCCGGCCATGTAGAGCATGTCGCCCATGCCGAGCAGCTGCTCGGCGCCCTGCTCGCCCAGAATGGTGCGGCTGTCGATCTTGGACGTCACCTGGAAGGAGATGCGGGTCGGGAAATTGGCCTTGATGGTGCCTGTGATGACGTCCACCGACGGCCGCTGCGTCGCCATGATGACATGGATGCCGGCGGCGCGCGCCATCTGCGCCAAGCGCTGCACGGCGCCTTCGATGTCCTTGCCGGCGACCATCATCAGGTCGGCCATCTCGTCGATGATGACGACGATATAGGGCATCGGCTCGAGATCGAGGTTCTCGGTCTCGTAGATCGCCTCGCCGGTCTGGCGGTCGAAGCCGGTCTGCACGGTGCGTGAGATCTTCTCGCCCTTCTTGTCCGCCTGGCTGACGCGGGCGTTGAAGCCGTCGATGTTGCGCACGCCGACCTTGGACATCTTGCGGTAGCGGTCCTCCATCTCTCGCACGGTCCATTTCAGCGCCACCACCGCCTTCTTCGGATCGGTGACGACGGGCGTGAGCAGATGCGGGATGCCGTCATAGACAGAGAGTTCCAGCATTTTCGGATCGATCATGATCAGCCGGCAATCCTGCGGCGTCAGCCGGTAGAGCAGCGACAGGATCATGGTGTTGATGGCGACCGACTTGCCCGAGCCGGTGGTGCCGGCGACAAGCACGTGCGGCATCTTGGCGATGTCGACGATGACCGCCTCGCCATTGATGGTCTTGCCCAGCGCCAGCGCCAGCTTGGCCTTCGTCGTCTCGAAATCGCGGCTGGCCAGAATCTCTCTGAGATAGACGGTTTCGCGCTTGGCGTTCGGCAGTTCGATGCCGATGGCGTTGCGGCCTGGCACCACGGCGACGCGGCAGGCAATGGCGCTCATCGAGCGGGCGATGTCGTCGGACAGGCCGATGACGCGTGACGATTTGATGCCGGGCGCCGGTTCGAGCTCATAGAGGGTGACCACCGGGCCCGGACGGACGGCGATGATCTCGCCCTTGACGCCGAAATCCTCCAGCACGCCTTCGAGCAGGCGGGCGTTCTGTTCCAGCGCGTCCTTGGACAGGCTGGCGTCGCGCACCACGTTCTTCGGTTCGGAGAGGAAGTGCAGCGACGGCATTTCGAACTTTTCCGAGCCGATCAGCGATGTCTGCGCCTCGCGCTGCACACGGGCGCCGGGCACGGGGCGCGCCGCCGGCGCCTCGACGCGGGTGGCTGCGTCGGAGCGGAACGGCTGTACCTTGGCGGTCGACGCGCCGCGGCGTTGCACGACAGGTTCATCGTCGAAATCGGCATCCTCGCCCGCATTGTCGAAGCGGTCCTCGAAGATATCGGCATCGTCGGGATCGAGCGAGACGCTGCGGTCATTGACCATGGCGGCGAAGAATTCGGGCTCGACGCGGGCGCGGCCATCCTGGCTCATCCGCTGCTCGGCAAACTCGGCCGATTCGACCCGTTCTGCGGCGCGCCGCCAAGCGGTGGAGCGCTGCTCCATCTCCGGCTCGTACTCGTCCCGCTCCTGCCTGCGGCGCACGGCGCGGCGGTGCATCCACGCGCGCAGCGACAGCCACCAATGAGTAATTGCCCCGAGTGCCAGGATGCCCTCGTCGCCCTCGTCCTCGTCATTGTCGAACAGAAGGTCGTCCTCGCGCGGATCGGCGGCGGGCTCGTCCTCCATCACGGCGAAGCCGTTCTTGCGTCCGATCAGCGCCGAGCCATGGGCGAAGAGCCACAGTGCGGGCGCGGCCAGCAGGATGGCGATGATGCTGGCGATCAGCCCGGTCGGATAGCCGCCGATGACGACGCCGGGGATCTTCAGCACCATGTCGCCGAACACACCGCCGAGGCCGGTGGGCAGCGGCCAGGTCTTGGGCGGCACAACGCAGCCGACCATCGCCGCGGCCAGCAGCGCGAAGCCGAACCAGGTCAGCCCGCGCTTGGGCAGCCTGTCGACACCGCGCGCGGAAAACAGCAGGAAGCCCCAGATGACCGTCGGAACCAGGGCCGCGACGGCGGCGAGGCCGAAGAACTGCATGGCCAGGTCGGAGAACACGGCACCCGCATAGCCCATGGCGTTGGTGACGGTGTTGTTCGTCGCGTGGGAAAAACTCGGATCGGCGACATTCCAGGTGGCAAGGCTGGCAACGCCAAAGGCGGCTAGCGCGAACAGGCCGACGCCGACCAGCCGCCCGACCTGACGCCGCGCGAACGCCTGGATGCCGTGCCCTGTACCGGCCAGCGCGAGCGGTGCTGAAGCCCCTGAACGCATGCTCTTCCCCGTCTGTCGTGGACTCGCCGGGTGCGTGGGCGCATTCCGGCAGATTCGGGTTTCAGACTATCGGTGGGAAGGTTAAGGGCGCATTAACTATAAGAGGTTGAGATGATCAAACCTCGTTACCGCCGGTTGAGCCGCTCGAGGCAATGATGGACGACGGGCCGATGGAGCTTCCATCGAACGACCAATGGCGGGCTGGCAGCCCGCCATTGGTCGTCTGGAACAAAGATCGGGTCTCGGCCCGATCGCGGCAAATCAGTTGGCGCCGCCGAGCGCCTGCACATTGGCGCAGAATTCCGCATGCGGCTTGCTCATCGCCGCATCCTGGCATTCCTTCTTCATCGCTTCCTGCTTTTCCATCGGCATGGCCATGAAGGCTGTCTTGAAATCCGCCATCGGCTTCATAGTTTTCATGCCGGAGTCCGTGAAGAACGGCGCCATGTTGTCGGGCTCATCCAGAGCACCGGCAAAAGCCACGCCGCCGATCATGGAAAGAGCAAGCGCTCCGAGGCAGATGTTCTTGAGGTTCATGAGATGGTTTCCTTCCCTGTTGTTGGCACGAGCGTCAGAACGACGATCGCCTCCACTGTTCGGAACCAGAGCGGTCGTTGTTTCCTCAAAAAACCTGATCACCCGAACGTGATTGCGTGAAGCCGGGCATTGCCGGAACGGCTTGCCAAAAAAAGAGGCCCGGACATGATCCGGGCCTCAATGCGTGAACTCCTTTCGGGAGCGTCACGACGGGATGGGAGAATGCGGGGCGGCCGAGGCCGCCTCGCACAGGGCTTACGAGTGATAGGCCGCTTCGCCATGCGAGGTGAGGTCGAGGCCTTCGCGCTCTGCGTCGGCTGTCGGACGCAGGCCGATGATCAGGTCGACGATCTTGTAGAGGATGGCGCTGCCGATACCCGACCACAGCAAGGTCACCAGGACACCCTTGGCCTGCGCCAGGAGTTGTGTGGCCGTGCCGGCATAGCCGGCAGCAAAGTTGGCCGTCGAATAGTCGACAATGCCGGCGCCACCGAGGGCAGGATTGACCAGGATGCCTGTGCCGAGCGCGCCGATGATGCCGCCGATGCAGTGGACGCCGAAGACATCAAGGCTGTCGTCGTAGTCGAACGCGTTCTTCACCACCGAGACGAAGAAGTAGCAGACGAAGGTGGCGACGATGCCGAGCACGATGGCGCCCATCGGGCCGGCAAAGCCGGCAGCAGGCGTGACGGCGACGAGGCCGGTCACCGCACCCGAAACAGCACCAAGCATGGAGGCTTTGCCGCGCAGCAGCGATTCAAGCACGATCCAGGTCACCGCCGCCGCCGCCGTGGCGACGAAGGTATTGATCATGGCCAGCACCGCATAGGCGTTCGCTTCAAGGTTCGAACCGGCGTTGAAGCCAAACCAGCCGACCCACAGCAGCGAAGCACCGACCATGGTCAGCGTCATCGAGTGCGGCGCCATGAGATCCTTCTTGTAGCCGCTGCGCTTGCCGATCATGAGCGCGCCGACGAGGCCGGCAATGCCCGCATTGATGTGAACGACCGTGCCGCCGGCGAAGTCGATGGCGCCGAAGCTGAAGATGAGGCCGGTCGGATCGCTATAAGCGCTCGGGCCGCCCCAGAACCAGACCATATGAGCGATCGGGAAGTAGATGAAAGTGACCCACAGGATCACGAAAAGGATCAAAGCGGAGAATTTGACGCGTTCGGCGAAGGCGCCGACGATCAGGGCCGGCGTGATGCAGGCGAAGGTCATCTGGAAGACGACGAACACCAGTTCAGGAATGGCGACACCCTTGGTAAAGGTTTCCGACAGGGTCGTCACATCGACGCCGGAGAGAAACATCTTGGAAAGGCCGCCGACGAAGGCGTTGCCCGGGGTGAAGGCGAGGCTGTAGCCGTAGAAAACCCAGATGATCATGACCACGCTGGTGATGGTGAAGACCTGCATCAGCACCGACAGCATGTTCTTGCTGCGAACCAGGCCGCCGTAGAAAAGCGCAAGGCCGGGAACCGTCATCAACAGCACCAGAACGGTGGAAATCATCATCCACGTGGTGTCGCCCTTGTCGACGGTGAAAGCTGGCGCTGCTGCAGCCGCGGCGGGAGCCGCTTCCTGCGCGAATGCGGCGACCGTGCCCAATGCTCCGAGTGCGAACGAGCCCAGCAGCGCGGAGCGCGCCACTGACTTCAAGGTGGAAGGAATATTCATTGAACTCTCCATTGGAATACGTGATCGCCGCTCAGAGCGCGTCGGTGTCTGTTTCGCCGGTGCGGATGCGCACCGCCTGATCGATGCCGAAAACGAAGATCTTGCCGTCGCCGATCTGGCCGGTCTTGGCGGCGGCGGTGATGGCTTCGACGGCCTTGTCGACCATGTCGGCGCTGACCGCGACTTCGATCTTGATCTTCGGCAGGAAGCTGACCGCGTATTCCGCCCCGCGATAGATCTCCGTATGCCCTTTCTGACGCCCGTAGCCTTTGACTTCGGTGACGGTCAGGCCCTGGATGCCGACGGCGGTAAGCGCTTCGCGTACCTCGTCGAGCTTGAACGGCTTGATGATTGCCATCACGATTTTCATAAGGTTTCACCCTTTGCTGTTGCGGTCCCCCGCGTTTGCACACCTTCACCGATCCCAAAGAGCCGGAGAGTGCCCACAAGGATTCAAGCTCCGTGCCAAGTGCCGAAGCAGGGTGTTAACCCATTGTAAGCAAACAGTTTCGGGAGCGCACCGACGCAACCTGCCCACAGCTGCGGCGGTGCATCTGCTTAAAAGTTAGGCAATTTTTGGAAAATGCCTACTCTGCAGGCGGTCGCTTAAGCCGGATCAGCCCTTCCTGCGCAACCGAGGCGATCAGCGTGCCGTCGCGGGCAAATAGCGACCCGCGTGTAAAGCCGCGCGACCCCTGTGTCGACGGGCTGTCCTGCGTATAGAGCATCCAGTCGTCGAGCGCATGGCTGCGATGAAACCACATGGCGTGGTCGAGGCTCGCCGCCTGGATATCGCGATCGAAAATGGCGCGGCCATGCGCGAAGGTCGATGTGTCGAGCAGCGTCATGTCGGAGAGATAGGCGAGCACCGCCGCCTGGATGGCGCGGTCCGCCGGCACCGGACCGGTGGTGCGGATCCAGATATTCTGCTTCGGCTCCAGCTTTTCGCGGCTGGTGTAATGCTTCAGCATCACCGGTTTCATCTCGATCGGCCGGTCGCGCTCCCAGTAGCGTTTGATGCCATCGGGCACCGCCTCGCCGAATTTGCCCAGCAATTCGCGTTGCGACAGCAATGTGTCCGGCCCCGGAACGTCCTGCGGCATCGGCACCTGGTGCTCGAGACCGACCTCGTCCTGCTGGAACGAGGCTTCGAGCGAAAAGATCGCCTGGCCGTGCTGGACCGCCACCACGCGCCGCGTGGTGAAGGAGCCGCCGTCGCGAATACGGTCGACCTCGTAGACGATCGGCACCTTGGTGTCGCCGGGCCGCATGAAATAGCCGTGCAGCGAATGCACGTACCGATCGGGATCCACTGTCCGCTGCGCCGCCACGAGCGCCTGGGCGATGGTCTGGCCGCCGAACACGCGCTGCCAGTCGAGCAGCGGGCTGCGACCACGATACAGATTGTGTTCCAGCTTCTCGAGGTCGAGAATGCCGAGAAGCTCGTCCATAGCTGCCGTCATATTTCGCGCCCTCACCGCAGAAGTGTTATGGCGGTTTCCGACAGGACGGACAGGCAGTCAAGGGTGCAGGACCCGGCGGCGCGCAGGAGCGAAGATGATGGAACGCAAGGCGGACACGAAAACCGGGGCAAACGCGAAAACAAGATCTGGGCTCGATGTCCTGGTCGCCGGCGCCGGCTATGTCGGCCTGGCCGCCGCCGTATCGCTGAAGCAGGCGCGACCGGGTCTCGCCATCGCTCTCGTCGATGCCGCACCTGCTGGCGCCTGGCAAAGGGATGGCCGCGCCTCGGCCATTGCCGCCGCCGCCTGCCGCATGCTCGACCAGCTCGGCGTGTGGGCCGAGATCGTGCCCCAGGCGCAGGCGATCACCGAGATGATCATCACCGATTCGCGCACCGCCGATCCGGTGCGTCCGGCCTTCCTGACCTTCGACGGCGAAGTGGCGCCGGGCGAGCCTTTTGCGCATATGGTCGCCAACAGGGTGCTGAACGGCGCCTTGCGGGCCCGTGCCGAAAAACTCGGCATCGACATCATCGAAGGCGTCGCCGTGCAGGGGTTCGAGACCAACGGCGCCGGTATCACCGTGCATCTCGCCGACGGCGCGACGCTGAAGGCCCGGCTGCTGGTCGCCGCCGACGGCGTCAACTCGAAGCTGCGCGACATGGCCGGCATCAAGACGGTGAAGTGGGAATATGGCCAGTCCGGCATCGTCTGCACGGTGGCGCATGAACGCCCGCACAATGGTCGCGCCGAAGAGCATTTCCTGCCGGCTGGCCCCTTCGCCACATTGCCGCTCAAGCCCGGCGAGGACGGCACCAACCGCTCGTCGATCGTCTGGGTCGAACGTACGCCCGACGCCGAGAAGCTGGTGGCCGGTGACGATCTCCTCTTCGAACACGAACTCGAACAGCGCTTTGGCCTGAAGCTTGGCGAAATCCGCGTCGCCGACAAGCCGCGCGCCTGGCCGCTCGGCTTGACCATTGCGCGTGCCTTCGTCGCACCCCGCATCGCGCTCGCCGGCGATGCCGCCCACGGCATCCACCCGATCGCCGGCCAAGGCCTCAATCTCGGCTTCAAGGATGTCGCAGCCCTTGCCGAGGTGATCGTCGAGGCCGACCGGCTCGGCCAGGATATCGGAGCGCTCGACGTGCTCGAGCGCTACCAGCAGTGGCGCCGCTTCGACACGGTGCAGATGGGTGTCACCACCGACGCGCTGAACCGGCTGTTTTCCAACGATATCGGCCCGCTGCGCACCGTCCGCGACATCGGCCTCGGCCTCGTCGAACGCATGCCGCGCCTGAAGGAATTCTTCATCCGCCAGGCGTCGGGACTGTCCGCCGGCACGCCAAGACTGTTGAAGGGCGAGGCGATTTGACCCGCGGCCAGCATCCCCAACGTCGTCATCCTTGGGCGTAGCGACGCGAAGCGGAGCGAAGACCCAAGGATCCATGCCGCGACCTTGGCTGAAGAATGCAGCGGAGCAGAATTCTGCACCGTGGTGACGCGTTTGAGTCGCGGCATGGATCCCGGGGTCTGCGCCGCGTCGCTTCGCTCCTTGCTCCGCCCCAGGATGACGAAAGCGATGGGCGTTTCCGCCAATCGCCAAGGTATGCGATCAATTGACCTCAAAACCCAGCTTTTGCCGCAGCCGCAATATCCTCTGGTCGGATATTTCGAGGCGTTTCTCGCCGCCCTGGGCGGCGCGGTTGACCATCTGCAGCAGATCGTTTCGCTCGGCGACATCCAGACGCTCGCGCAGGAACGGCGCCAGCTTGTCGATGACGATTGTGGTGTCGTCGATCTGTGACGCCGCCCATTTGGCGTAGACCACCGCTTCGTCCGTTTTCTTCTTGTCGGCGATCTCGGAAATCACGGCGCGGATGACGGCCTCGCGCTGCGGCAGGATGGGCCCATCCTCGGAAACGATCGATGTGATCAGCGTAGCTGCCGCTACGACCGGATCATCGATCGCCGTCAGCGGCGACAGCGCCGCCTGCTTGCGCAGCTTCTTGCGGCGCACGGAGCCCTGAACCCGGCCGATGACATCGGCAACGTCACGCGCGGCCTCGTTCATGGCCTTCATCCGGTACCACCAGAACGCTGCCGCGCCCATCACGCCAAGGATAGCAATCAGGAAAGGCATGTCGAAATCCCCAAGAACCCCGGCGACGATAGGAGAACTCTCGCCTTGCTTCAACACGCAAAAGTTGCGCACGAAATGAACCAGGACGATAGTTCAGTCGAATGTCTTGGTTTCCGCGTGGCTGTAGCACATGGCGGGGGCTATGACCCCGGCACATCGTAGATCGCCCGCACCTCGATGGTGCCTATTTCGGCCAGCGGGATCTCGCCAGCGATCTCCAGCGCCTGGTCGAGATTGTCCGCCTCGATCATGACGAAGCCGAGCAACTGCTCCTTGGTTTCGGCGAACGGGCCGTCGGTGATCAGCCGCTTGCCCTGGCGTCGCCGCAGCGTCTTCGACGTCTTCACCGATTGGAGCGCCTGTGCGACGATCAGCATCCCACGCCGATCCAATGACCGGTCGTGAGCCATGGAATCGGCATCGAGCTTGGCCAGACGCTCCGGCGTCATGGCATGGAGGTCTTTTTCCTCGCCATAGACCAGACAGACATATCTCATTTCCAGCTCCCTTGCTGTGACGAACCATAGGCGATCACGATATCGGTTGAGTCCTTGCCGGCAGCAACATGATCGAGAAGGCTGATCGCAATGCCGATAATGGCAACTGCCGCAAGCAGCCGGCCGAAGCCGGAGGGCGGCACATGCAGCGGGTCGCGTTCCCCTAGATCAGCCCTTCGGCCGGTGCTTGTCCAATGAGCAGAAAACAGATTGTTCATCCGAACCTCCATCCGCCACGAGAATCCGTGGTCGCCCGCAGGACGGTCGGGGCCGATGCAAGTCGACATTTTTCCACGCACATTCTTTCAAAAAAGATTCGGCGCGGTCCGCCGGCGCTGCATGCGCGCACAAACAGCGCGGTGGCCTTCCCTCGCGCCCGCGCTATAGTTGGGAGGAACGCCGCCTGGCCGGCGCCACCGCTGTAACAAGGAGGAATTCATGGACCGCACCGCAAACGCCATCTGGAAAGGCGATCTGAAAGGGGGCACAGGCACGCTCGACACCCAGAGCGGGACCCTGAAAGGCACGCCCTATTCGTTCAAGGCACGCTTCGAGGACGAAAGCGGCAAATCCGGCACCAACCCGGAAGAACTGATCGCCGCCGCGCACGCCGGCTGCTTTGCCATGCAGTTTTCGCATTTCCTGGCCGAGAACGGCACCCCCGCCGCCGAACTCGACACCAAGGCCGTGGTGACGCTGGTTCCCGGCACGGGGATCACCGGGAGCGCACTCACCGTGGTCGGCAAGGTGCCCGGCATCGATGCGGCGAAATTCACGGAGCTGGCCGAGAAGGCCAAGGCCGGATGCCCGGTCTCGAAGGCGCTCGGCGCCATAAACGTATCGCTTGATGCCAGGCTCGGCTGAAAACGCTGCATCCAGTGTGAAGACCCGGCGCGAACGCCCAGGCGCGCGCCGGGACCTATGCTCCCAGCGCGTCCAGCCGGGCGCGAAGTGCGGCGACTTCCTGCTCCAGTGCGTTTAGCCGGGCCTCCAGGTCGGAAGCAGGCAGGGCCGATGCACTCCGCTGCGCTGAAAGTGCTGCAACGTCCACCGGGCCGCTGAGGAGATGCACGTAGCGGTCCTCGCGCTGGCCCGGTCCTCGCGGGATTTCCTGGATGAGTGGCGGTTGGCGGCCGATCAGCATGTCGAGTTCGGCGCGCAGATCTTCGATCGACGAAAACCGTGCCATGCGCTCGGTGCGCGCCGACAATTCATGGGCCGTCTGCGGCCCGCGCAGCAACAGCAGGCCGATCAAAGCGGTCTGCGGCGTGGTCAGCGAGAAGCGCTGCGCCATCTGATGCTCGTAGCGCTCGACACGCGAACCGAACATCTGCCTCACCAGCCCCTTTTGTTCGAGCAGCTTCAGCCCCCGATGCACCTCGGTCTGCTCCAGCGCCATCACCGGCTCGCGCGCCGTCTTCTGGTTGGCGGCGGCCAGTGCTGCGTTGAGCGTCAGCGGATAGACATCCGGCGTCAGCTCCTTCTTCTCGATCAGGCAGCCGAGTATGCGCGCTTCGACGGGGGAGAGAGTGGGAAGGTCATCGCTCATTGGATTTGCTTTCGCCGGCAACCGACCGCCAGCCTAAACCCTTCTCTCCACCATCATCTTCTTGATCTCGGCGATCGCCTTGGCCGGGTTGAGGCCCTTGGGGCAGGTCTGCGCGCAGTTCATGATGGTGTGGCAGCGATAGAGCCGGAACGGATCTTCGAGGTTGTCGAGCCGCTCGCCGGTGGCCTCGTCGCGGCTATCGATCAGCCAGCGATAGGCCTGCAAGAGCGTTGCCGGACCGAGATAGCGGTCGCCGTTCCACCAATAGCTCGGGCACGAGGTCGAGCAGCAGGCGCACAATATGCATTCGTAGAGCCCGTCGAGCTTCTCGCGGTCCTCATGGCTCTGCAGCCACTCCTTGGCCGGCTCCGGCGATACCGTCTTCAGCCAGGGCTGGATCGACGCGTGCTGGGCGTAGAAATTGGTGAGGTCCGGCACAAGGTCCTTGACCACCTGCATATGCGGCAGCGGGTAGACTTTTACCGCGCCGGAAATGTCGTCGCAGCCCTTGGTGCAGGCCAGCGTGTTGGAACCGTCGATGTTCATGGCGCAGGAGCCGCAAATGCCTTCGCGGCAGGAACGCCGCAAGGTCAGTGTCGGGTCGATCTTGTTCTTGATCCACAGCAGCGCGTCGAGCACCATCGGCCCGCAATCGTCCATGTCGACGAAATAGGTGTCGATGCGCGGGTTCTCGTCATCGTCCGGCGACCAGCGGTAGATGCGGTACTCCCGCAGATTGGTGGCGCCCTCGGGCTTGGGCCAGGTCTTGCCCGGCTTGATCTGCGAATTCTTCGGGAGCGTGAGTTCAACCATGTTCGATCCTCAATACACTCTGGCCTTGGGCGCGATCTTGGCGAGGCTGATGCCGCCGTCCTTTTCAGCCAGCTGCGGTTCGGTGTGCACCGGCCGGTAGGAGAGGGCCACCTTGCCGTCTTCGCTCAGCCTGGCCAGCGTATGCTTGCGCCAGACCGCGTCGTCGCGCGCCGAAAAGTCCTCGCGTGCGTGCGCGCCACGGCTCTCCTTGCGCGCCTCGGCGCTGTAGACCGTGGTGATGGCATTGGCCATCAGGTTTTCCAGCTCCAGCGTCTCGACCAGATCGGAGTTCCAGATCATCGAGCGGTCGGACACTTTGATGTCCTTCAACTCGCCCCAGATCTGCGAAATGCGCTTGCAGCCGTTTTCGAGGGACTCCTGCGTGCGGAATACGGCCGCGTCTTCCTGCATCGCCTTCTGCATCTTTTCACGCAAGCTGGCCGTCGGCGTCGAGCCATTGGCGTGGCGCAGCCGGTCGAAGCGGTCCATGATCTTTTCGACCGAGGCTTCGTTGGGCGAAGGGATCGCCGACTTGCGGTCGATGACCTGGCCGGCGCGGATCGCGGCCGCGCGGCCGAACACCACAAGATCGATCAGCGAATTCGAACCGAGCCGATTGGCACCATGCACGGAGGCGCAGCCGGCTTCGCCGACAGCCATCAACCCGGGCGACACCTGGTCTGGATTGAGTGCCGTCGGATTGAGCACCTCGCCCCAGTAATTGGTCGGCACGCCGCCCATATTGTAGTGGACCGTGGGAAGCACCGGGATCGGCTCCTTGGTCAGATCGACACCGGCAAAGATCTTGGCCGATTCCGAAATGCCCGGCAGCCGCTCATGCAGGACGGCGGGATCGAGATGGTCGAGATGCAGGAAGATGTGGTCCTTGTTCTTGCCGACGCCGCGACCCTCGCGGATTTCCAGCGTCATGCAGCGCGAGACGACGTCGCGCGAGGCAAGGTCCTTGGCGGACGGCGCATAGCGCTCCATGAAGCGCTCGCCCTCGGAATTGACGAGATAGCCGCCCTCGCCGCGCGCGCCCTCGGTGATCAGGCAGCCGGCGCCATAGATGCCGGTCGGGTGGAATTGCACGAACTCCATGTCCTGCAGCGGAAAGCCGGCACGCGCTGCCATGCCGCCGCCGTCGCCGGTGCAGGTGTGCGCCGAGGTGGCCGAAAAATAGGTGCGGCCATAGCCGCCGGTCGCCAGCACCACCATTTTGGCCGAGAAGCGGTGGATGGTGCCGTCATCCAGATTCCAGGCGAGAACGCCGGTGCAGGTGCCGTCCGGCTCCATGATCAGGTCGAGCGCGAAATACTCGATGAAGAACTGCGCGTTGTTCTTCAGCGACTGGCCGTAAAGCGTGTGCAGGATGGCATGGCCGGTGCGGTCGGCGGCGGCACAGGTGCGCTGCACCGGCGGGCCTTCGCCATAGTTCATCATGTGGCCGCCGAACGGCCGCTGGTAGATCTTGCCCTCTTCGGTGCGCGAAAACGGCACGCCGTAATGTTCGAGCTCGTAGACCGCGGCCGGCGCTTCGCGCACCAGATATTCCATGGCGTCGACATCGCCCAGCCAGTCCGAGCCCTTGACGGTGTCGTACATGTGCCACTGCCAGGAATCGGGACCCATGTTGGACAGCGAGGCGGCAATGCCGCCTTGCGCCGCCACCGTGTGCGAGCGGGTCGGGAACACCTTGCTGATGCAGGCGGTGCGCAGGCCCTGTTCGGCCATGCCGAGCGTGGCGCGCAGGCCGGCGCCGCCGGCGCCAACGACCACCACGTCGAACTTGTGGTCGACATAAGTGTAGCCAGCGCTGTTGGCTTGTTTCGCGTCCTTGGCCAACTCAGCCTCCGAATGCCAGCTTGAGCAGGGCGAAGATTGAGGCGACGCCGACCGCTATGGTGAAAAATGTATTGAGCGCGATCAGCGCCAGCTTCATGCCTTCGCCATGCACGTAATCCTCGATGATCACCTGCATGCCGATCCGCATATGGATGAGCCCGGAGATGAGCACCAGGGCCATCACCAGCGCCACGAACGGGTTGGCAAGAGCTGCCCGCACATGTGCGTAGTCGGCGCCGTTGAGCGCGATCAGGAAGCCGACGAAGAACAGGATCAGCGGGATGTTGGCGATCGCGGTGAGGCGTTGGCGCCAGAAATGCCCGGTGCCTTCGCGGGCGGAGCCGAGGCCGCGGACCCTCGCCAGCGGCGTGCGCATGTCGGTGTTTTTGCCGCTCATGGTCAGGCTCCCCGCGCCATAATGCCGGCGATCCAGATCAGCAGCGTGAGCAGGATCGAGCCGGCCAGCGTCGCCCAGGCGATCTTCGAGGCGGTATGCTTCTCCAGACCCGCGCCGGTGTCCCAGACCAGATGGCGCACGCCACCCAGCATATGGTGCATCAGCGCCCAGGTGTAGCCGAACAGGATGAGCCGGCCGAGCCAGGTGCCGAAGGCCCAATTGGCCCAATCGAACGTCGTCTGCGAGCTTGCCGCCGCCATCAGCCACAGGGCGACCAGCAGCGTGCCGAAATACAGCGCACCACCGGTGATGCGGTGAATGATCGACATCGTCATGGTGATCGGCGGCCGGTACACGGTGAGGTGCGGCGAAATCGGCCGTTCACGTCTGGCAAATTCGCGGGTGGCTGGTGATTTGCTCATGGCTCCCCCAGTTCGGCGTCTCTCTGGAGCCTCAGGTGGAAATGCGGCATTGCCGCTTCCGGTTGCGACTTCGGACAGCCGGTTTCTAATGCTCTTTTTGCACCGCGTCAAAGCCAGAAAACCGTTTCGAAAACGTAATTTAGTCTGACTAAAAGGCCTGCTGGAGCTTCAATCGATTAGGCCGGGAGGCCTGAAGCCGGCTCGATATCGCTGCAGTGCAACATGTCTGGCCCAAGGGCCCAGCGATGTTGAGATTGGCGCTAGCGTTTGCAGGTCTGCGGCGTCGACCCCTTCTTCATCACCAGCGCCTCGCGTCCGTCGATCACGATTGCGTCATGCGTGGCCGTCTGGTAGCGGCTGGTCTGGTTGGCGGGCGACGCCGCAAACTCCTCGGTCGCGCCGTCGGACCCGACCACACGCAACGACGTGCCAAGATTTTGGATGGAAATCATACCGTTGTTGCCGCATCTGTAGGTGGCCGCGCCTATGCCGGATCGCGGCGCGGTAAGGTCGGTGATGATCTTGATTGCAGCTGCCGGAGGCGCCGCGGCTTCGACGGACTGCTGAGCCGGCGCAGGTGAGACGACGACGGTATTGGCCGCCTTCGGCGCGCTGTCCTGTGGCACACAGCCAGCGACGACCCCGAGCAACGGGAAAACGGACACCCAATTCGGCCGGCGTAGCGTCATATGCTGTCCTCCCGCGCGGCAAACCAGCCGCGATGCTTTGCCAAGATCAAGGTCATCCCGACGCCGAGACGGACACCAGCCGCGATGGTGCGGCCGAGCATGGCCGAATGATGGCCAACGGGTTTTCCATCCAGTCGGATATTAACCATGTTTACCGAGACATTGCCGCCAAACGCCCCGGCCTCTTAACAAAGGTTAAGAAAACGTTAATTTCTGATTCGAGGAGGCTTTCCCTCAAGACACGGAGGACGCCATGCGTTCGAATTCGGGCAGATCGCGCCTTGCGGCGCTCATCGTAGCGGCCTCGGTCGTTGGCCTTGCAGCGCCAGCGCTCGCCGGCGCCCGGCATCAGGATCGTGTCTACGCTGATTCCTTCGGCAACCTCGTCGTCGACAGCGCCGCCGGCTACAAGCGCATCATCGTCGGCGAAGGCAGGCTGGCCAAGCAGCTATCCGACTACACCAGCGCCGGCCAGCCCAAGGTGATCTACGAGAACGAAGCCGACGAGATCAGCGGATACAGCGATTGCTACCGGCCGCCGGTGCTGGTGAAGGGCCGCTCCTATATGTACGGTCTCTCCGACGGCGAGATGCCCGAGCTCAGCCCCTGCCGCTAGACCCTTTGTTAGGACGCAATTTCCAAGGGAAAGCGCCATGCGCTTTCCCGGGAAAACCGTTTCACACTTTTCCTGAAATTGCTCTGGCTTCCATTCCGGCTGACGACCAATTGCCGGCAGGCCCGGCGGAGACGCGCACGCAATCGCGCCCGGCATTCTTCGCCTGATAGAGCGCCTGGTCGGCGCGCCGCATCAGATCGGCAAAGTCTTCGCTCGGATGAAGTTCGGCGACGCCGAAGCTCGCGGTGCAGCGGTTGTCAGCCGGCAGCCCGTCGATGGGCAGCCCGCCAAAGGCGCTGCGCGTGCCCTCGGCGAACAGCCGGGCCGCGGCAAGGTTGGTTCCCGGCAGGATGATGGCGAACTCCTCGCCGCCGATGCGGCCGGCAACGTGATGCGCGGCGGCGGCTTCGCGCAGGAAGCCTGCAAAAATCTCGATCACCCGGTCGCCTGACGCATGGCCGAAACTGTCGTTGACGCTCTTGAAATGATCGAGGTCGGCAATGACCAGCGCGACCGGCACGCCTTGCCGCATCGCGCCAAGCACCGCCAGCTCGGCATGGCGGGTGAAGCCGCCGCGGTTGAGCAGGCGCGAAAGCGTGTCCGTCTCCGACTTCGACGTCACTTCGGCAAGCACGTCGCGAACCAGGATGGCCAGCATCAGCAGCGCCAGCGCCAGCGCAAAGACAGTGCCGAGCGATTGCGACACCAGCGCGTAGTTGCTTTGCAGATAGGCCTGCGGATTGGCGCCCCAGCCGCCGAGCGCATGCGCGATGAACGGCTTGGAGGCAAACTGGAGGCCGCTCGCCGCCAGCACGGCCATCAATATGCGATCGAGACGGGCAAGCTTTTGCCTCGATGACCAGACGATGGCCAGCCCGACGAACTGCATGACCGCATAGGGAAGCTGGTAAGCCATGATGCGGATGAGCGACTGGCGAGGCAGGTCCTGCACGAAATACACGGCTATGGTGGTGGCCAACAGGAAAAACAGCATCGGCTTCCAGGGCGGCGCCACGCCGTATTTGCGGGCAAGCCCGCCATTGAACGCAAGCGTGGCGCCAAGGAAGACCGCGAAGGCGGCAACGACCGGGAGCCGCGCGTCGGCAAAAGCGGGAATGGAGAATTCGATGGCCGAATAGGCCATGCCCAGCAGATAGCCAAATGCCAGCCAGCGCGCCGGCGCCCGGCCGACATCGTGGAAGGCGACCGCCATGAAGGATGCCGCCAGCAGGCCGGCAACCGACAGATTGATCAACAGGATGAAGTTGGCGCCGCTCATGTTCTCCCGCACCCGCGCCGACAGCTAATCATCGACGGGCGAAGAAGACGTTAACGCCGTCCCGGCCGGACAGATTCAGCCGGTCTTGAGCGGCTCCGGCAGGAACGCCGTTTCCGGCCGCTCATAGGACAGGCGTACACTGTCGCGGCCGTTCTTCTTGGCTTTGTAGAGCGCATCGTCGGCACGGCGCATCAGCGGCTCCAGCGCCTCGCCACCGCTGCGGGCCGCCACGCCGAAGCTTGCCGTCACCTTCGTTCCCTGGGGAAGCCCGTCGACATGGCCGGCCGAATAGACGGTGCGCACCGCTTCGGCGAACAGCCGCGCCGCCGCAAGATCGCTGAGGGGCAGCAGCACCGCGAATTCCTCGCCGCCGATACGCCCGGCAACACCGCGCGCGCCGGCCGCCGACCGAAGCTTGGCGGCGAAGTCGGCGATCACCCGATCGCCCGCCCCATGCCCATGCACATCGTTGAGCGCCTTGAAATGATCGAGGTCGGCCAGCACTAGCGCGACCGGGAACCGGGCCGAGGCGCAGTGCTGCAAGAGCAGCATGCCTCGCTCCTCGAAGCCACGCCGGTTGAGCAGGCCCGACAGGGGGTCGGTATAGGTCTCGGTCTTCAATGCCTTCAACACGTCGAGTGCCGCGGCGGAAAACAGGCACAGCGCGATGAGCAGCGAGAGCAGCGCGTGCGACAGCAGCGCCGTCGTCCAGTAGGACGAGCCATAGAACCCGTCATAGCTGGCGAAGGGCCCATGCGCGATGACGACGGCAAGGGTGCGCACGAAGAAATTGACGCCCGACAGCAGCGACAGCACGAACAGGATTTTTTCGGTCGGGCCGTTGTTGCGTACCGGGCGCAGTTCGGCGGCAACCAGAAGGCTGATGCCGCCGAATGCGAAATTCATCGCCAGGATGCGCCAGGTGAGATCCGGCGCGACGAACAGGAACCAGCATAACGACGCCAGGCCGCCGCCCGCCAACACGGCGATCCCCACAGAGGGCACCTTGCGGCCATAACGGTGGATGACGGCGCTGGACAGGCAGCAGGCAGCGATGGTGAAGCAGATGTTCGACGTAAGCTTGGTCAGCGGCATCCCGATGGGCAAGGTGAAATACTGGAGCAGGAAGCCAGCCGCCGAGAGACTGTAGCTGATCGCCAGAACGGCCAGATAGGGGCGGTGGCGCTGATAGGACCATAGCACAAGGAACGCCGCGCCGAGCGCCAGCGCGATCGTCGGGTTGAGCAGCGCAATGAGCAGACCCGTGTCCAACCGACTGTGACTTCCCCTGGCTTACGTGAGGGAAGAGCTTAGAGGGCAAGCCCAAACAAGCGGTTAAGCCATGCGGCAAGCAGGACCGCCGCCTCAAAATAATGTCAGGGAACCGCAGTCCCCAGTCAGCGTTCCTCCGTTCACAATCTGGAGCGACCCATGGCCGACACGATCACACTGACCGACCACGATGCGATCCGCTCATGGGCTGCCGGGCGCGCCGGCTTTCCCGCAATCGTCGACATATCGCCGGAGGCGGGGACGCAGCCCATGTTGAGGCTGGTCTTCGGCCAGCACGCCTATCAGGATCAGGACCAGCCTGAACGGCCGCTCAATGCGGGAGGCTATGAACTCGTCGAATGGGACGAATGGTTCAAGCTCTTCGAGGAACAACAGCTTGCGCTTGTGGTCGCCGCCGAACAGCCGGGACGCCGCGAGGAGTTCCACGAACTCGTTCGCCGCGACGGAAAGAGCTGACCCGAGCCGGGCGCGGCTCGGGTTCTGTTCAAATCCGGGTTACTTCCACTCCCGGATGTCGACGAAGTGGCCGGCGATCGCCGCCGCGGCCGCCATCGCCGGCGACACCAGATGGGTGCGGCCCTTGAACCCTTGCCGGCCCTCGAAATTGCGGTTCGAGGTCGAGGCGCAGCGTTCATGCGGCTTCAGCCGGTCGTCGTTCATGGCAAGGCACATCGAACAGCCCGGCTCGCGCCAGTCGAAGCCGGCGGCGACAAAAATCTTGTCGAGGCCTTCGGCTTCCGCCTGTTCCTTGACCAGGCCGGAGCCCGGCACGATCATCGCATCGACATGCGGGCTGACCGTCTTGCCTTCGACCACCTTGGCGACGGCGCGCAGATCCTCGATGCGGCCATTGGTGCAGGAACCGATGAAGACGCGGTCGAGCGTGATGTCGGTGATCTTGGTGCCCGGCGTCAGACCCATATAGTCGAGCGCGCGCTGCTTGGAGGTGCGCTTGTTCTCATCGGCGATGTCGTCCGGGTTCGGCACGATGCCTTGCACCGACACCACATCCTCGGGCGAGGAGCCCCAGGAGACGATCGGCGGCAGCTTGGCCGCGTCGAGCACGATCACCTTGTCGAAATGCGCGCCCTCGTCGGACTGCAGCGTCTTCCAGTATTCGAGTGCCGCATCCCAGGACGCGCCCTTCGGCGCGCGCGGCTTGTCCTTGACATAGGCGAAGGTCGTCTCGTCGGCGGCGATCAGGCCGGCGCGCGCGCCGCCTTCGATCGACATGTTGCAGATCGTCATGCGGCCTTCCATCGACAGCGCACGGATCGCTTCGCCGGCATATTCGATGACATAGCCGGTGCCGCCGGCGGTGCCTATCTCGCCGATGATGGCCAGGATGATGTCCTTGGCGGTGACGCCCTCCGGCAGCTGGCCGTCGACACGCACCAGCATGTTCTTGGCCTTGCGCTGGATCAGCGTCTGTGTCGCCAGAACATGCTCGACCTCGGACGTGCCGATGCCATGCGCCAGCGCGCCGAAAGCGCCATGCGTCGAGGTGTGGCTGTCGCCGCAGACGATGGTCATGCCGGGCAGAGTAAAGCCCTGCTCCGGACCGATGATGTGGACGATGCCCTGGCGAATATCGTTCTCGGAATAATATTCGACGCCGAAATCCCTGGCGTTCTTGGCCAGCGCCTCGACCTGGATACGGCTTTCCTCGTTCTTGATGCCGAACTTGCGCTCGGGTGAGGTCGAGACATTGTGATCGACCACGGCCAGCGTCTTTTCCGGATGCCGGACTTTACGACCGGTCATGCGCAGGCCTTCGAAGGCCTGCGGGCTGGTCACTTCATGGACCAGGTGGCGGTCGATGTAGAGCAGGCAGGTGCCGTCGTCCTGGCGGTCGACGACATGGTCGTCGAAAATCTTGTCGTAGAGGGTGCGCGGTGCGCTCATGTGCGTAAATCCGTCGATATGAGAATGGGAAAGAGCAGGTGCCGGACCTCCGGCCCGGTGAAAACGACCTGGACAGGTCGGCCTAGGATAGTCGGCTAGTCAGCGCCCCGGACACGCGCGCGAAAAAGCGCGACGGCAGGCGTTTCCTGTCCTGCAGCACGAACCCCTTGTAGGCCGGATCGCCAAAAAGCTCTTCCATGGCGTGGCTCATACCAATGTTTTGGGTTTTCGGCAATTGCGGCGTGTCTTCGCAGAACCCAAACCTCTCCGCTCAAACCACTTCAAACACAAACGTCTTCACCAGCGCTTCGGGCTCGGCGATCGCATAGCAGCGGAACCACGGGCTTTCCTCGACCGGTCGCCATTTCCCAGCTTGCTCCAGCTCATCGAACACGGCTTGAAAGCCGCCACTTTCGAACACCTGGTCACGCACGGTGAAGATGGCATGGCCACCCTTGCGAGTGATGCGCACCAACTCGTGCAGACTAGAGGCCGGCGCATGGCTGATGGTGAACACTCCGGTCGAGAAGAAGGCGCGGAAGTGGCCGTCAGGCCATGGCAACGTGTCGCCCAGCATTGCCTGCTTCAGTTCGCCGTAGGCATTGCGGCTGCCGGCGATCTTCAGCATATCGTGCGAGAGGTCGAGCCCCGCAATGTCGCGGTAACCGAGCGCCTTCAGCGACGGTCCCGACAGGCCGGTGCCGCAGCCGGCATCGAGCAAGGGGCCATCGCCCGCCGGCACATGGCGCGCCACCCAGGCGGTGATCAGGAAAGGCAGGAGGTAGCCGAGCGAGGCGGTCTCGCTGTCATAGGTCGCGGCCCATGCGGCATAGGCCTCTTCAAGCGCTTCCGGCGTGTCGGCCGTGTAGACGGAATCCAGCGCCGCATTGGCTTTGTCGACGATCATGGGACCTCCTCAACGGGAATGCTCGGGGATCGTAATGCTGTCTTCGCCGAAAAACTATTCCTCGTGCTGACGGCGCAGCCGCCGCTCCAGCGCCCTGAGCGCCAGCGACAGTCCGACGGTCAGGATGAGATAGATGTAGGCCGTTAGCGAATAGGTCTCGAAGAAGCGAAAGGAGCCGGCGGCGTAGACCTTGCCCATCTGCGTGATGTCGGCAACGCCGAGCACCGAGACCAGCGAGGAATCCTTGACCAGCGCGACGAAATCATTGCCGAGCGGCGGCAGGATGGTGCGGATTGCCTGTGGGAACACGATCAGCCGGAAGCGCTGAGCGCGGGTCAGCCCAAGCGCCTTCGCCGCCTCGATCTGGCCCTTCTCCACCGACTGGATGCCGGCCCGGAAAACCTCCGAGATGAAAGCCGAATAGCCGATGGTCAGCGCCATGATGGCGCGCCAGAGCAGCGACACGTCGCGCACCAAAAGCTCGCCGAACAGGCCCGCACTTTGCAGCGGCGCGGTCAGCGCGTTCCAAGCCGCGACGAAGGCCGGTGCACCGGCAAAGGCGATCCAGAACAACAGCACCAGGATCGGCACGCCGCGGATGATCTCGACATAAAAGCGCGCGATCTGGCGCAGCCAGCGCGAGCCGGACATTCCCATCAGCGCGATGCCGAGACCCATGGCCGAAGCCAGCACGAAGGCAATCACGGTGACGAAGATGGTGACGCCGATGCCCTTGGCGACCGTGGCGAACACCTGGGTATAGAGGTTGCTGGTGGCGACGAAGACGGCCACCGCGATCGCGAGGGTTACGGCAACGACGAGCCACCAGGGGAAGTCGGCTTTGGAGGAAGAGCAAGGGACCTGCATCAGAAGGATTGCGCCAAGGCACCCCCCTCTGGCCTGCCGGCCATCTCCCCCGCAAGGAGGGAGATTGGCAGCTTCAATGCCCGCGCCTTTTCTTCAATGCTGGAGGTACGCGAAGGCAGGGCGGACAGCTGATCTCCCCCCTTGCGGGGGAGATGCCCGGCAGGGCAGAGGGGGGTGTTCAAGCGCCGTGTCTGCGTGAGGTTCAGCGAACTACTGCCCCATCTTGTAATCAAGAAACCATTTCTTGTTGAGCGCATCGAGGGTGCCGTCGGCCTTCAGCGCCGCGATGGCCGCGTTGACCGGCTTCACCAGGTCCGAACCCTTCGGAAAGATAAACCCAAAATCCTCGGTACCGAGCGGCCCCCCGATCAGCTTCAATTTGCCCTCGGAGGCGTCGACATAGCCTTTGCCGGCGGTGCCATCGGTCAAAACAACATCGACGTCGCCTGATTTCAGTGCCTGCACGGTCGCGCCGAACGTCTCGAACAGTTTGATGCGCGGGTTCTGCTCATTGCCGTCGAGCACGCTGTAGACGGCGGTGTAGAAGGGCGTGGTGCCGGCCTGCGCGCCGACCAGCCCGTCCTTGAAGGCGCCGAAGGTCTTGGCGTCGGTGAAGCGGCTCTCATCGCCGCGCACCAGCATGAACTGTTCCGAGCGCATATAGGGGTCGGAGAAATCGACCTTCTCCTTGCGGTCGTCCTTGATGGTGATGCCGGTCATGCCAATGTTGTACTGGTTGTCGGAAACCGCCTGGATCATCGCGTCCCAGGAAGTGTTCTGGTACTCGACCGTGAAATTGAGCCGCTTGGCGATCTCGTTCATCGCGTCATATTCCCAGCCGATCTGTTTGCCGGTCTTGGCATCGATGAACTGCAGCGGCGGATAGGCGTTTTCGGTCACAACCACCACCTTCTTGCCGCCGAGGTCGGGCAGCGCCTGCGCGAAGGCGGCAACGGGTGCCAGGACGAGGGCAAGCAGGCCCGCCAGCAGCAGTTTCGATTTGGTCATGACACACTCCCCGGGAATTGATGACCCGGGCATGGCCGGGCTTGCAGGAAAATCCGGCGCCGACTTTAGCTTTCCGCAAGCGTCATGCAAGACGCTCTGCCGTGTCGCCTGGGGCGAAATCGGATTCCAATGCTCTCGATCGGAAGATTCCGGGAGATCCGTGCCTTGGCCGGCGGTCAGTCAGCCGCCGGTGCCTTGGCGTCCGTCTCGCGCAGCCCAGCAATGAGCTTGGCCAGGATGCGGTGCAGGCCATCCAGTTCGACCGCGCTGAGGCGGGGAAATTGGCAGAGTATCTGGACAGCAACGTCTTTGGCGGGCCCGCGTAGCGACTGTCCCTTGGCTGTCAGCTCCAGAAGCACCCGGCGCTCGTCGGCAGCGTCGCGCCGGCGGGTGATGAAGCCGCCCGCCTCCAGCCGTTTGAGCAGGGGTGTCAGCGTCGCCGAATCGAGACCCAGCACCTCGCCGAGCCCACCCACCGTGCGTGGCGCTCGCTCCCACAGCGCCATCATCGCCAGATATTGCGGATAGGTGAGGCCGAGCGGTTCGAGCAACGGCCGGTAGAGCCGTGTCATCAGCCCGCTAGCCGAATAGAGGGCGAAGCAGATTTGGTCGTCGAGTTTCGGCACCCCGGCGAAATCCGCCGAGGCCTGCGTGGTATCGTCCGTCTGTTTTGTGTTCATGCTGCCTTTGCCGGAAGCGCCTTAGCCGAAAGCGCCACCTCGATGTTGCCCTTGATGGCGTTGGAATAGGGGCAAACCTGGTGCGCCGCCGATACAAGCGCTTCCGCCGCCGCCTGATCAAGACCTTTTGTTTCCGCTGCCAGCGAAACGCCGAGCACAAATCCGCCCTGCGCATTGCTGTGCAGGCTGACATTTGCCGTCACCGAGGCATCCTGCAGCGGCAGTTTCTGCTTGCCGGCGATGAAGCGCATGGCGCTTTCGAAGCAGGCGGCATAGCCGGCGGCGAAAAGCTGTTCGGGATTGGTGGCGCCACCTTTGCCGCCAAGCTCCTTGGGCATGGCAAGATCGAGGCTGAGCAAGCCATCATCGCTCTGGACATGGCCGGCGCGGCCGCCGACGGCGCGGGCTTGGGTAGAATACAATGCAGGCATTTCATTTCTCCATTTAAATCGTGCACGATTGTTTAGTACACGATGTAAATCGAGTCAACCGCCGACTTTTCCGCCAGCCAGCCCCCGGAAACGAAAAAAGGCGGCCGAAGCCGCCTTTTCAAACTTGCTCGCCGAAAAACTTATTCGGCGGTGGCTGCTTCGGCTGCCTTTGCGGCTTCAGCTGCCTCGGCGGCGGCCTTCTTCTCGGCGGCGTCCTGAGCGGCCTTCTCGACGGCCAGGGCCTCGGCGGCTGCCACCTTCTCGGCCTCGATGCGGGCCTTCTCGGCGTTCAGAGCATCGCGCTCCTCGTCGTTCAGCTTGCGGGCGCGCACGCCGGTGTTTTCCGAAATACGGGCCGATTTGCCGCGACGATCGCGCAGGTAGTAGAGCTTGGCGCGACGCACCTTGCCGCGGCGAACGATTTCAACGCCTTCAACCATCGGCGAGTAGACCGGGAACACGCGCTCGACGCCTTCGCCGTAGGAAATCTTGCGAACCGTGAAGTTCTCCTGGAAGCCGGCGCCTGCGCGGGCGATGACGACGCCCTCATAGGCCTGGACGCGGGTGCGGGTGCCTTCGGTCACGCGGACCTGGACGCGCACGGTGTCGCCGGGCTGGAATTCGGGAAGCTTGCGCTTGGCTTCGATCTTGGCGGCCTGTTCGGCCTCGAGCTGACGGAGAATATCCATCTCAAAAGTCCACTTCTTGTTCTTCCGACAGTCAGAGCGTCCGACACTCGCCTTGCAGTTCCATTGACCACTTGGCTATGCCCTTTGTCTCCAAGAGATTTGTCTTTGAAACATCAGGCAGGGGCGACTACACCGTCATTGTTGACGGGTCCGGCAGATTCTTTCTGGCCGGTACGGGCGGGCACATACAGCTATTTCGCCGCTTTGTCACGCCTTGGCAGCGCATTTTCTGCTCGCATGGCACCATCGTAATCCTGCCGTGCCGGGTTGCGCCGGTCGTTCAGGCTTTCTAAGCCTGAAATAACACAGTTTTGAGCGGCCGCAATTCATGTCTGTCTTCGATGCCATCCTGCTCTTTCTGGCGGGCTTTCTGTCAGGCGCCGCCAATGCGGTCGCCGGTGGCGGCACCTTCATCACCTTCGGCGCCATGACGTTGGTCGGCCTGCCGCCGATCGTCGCCAACGCCACCTCCTCGGTGACGCAATTTCCAGGCTACATCACCTCGACCCTCGCCTACTCGGCCGATATCAGGCATTTCTGGCGCAGCGCACTGCTGCTGTGCCTGATCTCGGCCGTGGGCGCACTGGCCGGCGCTCTGATCCTTTTGGCGCTCGACAATCCGTCGTTTCGCGCTCTGGTGCCGTGGCTGCTCTTGGCCGCGACAGCGCTGTTCGCCGCCGGCCCCTGGCTGAAACCAGTGCCGAAGCTCGGCCATGAAGCGGCGGTGGGCTCGCTCGCCGGCTTCCTGGCGCAGTTTCTCACCGCCATCTATGGCGGCTTCTTCGGCGCCGGCATGGGCGTGATGATGCTGGCGACGCTCGGCCTCACCCAAGCCGGCGACTATCACCGGCTGAATGCGTTGAAGAACATGCTGGCCATGGTCATCGCCGCGGTCGCGATCGTCGTCTTCGTCTCGGGCGGCGTCGTCGCCTGGCCGCAGGCGATCATCATGATCCCGGGCGGCGCGCTCGGCGGCTATGCCGGCGTCTGGATCGCCAAGCGCGTGCCGCAAAACGCGGTGCGCGGCTTCGTCGTCGCCGTCGGCCTGTTTCTGGCTTTCTATTACTTTTGGAAAGGCTGAGCGGCGGCGCCCAACAAATCAGGACGCCGCTCTTTCGTCAGCGCTTCCGACTGCGCCCGCCGCCATGCGGCGATCTTCTTGTGATTGCCCGAGATCAGCACCTCGGGAATCTCGCGCCCTTCAAACTCCTGCGGCCGCGTATAGTGCGGATGTTCGAGCAGGTCGTTCTCAAAGCTTTCTTCCTCGCCCGACACCGCGTTACCCATCACGCCCGGCAACAACCGCACCACCGCATCGAGCAGAACGAGCGCTGCCGGCTCGCCGCCCGAGAGGATGTAGTCGCCGATCGAGACTTCCTCTAATCCCCGCGCGTCGATCACCCGCTGGTCGATGCCTTCGAAGCGGCCGCACAAGATGACCGCGCCCGGCCCGGCGGCCAGTTCGCGCACGCGAACCTGGGTCAGCGGCTTGCCGCGCGGGCTCATCAGCAGCCGAGGCCGCAGGTCGCCTTCCGGCGAAGTGTGGTCGATGGCTTTCGCCAGCACGTCGGCGCGCATCACCATGCCGGCGCCGCCGCCGGCTGGCGTGTCGTCGACGGTGCGATGACGGTCGGTGGCGAAGTCACGGATCTGGATCGCCTCCAGCGACCACGTGCCGGCCTCGAGCGCCCGGCCGGCCAGCGACAGGCCGAGCGCGCCGGGAAACATCTCGGGGTAAAGCGTCAGCACCGAAGCGGAAAAACTCACCGGTTGCCCCCGGCATCGCTCGGTCCGCGCGGCCTGCCCTTCGGATCGAAGTCTTCCTCTCGCGGGCCGTCGCCATCCTCGTCCTCGACAAGTCCGGCCGCCGCCGGGTCGACGCGGACGAAACCCTCGGCGATCGACACTTGTGGCACGGCAGCCTGTGTGAACGGGATCAGCACGCCCTTGCGCCCGCCCAGCGTCACGTCGAGAATGTCGCCGCCGCCGAAATTGTGCACCGCGACGATCTTGCCGAGTGCGGCACCCGTCTCGTCGCGGACTTCGAGGCCGACGAGGTCGGCATGGTAGAACTCGTCTTCCTCGCCGTCGTCCGGCAGCATCGAACGGTCGACGAACAGCTCCGTGCCGGCCAGCGCCTCGGCCGCGTTGCGGTCGGCAACGCCCTTGAAGCGGACCACGACGACGGTGTTGGCGGGCCTGATGTCGATGATCTGGAAGGCGCGGCCGTCACGGGCGTAGAGCGGGCCGTAGTCGGCCAGCGCCAGCGGTTCACTGGTGAAGGTCTTCACCCGCAATTCGCCCTTGATGCCATGGGCGGCGCCGATCACGGCCATCTGGACAGGGTTCTGGGGCTTGCTCATGGCGCTTTTACCTTCGTCATCCACGGGCGGAGCAGGCGCGAAGCGACTGCGCAGATTTCAGCCAATCACCAAGGTTTGTGACTTGCCGCCAATCGACGATCTCCTAGCCCCAGCCGGCCATCTTTTCAATGACGGACTCTTCACCGCTTTCTAACCTGCCTGCGAGAAAATGGCGGCGAACTGGATCAGACGCCATGCAGGAATTCCTCATCCCGGCTAAACCCGATCTCCAGGCGGCGCGTGAAAGCTGGCTGAAGATGCTGGCGCGAGAACGTCGGCTGTCGCCTAAGACGGTGGAAGCCTATGAGCGCGACACGCGCCAGTTCCTGCATTTCCTCACCGGCCATTGCGGCGGCTCGCCCGGCATTTCGGACATCGCCGATCTGCGCCCGGCCGACCTGCGCGGCTTCCTCGCTGCGCGGCGCAATGCCGGCGCCGGTGCCCGCACCCTGGGCCGGGGTCTCGCCGGCATCCGCTCGCTGCTGCGTTTCCTCGAGCGGCGCGGCCTTGCCAATGCGGCGGGTGCGGCAGCCCTGCGCGCACCGCGCCAGCCCAAATCGCTGCCCAAGCCGCTGACGGCGAGCGACGCCAAGCATATTGTTTCCATCGAAGGCCAATTGGCGGAAGAACCCTGGATCGCGGCCCGCAACGCCGCTGTGCTGACACTGCTCTACGGCTCCGGCCTGCGCATTTCCGAGGCGCTCGGTCTGGCGGGCGCCGATCTGGCGTCGGCGGACGACACGGTGCTGCGCGTCACCGGCAAGGGCGGCAAGACGCGACTGGTGCCGGTGCTGCCGGTGGCGCTCCGGGCGATCGCCGAATATCGCCGGCTCTGCCCCTATCATCTCGACCCCAAGGGCCTGCTGTTTCGCGGCGCCCGCGGCGGCCCGCTCAACCCGGCCATCGTCCAGCGCGACATGGCCAAACTGCGCTCGGCGCTCAACCTGCCCGATACCGCGACGCCGCATGCGCTGCGCCATTCCTTCGCTACGCATCTGCTCGGCAGCGGCGGCGATTTGCGCACCATCCAGGAACTGCTCGGCCACGCCAGCCTGTCGACGACGCAGATCTACACCGGCGTCGACACCGCGAGGCTGCTCGAGATTTACGAATCAGCCCATCCACGGGCATGAACCCTTCAATTTCGCAGTACCAATTAACCGTTTTGCCGCTTTTTCGGTTCTAGAACTGACCATGATCCCGAAAAGTGGGACCCGGTTTTCGGAAAAGATCATGGTCAAACATGAAGACAGAACCATGAAACGCGTCATCGCCATCGCCGACCGTGCAGCTTCCGTGTCGCTGAAGCTGCTCGTCGCGCTCAATGTTTTGTTCTTCCTGTCGTTCCTCGCCGTGCTGCTGTTCGCGGCCGGCAAGGCGCATGCCGGAATCCCGACCTGCACCGGCGCCGACATGCTGTCGGCCTTGCAGAAGAACGATCCGGCGACCTACCGCAAGATCGAAGCGGAAGCCGCAGCGACACCGAACGGTAAGGGCCTGTTGTGGAAGCTGGAAAAGCCCGGCGAGAAGCCGTCCTTCCTGTTCGGCACCATGCATATGACCGACCCGCGCGTCACCACGCTGCCTCCCGACGCGCAGAAAGCCTATGACGCCGCCGGCACCATTGTCATCGAAACCACCGACGTGCTCGACAAACAGAAGATGATGGTCGCGATGCTCAAGGAGCCGGACCTGATGATGTTCACTGATTCGACGACGCTGGCGTCGCTGCTGTCGCCCGACGATGCGGCGGCCATGAACGCCGCGCTCGACGCACGCGGCATTCCTCCGGCAACGGTTGCCAAGATGAAGCCGTGGATGCTCTCGGCCATGATGGCACTGCCGGCCTGCGAGCTGGCCCGCCAGTCAGGCGGCGCCCCGGTGCTCGATGTCAGGCTGGCCCAAGGTGCGAAGGCTTCCGGCAAGCCGGTGGAAGGATTGGAGACGGCTGAAAGCCAGCTGCGGGCCATGGCCTCGCTGCCGCTGGCGTTTCACATGAAGGGTCTCGTCGACACGCTGAAGCTCGGCGATAAGATCAACGACATCAACGAAACCATGATCGTGCTCTACCAGCGCGGCGACACCGGCATGTTCTGGCCGCTGTTTCGCGTGGCCATGCCGGATGGCACGGACGACCCCGCGGGCTATGCGGCGTTCGAGGAAACCATGATCACCAGCCGCAACAAGGTGATGGTCGAGCATGCCGAACCGATCCTTGCCAGGGGCAACGTCTTCATGGCGGTCGGCGCCCTCCACCTTCCCGGTCCCGAAGGCCTCGTCGAGGATTTCCGCAAGGCCGGTTACACCGTCACGCCTGTAGGCCTGTAACCTTATCTGATCTGGGCCAGCATCGCCGGAACGACGATCCGGTGGAACGGCATGATGATCGCGAGATAGGCGCGCCCGAGCCAATTGTGCGTCTTGACGATCGTCGTCGCGGCCACTTCCTGCCGGCCCATGCCGAGATCCCTGACTTCGACCAGGACCCGGAAATCGAGATGTCGGTCGTCGAGGCCAAGCACAACCTTGCCGGGAAACTGGCTGATGAGCGGAAATATCCCGATCCGGCCCGACGGCAACACCGCAGCTTCCAGGCCCGTCTTCAGCCGGAACGGCCTGACGGCAAGGTTGCGCAGCGCCATGAGCCTGCCGATCCAGGGCGGTGTTCGCCCCAAGGCGCGTTCCGCCGCGCCGAGTGCGGTTAAAGAAAGACCTTCAGTGACCAGCACATAGCGGTCGGCGAACTGGGCTCCGGCGAGAGCATCGCAGTGATTCGGGACAACCTGCGCTAACGGATTTGTCACGGCAAAATCCTCTGATTCGAGCTTAACAGACGCAAACTTGGCGCGCTGCGGGGCGAAACGACGCCGTTCAGGCTGCGGAAAGGCAGGATTGTCCTTGTTTTTGGCGTTTTCCAACCCTAGCGTGAAACCAGTTCAATGATTGCGCGTTGAATGGTGTTGATTGATATTTTTCATCCACGGAGGACACTTTTATGGCGAACGCACCGAATCCAAACGATCCGTTCAATCCCAACACCACCAACACCACCATCAAACAGAGCGGTGGCGGCGGTAGTGGCTGGCTGATTGCGCTGGTCGTCGTTATTCTGGCGGTTGTCGCGTATTATGTTTTCGGAAGAAGTGGTGAGCACCCGGCACCAGCCGAGCCGCCGGCGGCCAGCACACCGGCCCCCGCGCCCGCACCGGCAGAACCGATGAAGCCAGCCGAACCGGCGCCTGCACCTGCACCTGCTCCGGCCCCTGCAGAACCGGCCCCAGCCCCGGCACCTGCAGAACCGGCCCCGGCCCCAGCACCGGCTCCAGCGCCGGCTCCTGCCGCACCGGCCAACTGATCGGTTCGATATCAAATACGAACGGCCCGCTGAAAAGCGGGCCGTTTTGGTTAGTGGTGGCACCGTGCTTCGTCACCCTCGGGCTAACCCCGAGTATGACGAAGCATTGGCCTTTTAGATGTGGATGGGCTTGAAGAACGTGGCCAGCGCCGCCTCCTTGATCGCCTCCGACATCGTCGGATGCGCATGGCAGGTGCGGGCGAGATCCTCCGACGAGCCGCCGAACTCCATCAGCACCGCCGCCTCGTGGATCATCTCGCCGGCGCCGAAGCCGACGATATGCACGCCGAGCACGCGGTCGCTTTGCTTGTCGGCGAGGATCTTCACAAAACCGTCGGTGTGCAGCATGGCGCGCGCCCGCCCATTGGCGCTGAACGGGAACTTTCCGACCTTGTAGTCGATGCCGGCCTTCTTCAACTCTTCCTCGGTCTTGCCGACCGAGGCGATTTCCGGGCTGGTGTAGACGACGCTCGGAATGACGTCATAGTTCACGTGGCCGGCCTGGCCGGCAATGGTTTCCGCTACCGCCACGCCCTCGTCCTCGGCCTTGTGCGCCAGCATCGGCCCGGCGATAACATCGCCGATGGCATAGATGCCCGGGACATTGGTCTTGAGATGGCCATCGGTCTTGACGCGACCGCGCTCGTCGACCTCGACGCCGGCTTCCCCGAGCCCGAGACTGTCGGCATAGGCCCGGCGCCCGGTGGCGATCAGCACGGCATCGGCCTCGATCGTCTCGGCGGCGCCGCCCTTGACCGGCTCGAAGGTGACCGTGGCACCCTTCTTGGCCTTGGCGACGCCGGTGACCTTGGCGCCGAGCTTGAACTCGAAACCCTGTTTGGATAGCAGCCGCTGGAACTGCTTGGAGACCTCGCCGTCCATGCCGCCCAGGATGGTGTCGAGGAATTCGACCACGGTGACCTTGGCGCCGAGCCGCGCCCACACCGAGCCGAGCTCGAGCCCGATGACGCCGCCGCCGACCACCACCAGATGGCCGGGCACCTTCTCCAGCGACAGCGCGCCGGTCGACGACACGATCACCTTCTCGTCGATGTCGACCTTGACGCCGGGAATGCCGGCGACATCCGATCCGGTGGCGATGACGATGTTCTTGGTCTCGATCTCCTCGACTCTACCGTCCTCGGAGGTGACCGAGACCTTGCCGGCGGCGACCACCTTGCCGGTGCCGCGAAAGCTGTCGATCTTGTTCTTCTTGAACAGGAAGGCGACGCCGTTGACGTTCGACGACACCGTCGCATCCTTGTGCGCCATCATCTTCGTCAGGTTCAATTTCGGCGCTGGTATCTCGATACCGAGCGCGTCGAAGGAATGGCCGGCTTCGGCGAACATCTCGGAGGCATGGAGCAGCGCCTTCGACGGAATACAGCCGATGTTGAGGCAGGTGCCGCCGAAGGTCGCGTTCTTCTCGACCACCGCAACGCTGAGCCCGAGCTGCGCCGCCTTGATGGCGCAGACATAGCCGCCCGGTCCCGATCCGATGATAACGACGTCATAAGCCATGTTTGTTTCCCTTTGCTTGGCGCTCAGCGGCCGCCGCTTACATTCAGGATCGCGCCCGTCGTATAGGACGCGGCGTCGGATAGAAGATAGAGAACCGCGCCCGCGACTTCATCAGCCGTGCCGGCTCTTTTCATCGGCAGCAGGTCGCGGAACCGCTCTATCCTGTCCGGCTGCCCGCCGGAGGCATGGATCTCGGTATCGATGAGGCCGGGCCGCACCGCATTGACGCGAATGCCTTCCAGTGCGACCTCACGGGCGAGCCCGACGGTGAACGTGTCGATGGCACCCTTGGAGGCGGCATAGTCGACAAATTCGCCCGGCGAGCCCAATGTCGCTGCCGCCGACGAGATGTTGACGATCGATCCGCCCGCCCCCCCATGACGGGTCGACATGCGCTTTACCGCTTCGCGGGCACACAGGAACGAGCCGACGACATTGATGCGCATCATGCGCTCCAGCCGCGCGACGTCCATCTCGTCGACACGGGCCTTGACGTCGACGATGCCGGCATTGTTGACGAAGGCATCGAGCCGGCCATAGGCGCGGTCGACGGCCTCGAACATGGCCACGATATCGGCCTCGCTGCCGACATCGCCCTTGACGGCTAAGGCCTCGCCGCCGCCGGCCTTGATCTCGGCGACCACTGCGTCAGCGGCAGCCTGGTTCGAGGCATAGTTGACCGCCACGCGGTAGCCGGCTTTCGATCCTAGCCGGCAGACCGCGGCGCCAATGCCGCGGCTGCCGCCGGTGACCAGCAGCGCCTTTTTCGCCTCGCTCATTCCTGGCATCCCTTCAAGACAAACACATCCCACGGCACTTTCGAAAACCCGCTGCCGCCAAAGGCCGAGGATTGGCGCAACGCCGGCCCGAGGTCCGGCAGGATCAGCGTCTTCGGCGCTTCGACCCCTTCGGCCGGCAGCAGTCCGATGTTGCCCTTGTCATCCGACGTGTAGATGACGCCATGCCAGGGCGTGCAGGCAGCAAGCTCCTCGCCGGTGACGTCGCCTTCGGGGCATTTGTACATCAGCGCGCCGTTCGGCCGCGACACGCCTTCGTTCCACATAACGATGCCGTTGAGCACCACATTGTTGTCGAGGATCATCCGGAACGAGTTGGTGACGGTCGCCGAGGTGCCGGTCGGGGTAAAATCGATCTCTGCGCCGCCCTGCGCGTCGCCATAGACGGCTAGCTCGATCGGACATGCGGCGCGGGCACTTGCGGCGGCCAGCACCATGCCGGCCGCGATCGATGCGATCGGAAGCACCTTGGAAAGGCTAAGGGAACGGGTCGTCATTCTGCCGCGCATCCCTTCCTCCGGCACGCATGCCAACAGCCGGATCAGCACCAGACCCTAGAGATCGAGTACCAGCCGTTCCGGATCTTCCAGGCTTTCCTTGACGCGCACGAGGAAGGTCACCGCTTCCTTGCCGTCGACGATGCGGTGATCGTAGCTGAGCGCCAGATACATCATCGGCCGGATCACGATCTGGCCGCCGACCACGACAGGCCGCTCCTGGATCTTGTGCATGCCAAGAATGCCCGACTGCGGCGCGTTGAGGATCGGCGTCGACATCAGCGACCCGTAAACGCCACCATTGGAAATCGTGAACGTGCCGCCCTGCATATCGGCGACCGACAGCTTGCCGTCGCGCGCGGCGATGCCCAGCCGGCCGATGTCCTTCTCGATCTCGGCGATCGACATCTGGTCGGCATTGCGCACGACCGGGACGACGAGGCCCTTTTCGGTGCCGACGGCGACGCCGATATGGGCATAGTTCTTGAAGATGATGTCGGTGCCGTCGATCTCGGCATTGACCGAAGGGATTTCCTTCAGCGCGTGGGTCACCGCCTTGGTGAAGAAGCCCATGAAGCCGAGCTTCACGCCGTGCTTCTTCTCGAACACGTCCTTGTATTTGGTGCGCAGCGCCATCACCGCTGACATGTCGACCTCGTTGAAGGTGGTCAGCATGGCGGCGGTCGACTGCGCTTCCTTGAGGCGGCGCGCGATGGTCTGGCGCAGCTTGGTCATGCGCACGCGCTCCTCGCGCGAGGCGTCGTCGCCGGAGGATGGCGCGCGCACGGCAACCGGTGCAGGTGCCGCCTTCGGCGTCTCTGCCGGCTGTGACGGCGCGCCTTTGGAGATGGCGTCGAGCACGTCGCCTTTCAGCACCTGGCCACGCTTTCCCGAACCGGAGATCTGGTCGACCGAGAGATTGCTTTCGGCGATCAGTTTCGCCGCGGCCGGTGCCGGTGGCATGGTGCGCGGCTCGACCGGGCCGGCGTCGCCGGCGATCTTGGCGGTCTCGGCCGCGGCCTGCTTGCCGGTCGATGCCGCATCCGGCGACGAGGCCTGCGACACCGCCTGCGGCTTGGTTGCCGGCGCGGCGGCCGCGCCGCCTGCCGAAATCGAACCCAGCAGCGCGCCGACACCGACCGTCTCACCTTCCTTGACGGTGATCTCACCCAGAGTGCCGGCGGCGGCGGCAGGCACCTCCACCGTCACCTTGTCGGTCTCGAGCTCGACCAGCGGTTCATCGGCGGCGATTGTATCGCCAACCTTCTTGAACCATTTGCCGACGGTCGCTTCAGTGACGGATTCGCCGAGAGTGGGAACGCGGATTTCGGTAGCCATTGTGCCTGTCCGTTTTCTTTCGGTTCTGTTGTTCGCCCAGATATTCTCTATTCACCAAGCGCGTCTTCGAGCAAGGCGGCGAGCTGGGCGAGATGCTTTGACATCAGTCCGGTCGCCGGCGAGGCGGCGGCAGGACGGCCGGTGTAGCGCACCCGCTGATGCTTGGCGTCGATATGCGCCAGCACCCATTCCAGATACGGGTCGATGAACGACCAGGCGCCCATGTTCTTGGGCTCCTCCTGGCACCAGACCATCTCGGCATTGCGGAAACGCGACAGTTCCGTAATCAGCGCCTTGGCCGGGAACGGATAGAGCTGTTCGACGCGCAGCAGATAGATGTCGTTGATGCCGCGCTTCTCGCGCTCCTCATAGAGGTCGTAATAGACCTTGCCCGAGCACAGCACGACGCGGCGGATCTTCGAATCCTTGGTGAGCTTGATCGCCTGCCCGGAAAGCAGTTGCGCGTCGTCCCAAAGCAGCCGGTGGAACGAGCTTTCGCCCGAAATTTCCGGCAGCGTCGACACCGCCCGCTTGTGGCGCAGCAGCGATTTCGGCGTCATCAGGATCAGCGGCTTGCGGAAGTCGCGCTTCAGCTGCCGGCGCAATATGTGGAAGTAGTTGGCCGGCGTCGTGCAGTTGGCCACTTGCATGTTGTCTTCGGCGCAAAGCTGCAGGAAGCGTTCGAGCCGGGCCGAAGAGTGTTCCGGACCCTGGCCTTCATAGCCATGCGGCAACAGGCAGACGAGGCCCGACATTCTGAGCCACTTGCGCTCTCCGCTGGAGATGAACTGGTCGAACACCACCTGGGCACCGTTGGCGAAGTCGCCGAACTGCGCTTCCCACAAGGTCAGCGCCTTCGGCTCGGCCAGGCTGTAGCCATATTCGAAGCCCAGCACCGCCTCTTCCGACAGCATCGAGTTGATGACTTCGTAGCCGGCTTGAGCCGCCGACAGATTGTTGAGCGGGATGTAGCGGGTCTCGTCGCGCTGGTCGTAGAGCACGGAATGGCGCTGCGAGAAGGTGCCGCGTTCGGAATCCTGCCCCGACAGGCGGATTGGATTGCCGTCGAGCAGGATGGCGCCGAAGGCCAGCGCCTCGGCCGTCGACCAGTCGATGCCTTCGCCCGACTCGATCGCCTGACGTCGGTTTTCGAGGAAGCGGATGATCGTCTTGTGCGCCTCGAAATCCTTCGGCACCTCGGTCAGCTTCTTGCCGATTTCCTTCAGCGTCTTCACCGGCACGGCGGTCTTGCCGCGCCGCTGTTCGTCCTGGTTGTCGGCGGTGCGCAGGCCCGACCAGGCGCCGTCCAGCCAATCGGCCTTGTTGGGCTTGTAGTGCTGGCCGACTTCCCATTCCGATTCCAGATGCGCCCGCCAGTCGGCCTTGAGCTGGTCGAGCTCGGCCTGGCTAATATGGCCCTCGGCGATCAGCCGGTCGCCATAGATCTGGACCGTCGTCTTGTGGGTGCGGATGTTGCGATACATGATCGGCTGGGTGAAGGCCGGCTCGTCGCCCTCATTGTGGCCGAAGCGGCGATAGCAGAACATATCGACCACAACAGGCTTGAAGAACTTCATGCGGAATTCGATCGCCACCTTGGTGGCGTGCACCACGGCTTCCGGGTCGTCGCCATTGACGTGGAAGATCGGCGCCTCGATCATCTTGGCCACGTCTGATGGATAGGGCGACGAGCGCGAGAAGCGCGGGTTGGTGGTGAAACCGATCTGGTTGTTGATGATGAAGTGCAGCGTGCCGGCGACGCGGTGGCCGCGCAGGCCGGACAGGCCGAGGATCTCGGCGATCACGCCCTGACCGGCGAAGGCGGCATCGCCATGCAGCAAGAGCGGCAGCACCTTGGCGCGCTCTTCCAGCGGCACGATCTCCTCGCGGCTGCGGCCGAACAGGTAATCCTGCTTGGCGCGCGCCTTGCCCATCACCACCGGATCGACGATTTCCAGATGCGAGGGATTGGCAGTCAGGGACAGATGCACCTTGTTGCCGTCGAACTCGCGGTCCGACGAGGCGCCGAGATGGTACTTGACGTCGCCCGAGCCCTCGACCTCGTCGGGTGCGGCCGAGCCGCCCTTGAACTCGTGGAAGATGGCGCGGTGCGGCTTGGCCATCACCTGGGAGAGCACGTTCAGCCGGCCGCGATGCGCCATGCCGAGCACGATCTCCTTCATGCCGAGCTGGCCGCCGCGCTTGACGATCTGCTCCAGCGCCGGGATCAGCGCTTCACTGCCATCGAGGCCGAAGCGCTTGGTGCCCTTGTACTTGACGTCGATGAACTGCTCGAAGCCTTCGGCCTCGACCAGCTTCTGCAGGATCGCCTTCTTGCCGGTGGCGGTGAAGGTGATCTCCTTGTCGGCGCCCTCGATGCGGGCCTGGATCCAGGCCTTTTCCTCGGGGTCCGAAATATGCATGAACTCGACGCCGAGCGTCGAGCAATAGGTTCGGGTCAGGATTTCCAGCATCTGCCGGATGGTGCCGAATTCAAGCCCGAGCACATTGTCGAGGAAGATCGGCCGGTCATAGTCGGCTTCGGTGAAGCCATAGTTCTCCGGCGACAGCTCGTTGTAATCCTCGAGCGGCTTGGCGATGCCGAGCGGATCGAGATTGGCGTGCAGATGGCCGCGCATGCGGTAGGCGCGGATCATCATGATGGCGCGCACCGAATCGCGCGTCGCCTGGTGCACGTCGGCATCGGACAGGACGACGCCGTTGGTGACCGCCTTGTCCTTGACCTTCTTTTCGATCGTCTTCTCGAGGATGCCCCAATTGCCGTCGAGCGCCGACACCAGTTCGCCATTCGCCTGCAGCGGCCAGGAGGGCTTGGCCCATGAGGCGCCCTTGGCGTTCCTGCGCACATCGCCGGAATCGTCCTTCAGCCCGGCGAAGAACTCCTGCCATTCGGGATTGACCGAAGCTGGATCGTCCTCATAGGCGGCGTAGAGCGCGTCGATGTAATCGGCGTTGCCGCCATAGAGGAATGAGGTGAGCGAAAATTGGTCGTTGGCCTGATCTTGTCTTGCCATTTTTGTCCGCGGAGCCTGGCTCCGTCTCCTGTTTTTGGAGGGGAGTAGGGCAGTAGGGGAGTAAGGCAGTAGGGAAAGCAGGCGGTTGCCGCCGCTCGTCCCGTTCTTCCTATTCCCCTACTGCCATACTGCCCTACTCCCTTACTGCCTTAACCCTTGATCGCCTCGACCAGCGTCGTGCCTAGCCGCGCCGGCGAGGGCGATACTTTTATCCCAGCCGATTCCATCGCCGCGATCTTGTCTTCCGCCCCGCCCTTGCCGCCGGAGATGACCGCGCCCGCATGGCCCATGGTGCGGCCGGCCGGCGCCGTGCGCCCGGCGATGAAACCGGCCATCGGCTTGCTTCGGCCACGCTTGGCTTCGTCCTTGAGGAACTGCGCGGCGTCTTCCTCGGCGGAACCGCCGATCTCGCCGATCATGATGATCGACTTGGTCTCGTCATCGGCGAGGAACATTTCGAGCACGTCGATGAATTCGGTGCCCTTGACGGGGTCGCCGCCAATGCCAACGGCGGTGGTCTGGCCGAGGCCGACATTGGTGGTCTGGAACACTGCCTCATAGGTAAGCGTTCCCGACCGCGAAACAACGCCGACCGAGCCCTTGCGGAAGATGTTTCCGGGCATGATGCCGATCTTGCATTCGTTGGGCGTCAGCACGCCCGGGCAGTTCGGCCCGATCAGCCGCGACGTCGAGCGGTCGAGCCGCGCCTTGACCTTGATCATGTCCATCACCGGGATACCTTCGGTGATGCAGATGATCAGCGGGATCTCGGCCTCAATCGCTTCCAGGATGGCCTCGGCGGCACCCGCCGGCGGCACATAGACGACGGAGGCGTTGGCGCCGGTCTTTTCCCGGCCCTCGGCGACGGTGGCGAAGATCGGCAGGCTCTCGCCCTTCGCGCCGGTCCACGTCTCGCCACCCTTCTTCGGGTGGATGCCGCCGATCATTTTCGTGCCGTGATAAGCCAGCGCCTGTTCGGTGTGGAACGTGCCGGTCTTGCCGGTCAGGCCCTGCACCAGCACCTTGGTGTTCTTGTCGACGAGAATGGACATTTTTTGCGACCTGATCAGTGATTGCGGAAGGGATTCATGGCGACCACGGAGCCATAAGACTGCCCGTGGTTGAGGTCTTCGGTGTAGAGTATCTTGACGCCAAGGCGCTCGGCGGCGGCGATGATGGCGCCATCCCAATATGAAATCTGGTAGCGTTGCGCGTTCGCGATGCCCCGCATTACAACGGCGCTATCCAGATCCTGGCAGGGCTTCATGGAGATCGCGGCGACCCATTCGGCCGCCTTCGCCGGCGCCAGTGTGACCTCAGCTCGCTTGGTCACGTTGACATAGAACTCCTGCAGCACCTGTGCGGAGGTCGAATAGTCTTCCTTGGCGATCAACTCCACGGCGCGCTCATACTTCGCGCGCTCGGCCTTGTGTCCGATGGCGGCATAGACGAGAATGTTCGTGTCGAGGAAGCAGTCAGCGATCATAGAGAGCTTCCCGGTTCCATTTCTTGCCACCCATGTCGCCTGCCGCCTCGCGGGCGAGCCGCAGAAGGGCCTGCCGTGCCTCGTCCTTGGCGTACCGCTTGGCGGCCACTGCCGAGAAAAACTCCCGCACCATGGCGTTGACGGTCGTTCGCTGTTCGGCGGCCGTCAGCTTGACCTGCTCCAAGACCTCGTCTTCGACTGCCAGAGTGATGTTCTTCATTTCTCTTTTCTCCTGCGCCTACTTCACACAGTATATGTGTAACTGTGTGGCAGCCGCAAGTTCGTTACAGCCGCTTCAGGTCGGCGACGGTGAGGTCGCTTTTGGCATTGCCGGTGTTGAGCGTCGTTGCCGGCTCGAACATCAGCACCACGGGTTCCGCGGTCAGCGAGCGCGGCCGGTGTTCGACGCCGCGCGGTACGACGATGAAATCGCCCTCGCCGAGCTCGACCGGACCGTCGCGGAAATCGATGGCGATACGCCCGCGCAGCACGAGGAAGGCTTCGTCCTCATTGTCATGCGCATGCCAGTCGAACATCTCGCCGAACTTGGCGACCTTCGCCTGGCTGTCGTTGACGTCGCCGGCGATATGCGGATCGAAGACCTTGGTGATGGTCCGATCCGCCGCCTCGACGAGGTTTATCTTGCGCGGAGGCATCCGCTCAGCCCTTCACCGCCGCCACGATCTTCTTGGCTGCGTCGTCGAGATCATCGGCCGACACCACGTTGAGGCCGCTGTCGTTGATGATCTTCTTGCCGAGCTCGGCATTGGTGCCTTCCAGGCGCACCACCAGCGGCACTTCCAGCCCGACTTCCTTGACCGCGGCAATGACGCCCTCGGCAATGATGTCGCACTTCATGATGCCGCCGAAGATGTTGATCAGGATACCCTTGACCGCCGGATCCCTGGTGATGATCTTGAACGCCGCCGTCACCTTCTCCTTGGACGCGCCACCGCCGACATCGAGGAAGTTGGCCGGCTCGGCGCCATAGAGCTTGATGATGTCCATCGTCGCCATGGCGAGGCCGGCGCCGTTGACCATGCAGCCGATATTGCCGTCGAGCGCGACATAGGCGAGGTCGTATTTCGACGCCTCGATTTCCTTTTCGTCCTCTTCGGTTGTGTCGCGCAGTTCGAGCACGTCGGGGTGGCGGAACAGCGCGTTGTTGTCGAACGACACTTTCGCGTCGAGCACGCGCAGCCGGCCGTTCTTCATGACGATCAGCGGGTTGACCTCGAGCAGGCTCATGTCCTTCTCGACGAAGGCCTTGTAGAGGATCGGGAACAGCGTATCGCCGTCCTTGGCCGCATCGCCGTCGAGCTTGAGCGCGCCGTTGAGCGCCTTCAGGTCGGCTGCCGTGACGCCTTTTTCCGGATCGATGGCGACGGTGATGATCTTTTCGGGCGTGTCATGGGCGACCGCTTCGATGTCCATGCCGCCCTCGGTCGAGACGACGAAGGCGATGCGGCCGACCGAACGGTCGACCAGGATCGACAGATAGAGCTCGCGCTCGATGTCGGCGCCGTCTTCGATGTAGAGGCGGTTGACCTGCTTGCCGGCCGGACCGGTCTGCTTGGTCACCAGCGTGTTGCCCAGCATCTCGTTGGCGTTGGCGATGACGTCGGCCACCGATTTCGCCAGCCGCACGCCGCCCTTGGCGTCCGGGCCGAGCTCGCTGAATTTGCCCTTGCCGCGTCCGCCGGCATGGATCTGGCTCTTCACCACATAGAGCGGGCCCGGCAGCGCCTTGGCGGCGGCTTCCGCTTCGCTCGCCTTGAACACCGGCACGCCTTCGGCCACCGGCGCGCCAAAGCTCTTCAGCAGCGCCTTGCCCTGATACTCATGGATGTTCATCTGGATGGTCTCCGGATCGACTGGGGGTTCACTTACTGGAGATTCATTTGGAGGCGAGTTGCGGCGCGATCTTGACGCAGGCCTCGGTCAGGCCCTGCACCGTCGCCACAGAGGAGTCGAACATCTTCTGCTCGCTCTTGTTGAGTTCGATCTCGATGATGCGCTCGACGCCGCCGGCGCCGATCACCACGGGAACGCCGACATAGGTGTTCTTGACGCCATACTGGCCGGAGAGATACGCCGCGCAGGGCAGCACGCGCTTCTTGTCCTTGAGATAGGCTTCGGCCATCGAGATCGCCGAAGCGGCCGGCGCGTAATAGGCCGAACCGGTCTTGAGCAGGCCGACGATCTCGGCGCCGCCGTCGCGGGTGCGCTGCACGATCTGGTCGAGCTTCTCCTTCGAGGTCCAGCCCATCTTGATGAGGTCGGGCAGCGGAATGCCCGATACCGTCGAATAGCGGATCATCGGCACCATGGAATCGCCGTGGCCGCCGAGCACGAAGGCGGTGACGTCCTCGACCGAGACCTTGAATTCCTCTGCCAGGAAATAGCGGAAGCGCGCGCTGTCAAGCACGCCGGCCATGCCGACGACATGGCTGTTGGGCAGGCCTGAGAACTTCTGCAGCGCCCAGACCATGGCGTCGAGCGGGTTTGTGATGCAGATGACGAAGGCCTTCGGCGCGTACTTCTTCAGCCCGGCGCCGACCTGTTCCATGACCTTGAGGTTGATGCCCAAAAGGTCGTCGCGGCTCATGCCGGGCTTGCGCGGCACGCCGGCGGTGACGATGCAGACGTCGGCCCCTTCGATGCCGGCATAGTCGTTGATGCCGGTGAGCCTGGAGTCGAAGCCATCGACAGGCGACGACTGCGCGATATCGAGCCCCTTGCCCTGCGGGATACCTTCGGCAATATCGAACAGCACCACGTCGCCGAGGTCCTTGAGGCCGATCATGTGAGCGAGCGTGCCGCCGATCATGCCAGAGCCGATAAGCGCTATCTTGTTGCGTGCCATGTGAGGATGTTTTCCCTTTGTCGGTGACGACGTCTCAAATCTCTGGTGATTTGATGGCGGCGTCGAAGAAGAGGCCGGAATGCTGCGGGGAACCGCGAATTTTCGCCGCACCCAATAGCCCCGGCACGCAAAAAATTCAAACGATTATTTTGGTGTCAGTATTTTCAATCGGTTAGATCATTTGGGATTTACGTAAACGTCAAAGTTTGTAAGCCGACTTGGGAAGAAATGGCCGACGAAGATGGAAATCGTAAGGCTGGATGCAGGCGATGACGCCCTTGTGATGGTGGTCGCCAAATCTCCCCCTTGAGGGCAGGGCTATCGCATATGGAATTCCTGAGATGTCTGCCCGGCACGGACCCCCACGCCTAACCCCTCCCCACAAGGGAGAGGGAGACTTCCGTTGGCGCTGGCCCAGGAGCATCGCCTGTCTTTTCGGCGCCAAGAAGAATTAAAGGCACGCGGCAGCGTCCCCCCCCTTGTGGGGAGGGTTAGGGTGGGGGTTCTTCTTCGCAAGAATCCATGTGCGATAGCCCTGCCCGCAAGGGGGGAGATGTCACCGAAGGCGACAGAGGGGGTCGCCGCGCGTGAAGCGCTGGCGCCATCTGTGCCGCGCCCGGTCGAACCAACCCCCTCTGGCCTGCCGGCCATCTCCCCCCTCGAGGGGGGAGATCGATTGCCACGCGATTTCGCCAATCTTCAACGAAGCAGGAATGAGCGGGGCGCCTAAGCTGCCAATTGCTTTCTTTAGGCCTGCGCCTGCGACGCTTCCGACACCGCCGGCTTTCCTTTCTGCCGCTCCGCCCAATCCTCCAGCCAGTCGCGGCTTTGCATCTCGATCAGCCGCGATGCGGTGCGCTCGAACTCGAAGACTTCGACGCCGCGCTTGGCTGCATAAAGTGCTTGCGGCGGCGCTTCGGCGCTCGCCACCAGCCGCATACGATGGTCGTAGAGCGTGTCGATCAGCAGGATGAAGCGCTTGGCCTCGTTGCGCTTGCCTTCGCCGAGCACCGGGACGTGGTCGATGAAAATGGTTGAGAAGCGCCCGGCGATCGCCAGGAAATCACGCGCGCCAAGCGGCTTCTCGCAGAGATCGGCGAAGGAGAACCGCGCCGCATCGCCCGCCGCACGCGGCACGATCACCTGCCGCCCTTTGAGGGCAATCGATGTCTCGGCGGTCGGCGCGCCCCGCGTCATGGCTTGCCAGACCTCGTCGAGTAGCTGGTCCGCCGCCGCGTCGGCCGGCGTGACATAGACCGGTGTCCGGGCGAGCTTGTCCAGCCGGTAGTCCTTGTCGGCATCGAGCGCCAGCACCTGTGTGTGCCGCTCCAGTATGCCGATGAAGGGCAGGAAAAGCTGGCGGTTCAGCCCGTCGCGGTAGAGGTTTTCCGGCGCCACATTCGAGGTGGCGACCAGCACCACGCCGCTGGCAAACAGCGCCGAAAACAACCTGGACAGGATCATCGCGTCGGCAATGTCGGTAACCGAGAACTCGTCGAAGCACAGCACCCAGGCTTGCTCGGCAAGGGCCTTGGCCACCGGCGGGATCGGATCGTCTTCCCTGACGTCGCCATTCTTGCGCGCCTGCCGGTGCTTCTGGATACGGTCCTGCACGTCGGCCATGAAGTCGTTGAAGTGGACGCGGCGCTTGCGCCGCACCGGCAGCAAGTCGAAGAACATGTCCATCAGCATGGTCTTGCCGCGTCCGACGCCGCCATGGATGTAGAGGCCTTTGACGGCCTCATGCGTCTCGCGCTTGCGGGCGAACAGCCAGCCCAGCGCGCTCGACTTATGCGCCAGCCGCTTGGCCGAGATCTCATCGGTCAGCCGGTCGAGCGCCGCAACGATCCGTTCCTGCGCCGGATCGCGGTCGATCGTACCGGTTTCCACCAGATGGTCGTAGCGCTGCCTGACGGTCGCATGGGTCTGGAGGCCGTCACGCAGATGCATCGGTCACGTCGTTCTGGAGCGATTCCGGGAACCGGAATTGCGTAAAACAAAACTATCTCGTAAGTGAAATCGGCTGGCCGTTGGAAGTCTGGCCGTCGAATTTCGAGCCGCCCGAGGAATAGAGCCGCGCCAGCGCACCGCCGCTCTCGTCATAGAGCGTCAGCTGTTTGCCGGCGACGTTCCACGACTTGATGCCGTCCATCGGCGCCGGGCAATGCAGCGGACCGGCGCGGAATCCGGCGCCGAATTTGGTCTGCGGTGTCGCCACCTTGCAGCTCTGGCCCGCAACGCTGGCATTCCAGACACCGGCGACGCTGGCGGCGGTCACGTCCGAAGCGCCGGCCGGCGCCGAGCCGTCCGAAGGCAGCGCGGCGACCTGCGTGTTCGCCGGAGCGGTCGGGAATTGCGACGGGTCGGTGGTGCCCGGCGATGCCGGCGGCGGCAATTGGTTCGCCGTCACCTTGCCGGCGGGCGCGGCCTCCAGCGGTGCCGGCTGCTGGTCATCCATCGAGGAAAAACGTGAGGTCGAACAGCCGCCCGCAACGAGCGCCGCCAGCGATACGGCCACCAGACCGGTTTTCGAAAAAGTCATTCCAACCTCCGTCGGATCCGGCTGGGGGGAAGCCGTCCGCACAATCTCACCCCCACCAAGATGGAGAAGGTGGCGAAATTTCAACCCGATATGGTTAAAATACAGTTTGCAGCCAGAAGTGTTGCAATTTTATCGCAATGGGGACGGCTGACCGCTTGTCGCGCGTCGCTTGGGAATTCCGGTCAACACTTCGTCGGTGGACGCTTGCGCGAACCGCCTTAGCGCCTATGTCTGGAAAACGAAACCCTGCTGGAGCCGCAAATTGGCCGCGAGAAAGACTGCCGCCAATCGCTATTACAGCGGCCCGCCCAGCGACCATTTCGACGGCGCATTGTTCTTCAATCCCGACGGCCAGCCACCCGGCCGTTTCGCCGACCTGCTGAAATGGCAGTTGAATGGCCAGCGCTCGAAATGGCCGGCGAGCGATGCAAGCCCCTTTCCGCAGGCGAAACCGACGGCTCGGGTCGAGGGCGCCGCGCTGGAAGTGACCATGGTTGGTCATTCCACCTTGCTGGTCCAGACGGCCGGTCTGAACATTCTTACCGATCCGGTGTGGTCGCTGCGCGCGTCACCGCTTTCCTTCGCCGGACCAAAACGCATCAATGCGCCAGGCATCGCCTTTGCCGACCTGCCGCCGATCGACCTCGTTCTGGTCAGCCACAACCACTATGACCATCTCGACCTCGCCACGTTGAAGCGGCTGAAGGCCGGCCACGACCCGCTGGTGCTCACCCCGCTCGGCAACGACGCCATCATCGAAGCCGCCGTGCCCGGCATGCGACTGTCGGCGCATGACTGGGGCGACAGGGTCGAGATCGGCAATGGCGCCGCCGTCCATGTCGAGCCGGTGCATCACTGGTCGGCGCGTGGCGCCCGCGACCGGCGCATGGCGCTGTGGGCCGGCTTCGTCGTCGAAACGCCTGACAGCAAGCTCTATTTCGCCGGCGATACCGGCTTTCACAATGGCGTCAACTACCGGCTGATGGCCGAGAAACATGGCGGCTTCCGCTTCGCCATCCTGCCGATCGGCGCCTATGAGCCGCGCTGGTTCATGGCGTCGCAGCACCAGAATCCCTGGGAAGCGGTGCAAGGCATGACGCTATGCAATGCCGCCCATGCCGCTGGCTGTCACTGGGGCACATTCCAACTCACCGACGAACCGATCGACGAGCCGGCGCGTAAATTGACCGAGGCGCTCGACGATCAAGGCATCCCACGCGAGCGTTTTCGCGCCTTGCGGCCGGGCGAGGTCTGGGATGTGCCGGAGCACATAGCGCCCTGATCCGGTTTCGACGGAACCCCAACGCGGCAACCGCGTTTTCATGTGGTTGAAAAATCTGCCGGTTTGCGAGGCATTGCCATGCTCAAATGGATCGTCATTCTCCTGATCGTCGCCGCGGCGGCGAGTCTGCTCGGCATGCCGGCGCTGGCAGGTGCCGCCGCCACCGGTGCGCGCATCCTTATCGGCATCGTTCTGATCATTTTCCTGCTGATGGTGCTGGGCATTTTCGCCGTCACGTAAGTCCGGCGCTTTCGCCGTGACCAAGCGGCTGCGCACTGGTAATTCCTGCCCGTTTCCGCCATATAGCGCCAAACGGACACGGAATTTTTCGGAGCAATGGCCAGCACTGCCCCTTTCGCCAAGATGAACGGCATCGGCAATGAGATCATCGTTGCCGATATGCGTGGCCGTGCCGACCGGGTGACGGCGGCGGCGGCGATTGCGCTGAATGCCGATGCCGCGACCAGCTTCGACCAGATCATGGCGATCCATGACGCCAGGACGCCGGGCACCGCCTTTTTCATCGACATCTTGAATTCCGATGGAACCAGCGCCCAGGCCTGCGGCAATGGCATGCGCTGCGTCGTCCAGGCGCTCGCCGCCGAGACCGGCCAGAAGATCTTCACCTTCGAAACCGTTGCCGGTATCCTCAACGCGCGCGAGCACGCCGACGGTTCGATCTCGGTCGATATGGGCACGCCGCGCTTCGGCTGGCAGGATATCCCGCTGGCCGAGGAGTTCCGCGACACCCGGATGATCGAGCTGCAGATCGGCCCGATCGACGCGCCGGTGCTGCATTCACCCTCGGTCGTCTCGATGGGCAATCCGCACGCCATCTTCTGGGTCGACAATGACGTCTGGTCCTATGAGCTCGACCGCTTCGGCCCGCTGCTCGAGAACCACCCGATGTTCCCCGAGCGCGCCAACATCACCATCGCTCAGGTTACTTCGCCCGAAACGATGATCATCCGCACCTGGGAGCGCGGCGCCGGACTGACCAAGGCCTGCGGCTCGGCCGCCTGCGCCGCCGTCGTGGCCGCTGCCCGCACCAACCGGACCGGCCGCAGCGTCAGTCTGTTGACCCCCGGCGGCGGCATGCTGCATGTCGAATGGCGCGACGATGACCACGTGGTCCTGACGGGCGCCGCCGAATGGGAATTTTCCGGCAGCTTCGACCCGTCGAACGGGACATGGGCCCGCGACACCGAAAGCGCGGCCTGATGTCCGCTCTGCCCAAGAGCCCGATGTCCCAGGGCATCGATGTCGTCACCTTCGGCTGTCGGCTCAACACCTATGAATCGCAGGTGATGCGGCGCGAGGCTGAAAGTGCCGGTCTGGGCGCGCTGGAAGGTGGCGCCATGATCTTCAACACCTGCGCCGTGACAGGCGAAGCAGTGCGCCAGGCCAAGCAGGCGATCCGCAAGGCGCGCCGCGACAACCCGCAGGCGCGCATCATCGTCACCGGCTGCGCCGCGCAGACCGAGCCTGAAAAATTCGCCGCCATGGACGAGGTCGATCTCGTGCTCGGCAATGAAGAGAAGCTGAAGGCCAACTCCTATCGCGCACTGCCGGATTTCGGCGTCAACGACACCGAAAAGGCACGCGTCAACGATATCTTTTCGGTGCGTGAGACCGCAGGCCACATGGTCGACGCCATCGAGGGCCGGGCACGCGCCTTCGTCCAGGTGCAGAATGGCTGCGACCACCGCTGCACCTTCTGCATCATTCCCTACGGCCGCGGCAATTCGCGCTCGGTGCCGATGGGCGCCGTGGTCGAGCAGGTCAAGCGGCTCGCCGGCAACGGCTATGCCGAGATCGTTCTGACCGGCGTCGACATGACATCATTCGGCGCCGATCTGCCGGGCGCGCCGAAGCTCGGCAGGCTGGTGAAAACAATCCTGAAACAGGTGCCGGACGTGAAGCGCCTGCGGCTGTCCTCCATCGATTCGATCGAGGCCGACGACGATCTGCTCGATGCCATCGCCACCGAGCCCAGGTTGATGCCGCATCTGCATCTGTCGCTGCAATCGGGCGACGACATGATCCTGAAGCGGATGAAGCGAAGGCACCTACGCGATCAGTCGATCCGCTTCTGCGAGGATGTGCGCAAGCTGCGCCCCGGTATCGTCTTTGGCGCCGACATCATCGCCGGCTTCCCGACCGAGACCGACGAAATGTTCGAGAACTCGGAGAAAATTGTCGAGGAGTGTGGCCTGACCCATCTCCACGTCTTCCCCTTCAGCCCACGCGAAGGCACGCCCGCCGCGCTCATGCCGCAGCTGCGCCGCGAGGTGGTCAAGCAGCGCGCTGCCCGGCTGCGTGCCGCCGGTGAAGCTGCCTATGTCAGGCATCTGTCGTCGCTCACCGGTACGCGTCAGTCGATCCTGATCGAGCGCGACGGCCTTGGCCGCACCGAGGGTTTTACGCTTGCCGCACTCGGCACGGGCGCACCGGGTGAGATCGTCGAGGCCGGTATCTCAGGCCACGATGGTATCCGGCTGATCGCGGCGCCGCATGCCGCCCGCGCCGCCTGAGAAACGCAAAGCATGGCTGGTTTTTTCAAGAAGATATTTTCGTTCGGCAAGAAGGAGGTGGTCGAGGAGCGGGTCGACGAGACCGCCCCGCTGCCGCCGATCAGATGGGAAGCGCTCGATGCGCTGAAGCCGGCGGCCGAACAGGCCGTCCCGGAGTTCTTGAAGCGCGACGAGTCGCGGCCCGAGGCGGAAACGACGCCGGCGCCGGTAGTCGAGCCGGAGGTAATTCCTGCGCCGCAACCGGCGCCTGTCGAGGAACCGGTGCCCGAGCCGGAGCCAACCATCCCGCCAGCACCGGAGCCGGCTGTTCCCTCCGAGCCGGAACCTCTGCCGGAGCCCGAGCCACAAGAAGAACCAGCGCCCGAGACGCCAGCCGAGCCGCCGGCGCCCGAGGAGATACCAACACCTTCCGCCGTTCCGGAGCCTGCTCCCGAACCGCAGCCGCAAGAAGTCCCTGCTCCGGCGCCGGCCGAGCCGGAGATCGTCCCGTCACGCCCGGAGAAACAGCCGGAGCCGGCCCCGGTCGAAGTGCCTACGCCTGCCGAGGTTCCGGCAGAGACCCCAGCCCCGATAGAGGTGCCGACACCGGCGCCGTCCCCTCTTCAGCCGTCTTCAGACGCCAGCGCCGCCCCTCATCCGCCTGCCGGCACCTTCTCCCCGTATAGCGACGGAGAGAAGGAAGAAGTTTCAGCGCCGACGCCCGAAGCACCCGCCGCCGAAATCGCACGTCCCATTCGCCAGCCTGCGCCTATCGAATCGCAGCCGGTCATTGCGGAAATCGCGCCCGAGCCGCAGTCTCTTCCACAACCCGCGCCGGAGCCGAAAGCCGCCCCCGGCAAGGTGACCGTCACCAAAAAGGTCGAGCAGAAGGCCGAGCCGCAGAAGGCACCGGAACCGGCACCGAGGCGCTCCTGGTTCCAGCGCATGAAGGACGGGCTTGCCCGTTCGTCCAAGGAACTCACCGGCAACATTGCCGGCGTCTTCACCAAACGCAAGCTGGACGAGGAGACGCTGCAGGACCTGGAGGATGTGCTGATCCGCGCCGATCTCGGCATGGAGACGGCCTTGCGCGTTACCGACGCGCTGGCCGCCAGCCGCTACGGCAAGGACGTCTCCGACACCGAGGTCCGCGCCATCATGGCGGCCGAGGTGGAAAAAGTGCTGACCCATGTCGCCATGCCGCTGGAGCTCGACCTGTCGCACAAGCCGCATGTCATCCTGGTGGTCGGCGTCAACGGCACCGGCAAGACCACCACCATCGGCAAGCTCGCCGCCAAGCTCACCGATGGCGGCCTGTCGGTGATGCTCGCCGCTGGCGACACCTTTCGCGCCGCGGCGATCGAACAGTTGAAGATCTGGGGCGAGCGGACGAAATCGCCGGTCATCGCGTCCAAGATCGGCGCCGATGCCGCGGGGCTGGCATATGACGCCTTCGAGAAGGCCAGGGAAGCCGGCTCAGACGTGCTGATCATCGATACCGCCGGCCGCCTGCAGAACAAGACCGAACTGATGGCCGAGCTCGAAAAGATCGTCCGCGTGCTTGGCAAGCTCGATCCCGAAGCACCGCACACCGTGCTGCAGACGGTCGACGCCACCACCGGCCAGAACGCGCTCAACCAGGTCGAGATCTTCCGCAATATCGCCGGCGTCAACGGCCTGGTGATGACCAAGCTGGACGGCACGGCGCGCGGCGGTATTCTGGTGGCGATCGCGGCGAAGCACAAATTGCCGGTCTATTTCATCGGCGTCGGCGAACAGGTCGACGACCTCGAACCTTTCTCGGCAAGCGAATTCGCCAGGGCGATCGCTGGAGTAGCTTAACAAGCATGTCCCAAAAAGTTGCAGACTTTTTGGATCAGATCATGCGCAAGAAAGAGATTCCATGAACGCACCCATTCTCGAACGCGATCCGTCGGACCCGCAGAAGCAGAAGAAGGAAGGCGTCAATCCGCTGCTCAAGCTAGTGCTGGAGCTGGGTCCGTTGATGGTGTTCTTCTTCGCCAATGCGCGCGGCGGATGGCTGGTGCAGAAATTCCCTGTTCTGGCCGAGTTCGGCGGGCCGATTTTCGTCGCCACCGGGCTGTTCATGGCCGCCACGGCAATCGCCCTGATCGCCTCGTGGCTGCTCACCCGCACCTTGCCGATCATGCCGATGGTGTCGGGCGTCGTCGTCTTCATCTTCGGCGCGCTGACGCTCTATCTGCAGGACGACATCTTCATCAAGATGAAGCCGACCATCGTCAACACGCTGTTCGGCGGCGTGCTGCTCGGCGGGCTCTACTTCGGCAAGTCGCTGCTTGGCTATGTCTTCGATTCGGCCTTCAGCCTCGACGCCGAAGGCTGGCGGAAACTGACCTTCCGCTGGGGCCTGTTCTTCCTGTTCCTGGCCATCGTCAATGAGGTGGTGTGGCGCAATTTTTCCACCGACGCCTGGGTTACTTTCAAGGTCTGGGGCATCATGCCGATCACGCTTCTGTTCACCTTCAGCCAGATGCCGCTGATCCTGCGTCATTCACTCGAGGACAAGGCCGGCAAAGAAGAGAGAACCGGAAAGTAGAAAAAGCGGTTCTGCGTTCGTGAAACAATGAACCGTTCTGGGGAGAGGGACATGGAATTCATCACCACGCGCGACCAGTTGAGGACGATCTACAAGACGCCACGGCCGACCGACGGTTCTATCCGCAAGGAGCTGAAAAAACTTGACGGCCATTGCCGCTCCTTCATCGGCAAGAGCCCGTTCGTGCTGATCGGCTCGTCCGACGGTGCCGGCAATGCCGACGTGACGCCGAAGGGCGACAAGCCGGGCTTTGCCACCGTTCTCGACGACACCACCATCGCCATTCCCGATCGGCCCGGCAACAACCGGCTCGACACGTTGGAAAACATTCTCCTCAATCCCTCTGTCGGGCTGCTCTTCCTCATTCCCGGCATGAACGAGACGCTGCGCGTCAACGGCGATGCCCGCATCACCGTCGACGCAAATTTGCGCGAACGCCTCGCCGTCGACGGCAGGGAGCCGCAAAGCGTCGTCGTGGTCAGCGTCAAGGCCGCCTACATGCACTGCGCAAAAGCCTTCATGCGCTCGGACCTGTGGAAGCCGGAAACCTGGTACGACCGTGCGACGCTGCCGACGCTCGGCCAGATCATGCGCGATCAGCTGGCGGTTGCCGATTCCGCCGAGGCGACCGACCGCTGGCTCGACGAGGAATACAAGAAGACGATGTGGTAGGTTTCCGGACGCGATTCGCGTCTGGACCGATTCCATACCTTGCTGAACATCCTTGCCATTTCCGGCAGCCTGCGCGCGGCTTCCACCAATTCGGCGCTGATCGCCGCACTGGCCCGCGAAGCGCCGTCCGGCTGCCGCGTCACCGTCCATGACGGGCTTGGCCGTCTGCCCATCTTCAATCCCGATGATGAGGGCGAGCGGACGCCGCTCGAAGCCTCCAAGCTGATCGATGCCGTCACCCGAGCCGACGGCGTGATCGTCTCCTGTCCGGAATATGCCCATGGCGTGCCGGGCGGGCTGAAGAACGCCCTCGACTGGCTGGTCTCGCGCGACGCCGCCGTCGCCAAGCCCGCCATGCTGGTGCACGCCTCGCCGCGCTCGCTGTTCGCTCGCGCCGCACTGGCCGAGATCATGCGCACTATGTCATTCGCGTTGTGCGAGGATATGCTGGAGATTGTGCTGTTGGGGAAGAAGCAGCCGGAGGTCGAGAGCATCCTGGCGGAGCCGGCGAACCGGCTGGCGATGCGCGATGCGCTGAATGCTTTCGCGGACTTTATCCGCGCCCGTTGAGTGCCGACCCACCACGCATTCGTCATCCTAGGGCGAAGCAAGGAGCGAAGCGACGCGGCGCAGACCCTAGGATCCATGCCGCGACCTTTGCCGAGAATGCATCGGTCCAAGAAGGGCAGCCTAACGTTGGATACTACACGGACCGCCAAAGACAGTATTGCACCGTTGTGCCCTGCTCGAAAGTCGCGGCATGGATCCTAGGGTCTCCGCGACGTCGCTTCGCGACTGCTTCGCCCTAGGATGACGAAGGAAAGGGGCTTCGCCATGCCTTCGAAATCAACCCTTTCGCAGCGTCTCCACATCCGTCTTCCCAACATACCAATCACGCGCATTGACCTCCTCGAAAACCACCCAGACATCGTCGTTGCTCAGCCCGGTGGCGTCCATGATGGCCGCCGTGACCTTTTTGGCGATGTCCGCCTTCTTGCCCGCCGGATCGGCTGATATCACTTCCTTGACGATGCGGATGTTGACGAATGGCATTTTTTCCTCCCGGGATGTTCGTGCTCGCGACCCGCTTCGATGAAACCGTCGAACGGCCGCCAGTGCTCCAGTCTCAGTATGTCTTGGCGCCGTTGACCATGAGCCGCACCATGTAGAGCGACGTGGTGCCGGCGATGTAGAGGCAATTCAGCTTGTTGCCGCCGAACACGCAGTTGGCGGTGACTTCCGGTACCTTGACCTTGCCGATCAGCGTGCCGTCCGGATCGTAGCAATGGATGCCGTCGGCGGCACTGGTCCAGATGCGGCCGTCCTCGTCGAGCCTGAAGCCGTCGAACAGGCCGGCCGTGCAGTCGGCGAAGACTTTCTCGCCCGAAACCTTCTTGCCGCCCTTGCCGACATTGAACACCCGCATATGCGCCGGATTCTGCGCGCCATGCGTGCGGCCGGTGTCGACGACATAAAGCTGGCTCTCGTCTAGCGAGAAGGCCAGGCCGTTGGGCCGGACCATGTCGGTGATGACGGCTTCGACCTCGCCGGTGCCGGGATCGACCCGGTAGACATGGCAGGCGCCGATTTCGCTCTCGGCCCTGTCGCCCTCATAATCCGTATCGATGCCGTAGCTCGGATCGGTGAACCAGATAGAACCGTCGGATTTCACCACCGCGTCGTTGGGCGAATTCAGCCGCTTGCCCTTCCATTTGGCCGCGATCGTGGTGACCGAGCCGTCGAACTCGGTGCGGCTGACGCGGCGGCCCGAATGCTCGCAGGTGATCAGCCGGCCCTGCCGGTCGACGCTGTTGCCGTTCGAATTGCCGGACGGCTGCCGGAAGACGCTGACATTGCCGTCGGTCTCGTCATAGCGCAGCATGCGGTTGTTGGGGATGTCGGACCAGACGACATAGCGGCCGGCGGCGAACCAGGCCGGCCCCTCCGCCCACTGGCATCCGGTGAACAGCTTCTCGACCTGCGCGTTGCCGTTGAACAGGCGCGCGAAGCGCGGATCGAGAATTTCATAATAGTCCGCAGCCGCCATGCTTTTCCTCCCGGCATCAATGACACCGGATCAAGACAGCCGGAGGGACAGAAGGCAATGTGGGTACGCACAGTGTGATGCAAAAGATCGCTTGCCGGCTCTGCGCATGACGTTAATGCATGTCGCCCAAAAGTGGCCCCGGTTTTGGGAGAACGACATGCATAAAAACAAAGACCTGAAGCGCGTCGCCTGAATCCGTTCAAACGCGACGCGCTTTAGCGCCGCATTAACCGGCTATGCGTTCAGCGCAATGGTGCATTGCAACATCTTCTTTTTGCAATGCACCATTACTATGTCATGCTTCGTATCGATCAAGGGAGGAAGAAACCGCCGCCGAAACGCGGCGCCAAAAAGGAACCTTGCTATGATCCTCGACAGTCTCATGACCCGCGCTCGCAACAGCATTGCCAAGCGCAAGCACTACAACCGCCTTGTCGCCGAAATCGACAGCTTTTCCAGCCGCGATCTGGCCGACATGCGCGCCGACCGCTCGGAAATGCTCTACCAGATCCACAAGCAGATCTACGGCTGAGTATTCGATCGCCTCATCACGTTCGCCATCCTTGGGCGTAGCGACGCGTGGCGTTGCGAAGACCCAAGGATGATGCAGCTACGCGTATAGGTGCGTCGCGACGTCAGTTCGACGCCGCCAGCGCCTTGTCGATCTGTGGCAGCAAGAGATCCCTCGCCGTCTCGGGCGTCAGCGGGCCGACATGCTTGTAGGCGATCTTGCCGTCCTTGCCGATGACGAAGGTTTCCGGCACGCCATAGACGCCCCAGTCGATCGCCGCGCGGCCCGCTTCGTCGACCCCTATCGCCTGGAACGGATTGCCGAGATCGCCGAGGAACCGGCGTGCGTTTTCCGGCCGGTCCTTGTAGTTCAGCGCCGCCATGCTGAAACGCTTGTCCTGCGACAGCGCCAGAAGCACCGGGTGCTCTTCGCGGCATGGCGCGCACCACGACGCGAAGACGTTGACCAATGTGACCTTGCCGGCGAAGGTTTTCGAATCGAGCCCCGGCAGGTTTGAGCCCTCCAGCGCCGGCAGGCTGGTTTGCGGCGCAGGCAGGCCGATCAGGGCCGACGGCACTTCCGAAACATCGCGCCCCGACAGCAGCTGCGACAGGAACAGTCCGGCCAGGCCGAGGAAGATCAGCAGCGGCAACAGCACGAACAGGCGACGAGTGCGCGGGGGCGGCGTTTCTGTTTCGATGCTCATGGCTTTGCGACCTTGTCGGAGCGACGCCTCACGCCGGACGCCTCCAGTTCGGCAAGCTCACGCTTGCGCGCCCGCTGGTCGAGCAGGATCCAGCCGATCAATCCGGCCAGCACCACGGCAGTGATGCCATAGGCAGCGGTCACATAGAGTGCATGCGCGCTCATGCGGCAGGCCCCGCTGAAGTGCGGCCTTCCAAGCCAATCATGTCGCCCAGTCTAGACATGCTTTCCCTTAGCCTCGCTCCGTCGGCTTCGCAATCCGCAGTCATACGCCGCGTCAATCCGTGCCATGGCGCAGCGCCAGCGCCGCCGAGACCGGACCCAGCACGCCAAGAAACAGGGTCAGCGCGGCAAGAATGAGGAAGGGCTGCAGAAACGGATCGGGATTGGCGGTCGCTCCATAGCTTGCCGAAACGCCGAAGATCAGCACCGGAATGGTCAGCGGCAGCACCAGCACCGAGATCAGCAGCCCGCCACGCGGCAGCGCCACCGCCACCGCCGCACCGGCGGCGCCGATGAAGGTGATAGCAGGCGTGCCGACCAGCAGCGTCAGCGCCGTGGCGCCGATGCCGAGCGGCTCCATGTTCATGAACAGCCCGAGCACGGGCGCGGCGACCACCAGCGGCAGCACGCTGCCCGCCCAATGCGCCAGGCATTTCACCAGCACCGTCAAGGCCAGCATGTGGCGATCATTGCCGAGCACCAGCAGATCGAGCGAGCCGTCCTCGCGGTCGGCCTGGAACAGCCGATCGAGACCGAGCAGGCAGGACAGCAGCGCGCCAATCCACAGGATCGCCGGCCCGATGCGGGCCAGCAGCTTCAGGTCCGGCCCGACTCCGAACGGGATGGTGGCGATGACGGCGAGGAAGAAGATGACCCCGGTCAGCGCCCCGCCGCCCGCACGGATGTTGAGGCGGATGTCGCGCAGGAAGAGGGCTAGCATGGTATGAGATGCTCGGGCGCCATCATCAACCCGTTTCCCCCATCCTCAACTCCATCCCCTCGATCCCCAGCGGCAGGTGCGTCGCCGCGACAATCATCCCGCCATCCGTGCAATGCTTCGCCATCAACCCCGCGAACCGCGCCTCCGAAGCCTTGTCCAGCCCCGCCGTCGGCTCGTCCAGCAGCCACAATGGCCGGTGGCTGACCAGCAGTTTCGCGATCGCCGCCCGGCGCCTTTGCCCGGTCGATAGATAGCCGAACGGCAGGTGGCCGATGCCACCGAGCCCGACCGTTTCCAGCGCCTCTTCGACGCCGAGCTGTCCGTCGCCGTTGAAGTCGCGCCAGAAGCGCAAATTCTCCGCCACGCTGAGCGCCGGCTTCATTGCGTTCTGGTGGCCAAGGTAGTGACAGGCCGAGGCAACAGACGGGAACGCTTCGCCCCCGTCTTCAATCTTCATGGCACCCTCGATCCTCACGCTGCCTTGCGGCACCGGCAGCAGCGCGGCGATGACCCGCAGCAAGGTCGACTTGCCCGATCCGTTCGGCCCGGTAACGATGAGCGCCTGACCCTCCTCCAGGGCAAAGCCGATGCCGGAAAACACCGCGTCGCCGCCTCGCTCGCCGCACAGATTTTCGGCGATCAGCCGCATTCCTCGCCTGCCCTGAAACCATGTGTCGCGGCCGCTGCCGCATCGCACAAAATTGCTTTCCAACTGTCTAGAACTATTCCAGAAAATTCTCTATATGCGGTGCATCCGTGCCAGCGGTCGGCACGGGAACAGAATTAGCGCCGAACCAGCGCACGCGCCGCCTTGAACGGCTCGGGTTGCTTGGGAACGGACAGCGGAAATGGCCGTACCCGCACCTTTGCGCGTGATTGCATGCCATCGGCGTCCGTTCCCTTTCAGGCTGAACAGACAAGGATCGCACGTGTCAAAATCCCTCGACAGTTTCAATTGCCGCCGCACGCTGACCGCAGGCGGCGCGGAGTATGCCTATTTCAATCTCATTGAGGCCGAGAAGAACGGCCTCACCGGCATCTCGCAGCTGCCCTATTCGATGAAGGTGCTGCTGGAAAACCTGCTGCGCAACGAGGACGGCCGCTCCGTCACCAAGGAATCGATCCAGGCGGTGGCCGGCTGGCTGACCGACAAGGGCACCGCCGGTGTCGAGATCGCCTATCGCCCGGCCCGCGTGCTGATGCAGGATTTCACCGGCGTTCCGGCCGTGGTCGACCTTGCCGCGATGCGCGACGCCATGGCTTCGCTCGGCGGCGATCCGCAGAAGATCAACCCGCTGGTGCCGGTCGACCTCGTCATCGACCATTCCGTCATCGTCGACGAATTCGGCACGCCGATGGCCTTCGCCCGCAATGTCGAGCTGGAATATGAGCGCAACGAGGAGCGCTACAAATTCCTCAAATGGGGCCAACAGGCGTTCCGCAACTTCCGCGTCGTGCCGCCCGGCACCGGTATCTGCCATCAGGTCAACCTCGAATATCTCGGCCAGGTGGTGTGGACCAACACCGAGGACGGCGAAACGACAGCCTATCCCGACACCTGCGTCGGCACCGATTCGCACACCACCATGATCAACGGCCTTGGCGTGCTCGGCTGGGGCGTCGGCGGCATCGAGGCCGAGGCGGCCATGCTCGGCCAGCCCGTCTCCATGCTTTTGCCTGAGGTGATCGGCTTCCGCCTCACCGGCAAGCTCAAAGAAGGCGTCACCGCCACCGACCTCGTGCTCACCGTCACCCAGATGCTGCGTAAGAAGGGCGTCGTCGGCAAGTTCGTCGAGTTCTTCGGGCCGGGCCTCTCCAACATGACGCTGGCCGACCGCGCCACCATCGGCAACATGGCGCCCGAATATGGCGCCACCTGCGGCTTCTTCCCGGTCGACTCGGAAACCATCCGCTACCTCACAATGTCCGGCCGCAGCGAGGACCGCATCGCGCTGGTCGAGGCCTATGCCAAGGCTCAAGGAATGTGGCGTGAGACCGGCTCGACCGATCCGGTGTTCACCGATCTGCTCGAGCTGGAACTTGGCTCCGTCGTGCCGTCGATGGCCGGACCCAAGCGGCCCGAGGGCCGCGTCGCCCTGGAAGGCATTCCGGAAGGTTTCGCCAAGGCGATGGAGACCGAATACAAGAAGGCCGCCGAAATCTCCAAACGCTACGCAGTCGAAGGCACCGACCATGATCTCGGTCATGGCGACGTCGTCATCGCCGCCATCACTTCGTGCACCAACACCTCGAACCCGAGTGTGCTGATCGGCGCCGGCCTCCTGGCCCGCAACGCCAACCGCCTCGGTTTGAAGCAGAAGCCATGGGTGAAGACCTCGCTGGCGCCGGGCAGCCAGGTGGTCGCCGAGTATCTGGAGAAATCCGGCCTGCAGAAGGAACTCGATCAGATCGGCTTCAACCTGGTCGGCTTCGGCTGCACCACCTGCATCGGCAATTCCGGCCCGCTGCCGGCGCCGATCTCGAAGACCATCAACGACAAGGGCCTGATCGCTGCCGCGGTCTTGTCCGGCAACCGCAACTTCGAAGGCCGCGTCTCGCCCGACGTGCAGGCGAACTATCTGGCCTCGCCGCCGCTGGTCGTCGCGCACGCGCTGGCCGGCACCGTCACAAAGGACCTGACCACCGAGCCGCTCGGCGAGGACAAGAACGGCGAGCCGGTCTACCTCAAGGATATCTGGCCGAGCTCGGCCGAGATCCAGGAGTTCATCGAGAAGAACGTCACCCGCGAGCTGTTCGCCCGCAAATATGCCGACGTCTTCAAGGGCGACGAGTACTGGCAGAACGTCAAGGCGCCGGAAGGCCAGACCTATGCCTGGGACGACAACTCGACCTATGTGCAGAACCCGCCCTATTTCGCTGGCATGACATCAGGTTTCGGCAAGATCGGCGACATCAAGGGCGCCCGCGTGCTCGGCCTGTTCGGCGACAAGATCACCACCGACCACATTTCGCCGGCCGGATCGATCAAGGCGGCCTCGCCGGCCGGCAAATACCTCACCGACCACGGCGTCGGCGTCGCCGACTTCAACCAGTACGGCACGCGGCGCGGCAATCACGAGGTGATGATGCGCGGCACCTTCGCCAACATCCGCATCCGCAACCACATGCTGGGCGAGAACGGGCGCGAGGGCGGCTACACCATCCACTACCCGTCGAAGGAAGAGGAATCGATCTACGACGCGGCGATGGAGTACAAAAGGGAAGGCGTGCCGCTGGTTGTCTTCGCCGGCGTCGAATACGGCAACGGCTCGTCGCGCGACTGGGCTGCCAAGGGTACCAATCTCCTTGGTGTCCGCGCGGTCATCGCCCAGTCCTTCGAGCGCATCCATCGCTCGAACCTGGTCGGCATGGGCGTTATCCCCTTCGTCTTCGAGGAAGGCACCTCATGGGCATCGCTCAACCTCAAGGGAGACGAGCTGGTCGAGATCGACGGCTTGAGCACCATCAAGCCGCGCCAGACGATGATCGCCAAGGTCACCTATGGCGACGGCACGGTGAAGAATGTGCCGATCATCTGCCGCATCGATACGCTGGATGAGCTCGATTACTTCAAGAACGGCGGCATCCTGCAATACGTGCTGCGCGATCTGGCGGCTTAAGTACGGGAGTAAGGGAGTAGGGAAGGTGAAGACCTATTCCCCTATTCCCCTATTCCCCTATTCCCCTATTCCCCTATTCCCCTATTCCCCTATTCCCCTATTCCCCTACCTTCGGCTTCCCAAACCGCGCCGCCGCCGCCAAAAGCACGCTGAGCATCAGCCCGTTGAGGATGTGCCAGAGGAAGTGCGTTCCGAGCGGAAAGCTGCCGCAGACCACCGGGTCGATCATCCGGCAGATGACGGACACGACGAAGATCGCCGAGCCCGCCAGATTATACCAGCCGGCGCGATTGCCGCTCACCGTCACCCAGACACCGAAGAAGGCGAGCGCCAGGAACGGCGGCAGATAGCCCGTCGTACCGTTCGACGCCTGGCGCAGCCAGTCCGGCACGGCAAGGGTTATCGCCCCGGCAATCACATAGAAAGCGATGAAGATGGCGATGGCCTTGCCCCATCGCATGCCGAGGAAGCGGCGTAAATTGAACAGCGTGTAGGCCAGCGTGAAGCCGGCGATCGGCAGCACGTCGGCCCAGACCGTGCCCTTGGTGGCAAAGGTGTGGAAGATCGTCGAACCGATGCCGATCGCCACCACCCACCAGGCCAGCACCTCGGCGAAGGCGCCGGTGCCCAGCCTTCGCACCTCGCGCACGCCCCACAGGCCGGCGGCGATGAAGGCGAGATTGGTCAGGGCGTTGACGGGTTCGGACCAGAATTCCGGGCCGGTCCGCTCGCAATAGAGGTCGACTGGCGCCAAAAACGTTTGCCACATCGTGATTGCCGCCCGAATCGGTTTCTATCCTGAAGCGCAGATCCTTCCTATTGCGGGGTTGCGGTCAGCTGCAATGGCAAAATTTCACCGCAACGTGACTTCCCGTTGACTTCCGGTTCTGCCACATATTTTAGCAATCAAGATAAAGCCGGCACCACCGGCGGGAATCGGAATGGCCATGGCCTCGCGAAAATCATTGTGGCTGGCAGCTCTTGCGCTGGCCTTCTCGGCGTCTGCCGGCGCCGGGCATGCCGGCGAATCCGATCGCGCCCATGCCGACCGGGTCCAGATCGACAGGCTCCAGATCGACAGGCCATTGGGCGTGGTCGAACTGTTCACCAGCCAGGGCTGCAGTTCCTGCCCGCCGGCCGATACGCTGTTCTCCGAACTTGCCGCTAAGGAAGATATCGTCGCGCTCGCCTATCACGTCGACTATTGGGACTATCTCGGCTGGCAGGACACGCTGGGCCGCAAGGAGAACACCGAGCGGCAATACGACTACATGCGCGCCTTCGGCAGCCGCTCCGTCTATACGCCGCAGGCCGTCATCAACGGCCGTGTCCACGTCAACGGCGCCAGCCGCGGCGAGGTCGATGGCGCGCTCGCCCGCATGGCCAAGAACGGCGAAGGCATGCGCGTCGCCGTCAAGGTCAGCCGCACCAGCGACCGTGTGACGATCGACGCCGGTGATGCCGGCAACGGCCCCAGCGACGCCCATGTCGTCATCGTCTATTTCGACCCGCCGCAGACGGTCAAGGTCGGCGAGGGCGAGAATACCGGCCGCAAGATGACCTACTGGAACGCCGTCACCGGGATTCAGACCGCTGGCATGTGGCATGGCAAGGCACAGCGCTACGAGCTGCCGATGAGCGAGATTGCCAAAAAGGGCGGCTGCGCCGTGCTGCTGCAGTCGGTCGGCAAGGACGGCATGCCCGGTCCTATTCTCGGCGCCGCGTTCATCCACAAGCCGTAACGGACGCCGGCGCCCCCCATCTTCGCTAGGACTGTGGATGGGAGGCCCCTCATCCGGCCGCTTCGCGGCCACCTTCTCCCCGAGGGGAGAAGAGGTAAAGCGCCGCCGCGATCTCCTCTCCCCTCGGGGAGAGGTCGGATTGTCCCGAATTGCCCCTTCGCAATTCGGTTGGCAATCCGGGTGAGGGGGACGCGACGCTCGGTGAAACCGCACTCGACTCACCACCCAATAAAAAACCGACGTCAGCTTGCTTCTGACGTCGGTCATTTAGGTTTTGGGATCGTCGCACCCGGTTCTTCCGAGGAAGAGCCGAGGTTGGTTCGATCCGACGCAGACCCGTGGGCGGGGGGCTTGGGGTTTACGAGCCGGTGCCGGACCGAACCGTCTCAGGCAACACCGGTAAATTCGTCGGACATTGGGGCATGAGCGCGGATAAAAAAAGGCAGAAATGTGGCGGAACATCACCAATTCCAACACGGCGTTTCATAAAAGTGACTGGACGTGACGAAAACGGCGCGGCGCGGGGCTCGGTTCGCTAGGCCTTGCAATTCAGTCGCGAACACGCCAACTTTGGTTGGCAAAGATTCATTTTGAAGGATCGAGGCATGACGGATGACAGCGGCGGGACGGGGGATGGGGACGCATCCGCGATATTGATCCCGCTGCACGAGGCACGACGCGAACGTCTCGATCAGCCGGTACGGTTTGACCGCCGCGAGTTGGACCAGATCCTCAGGCTCTACGGACGCATGGTCGCTGCCAATGAATGGCGCGACTACGCCATCGATCATCTTGCGGACCGCGCCGTGTTTTCCGTATTCCGCCGCACCAGTGAAGTGCCGCTGTTCCAGATCGTCAAGGATCCGAAACTGGCCCGCAAGCAGGGCGCTTTTGCCGTCATCGCCGCCGGCGGCCGCATCCTGAAACGCGGTCAGGAACTTGGCCGCGTGCTTGGTGTGTTCGACAGCAAGCTCAAGGTTGTAGAGGCTTGAGCTACGGAATTGAAGAAACTGGAGAATTGAAGAATTGAAGAATTGGGCACTCGACGCCTGATGTAACCGCCTTCTTCTTCAGTTCTTCAGTTCTTCAGTTCCCCAATTCCTCGCTTCAGTCCCCTTTAAGACGAAACTTCCGCTCCGGCAGCGAGCTCGGATCGGGCGGCGCCGAGGCACCGCCATTCAGCGACAGCTGCATGAACACCGTGTCCAGCCAGCGCCCATGCTTGTAGCCGGAACCTTCGAGGCGTCCCGAATAGCGAAAGCCGAGCTTTTCGTGCAGCCGCACCGAGGCACTGTCGGGACGGCCATCGCCGATCACCGCGATGATCTGGCGAAAGCCCGCCGTCGTCACTGCCTCGATCAGGCTTTGCATCAGCTTGAGCCCGACGCCCTGGCCCTTGGCCTCGGGCGCGACATAGACCGAAGCCTCGACGATGAAGCGATAGGCCGGGCGCGGCCGGAAGGCGCCGGCATAGGCGTAGCCGAGAACAGTGCCGTCCTTCTCCGCCACCAGGTAAGGAAAGCCGCCGGCCATCAGGCTGTCGAATCGAACACCCATCTCCGCGCGGCTCGGCGGCTCCAGCTCATAGCTCGCCGTGCCTTGGGTCACCGCGTCGGCATAGATGGCCGTGACGCTGTCGAGGTCGGCCACCGTGACAGGCCGGATCGTAATATTGCTCATTGTTTATGCATGTCGTTTCTCTGCTCGCAATAACAGCAAAGGCCAAGACAAAAGAAAAGGGCGGCCGTTGGGCCGCCCTTCTGGAACTCGATGGTCCAAGCGCTGCTGTACTAGCGGCGGTCGCCCATGAACTGCAGCAGGAACATGAACAGGTTGATGAAGTCGAGATAGAGCCTCAGCGCGCCCATGATCGCCTTGCGGCCGGCGACATCGGTAGCATCGCCCTCGAAATACATCTCCTTGATCTTCTGCGTGTCATAGGCGGTGAGGCCGGCGAAGACCAGCACGCCGATCGCCGACACGGCGAAAGACAGCGCCGACGACTGCAGGAAGATGTTGATCACCGACGCGATGATGATGCCGAACACGCCCATGATCAGGAACGAGCCCATTGCCGTCAAGTCGCGCTTGGTGGTGTAGCCGAACAGCGACAGCGCGCCGAAAGCGGCGGCGGTGGCGAAGAAGGTCTGCGAGATGCTTGCCGTGGTGTAGACCAGGAAGATCGACGACAGCGACAGGCCGACGAGACCGGCATAGACCCAGAACGTGGTCTGCGCGGCAGCGACGCTCATCGACTGAATCCTGAACGACAGGAAGAACACGGCGGCCAGCGGCGCCAGCATCACCACCCAGCGCAGCGGCGAACCGAAGATCGCGTAGCCGAACGAGGTCAGCATCTCGCCGCTTGGCAGCGTCGCGACAGCCGAAGCCGGATCGGTGGTGGTGGCCAGCATGATCGTGCCGACAGCGGCAAGACCAGTGATGAGGAGGCCAAGCCCCATCAGATTGTAAACCTTGATCATGTAGGCGCGCAGGCCCTGATCGATGTCGGCACCGACGCTGACGCCGGGCACGGCGCGCGTCTGGTAGTTGCGAATGGGATCAGCCATTGTAGTCCTCTATTGCTTCTGCCCCGTCCGGTGTCAGGTCCTTCCGGACCCAGGCGCCGCTGGCAGGGCTCCAGCATGCCTGTGGCGAAATATGATGGTTATTCGCGTCAAGAACAAGACCGTAACCGGATGTAACGGTTCGTGAGGCAACCAAGTGCCGATTCCTCGGCTTTCCGGACGGCTTTCTTACCAAGATTTAATCCAGGATGCCTTTTCCGGGCCTGTCGTCACAGGTTGCGCAGCACCGGTGCTGCCTTGTGGCCGAGCACCCGCCAGGTGCCGGCGAGACCAATGCCGACCGTGACCACCAGCGAAAACAGAATGGTTGCCACCGCCACCTCCGGCATGAAATGCGACGGCAATGTCATGATGCGCGCGACGACGAACCAGGCGGCAGCACTGCCCGCTGCCAGCGCGAAGATGGCGGTGGCCAGCCCGATCAGCATATATTCGAGCGAGAAGGCCGATATCAGCGTCGTGCGTGTCGCACCCAGCGTCTTCAACACCACCGCATCATGGATGCGCGCCCGGTTGCCGGCTGCAAGCGCGCCGGCCAGCACCAGCACCGAGGCGATCAGCGCCACGCCAGCGGCGGCCCGGATCGCCGTGCCGAGTTGCCCGACCAACCGGTTGACGACATCGAGCGCGTCCTTGACCCGCACCGTCGTCACCGCGGGGAAGGCGCGGGTGACGGCGTTGAGGATGCGGGCGTCGTCGGCCGTCGAGGCACTCTTTTCGGTCAGCGTCGCCATCCAGCCATGCGGGGCGCCTGCGAATGTGTTGGGCGAGAAGACCATGACGAAATTGATGCCCATCGTCTCCCATTCGACCTGGCGGAAATTGGCGATCCTGGCGGTGACATTGCGGCCCAGCACATTGACGGTGATGGTGTCGCCGAGCTTCAGCCCGATCTCCTTGCCTTCTTGCGCCGAAAACGAAACCAGCGGTTCGCCGCTGTAATTTTCGGGCCACCAACTGCCCTCGGTCAACGTCGCGTTCTCCGGTTGCCTGGTGTCATAGGTCAGGCCGCGGTCCCCCCTCAGCACCCAGGCGCCTTCCGCCGGCACTTTCACCTTGTCGACATCGACACCGTTCAGCGCCATCACCCGGCCGCGCAGCATCGGCACCTTGGCTAGCACGCCCTGCGGGGCCTCCTTGCCGATCAGCGCCGAGAAAGACGCGACATCGGCGCTCTGGATGTCGACGAAGAAGAAGTTCGGCGCCCGTTCCGGCAGGCTGCCGGAGATCTGCCGCCTGAGATTGCCATCGATCAGCGCCAGCGTCACCAGCAGCGTCAGGCCAAGCCCCAGGGACAGCACCACCGATGGCGTCAGGGCGCCTGGCCGATGAATGTTGCCGATGGCGAGCCTGAGCGCCACGAAGCGCACGCGCGGGCTTTTCCTGGCCGCCCATTGCACCAGTGCGCCGACCACGCGCAGCACCAGGAAGGCGAAGACGGTAGCGCCGACAAAAATCGAGGCTATGCGCTGGTCGCCCGAGAACAGAATGGCCAGCGCCGCAAGCAACAGCGCGATGCCTATGGCGGCCGCGACATAAGCGGGGCGCGGCAAGCCGCGGCCTTCCAGCCCCATTTCGCGAAACAGCGCGGTTGCCGGCACGTCGCGGGCGCGGCCGAGCGGCAGCAGCGCGAAAGCCAACGTCACCAGCAGGCCGAACAGCGCCGCCATACCGAGCGCGCCGGGATAGAAGCCGCCTTCGGCAGGCACCGGAATGACGGATTGCAAGGCCGCACTCGCCGCGAACGGCATCAGTGCGCCGAGCACAAGGCCCAGCACGATACCCAATCCGGCTATGATCAGGATCTGCACGAGATAGACGGCAAAGACGAAGCCGCCCGAAGCGCCCAGGCTCTTGAAGGTGGCGATGACGCCGCGCTTGCCGTCGAGATAGGCGCGTACCGCATTGGCGACGCCCACGCCGCCGACCACCAGCGCCGTCAGCCCGACCAGGGTCAGGAACTGCGAGAAACGTTCAATGTTGGACGACAGCGCGGGCGCCGCGTTGCTGCGTGTGCGGATCGACCAGCCTGCTTCGGGGAAATCCGTGGCGGCCTTGTCCTGGACGGCTTTCAGCCGCACCTCGTCGGCGTCTGCCGGCAGCCGGATCTTGTAGGCATTCTCGACCAGGCTGCCCGGCTGGATCAGTCCAGTGGCCGCCAGTCCGTCGGTCGAGATCATCAGCCTTGGGGCGAAGCCGAAACCGTCGGACACGGCGTCCGGTTCGGCGACCAGCCTGGCGCGCAGTTCGAAAGTGGCGGTGCCGAGCTTCAGCCGGTCGCCGATCTTGACGTGCAACCGCTCGAACAGAAGATCGGGTGCCGCCGCACCGAAGACGCCGAACTCTTCGCCGAACAGTTCCTGTTTCGACAGTGCCGGCTCGGTCTCCAGCGTGCCATAGAGCGGATAGGCATGGTCGACCGCCTTGGCCTCGACCAGCGCCTGGTCGGATCCGTCGGCCAGACGCGCCATCGAACGCATGCTGGCGGTCCGGGAAACCGTGCCGAGCCCGTCAAGGAAGCTGCGCTCCGCCCGGCTGGCGTCACGCTGGTTGATCTGGAAGCGAAGATCGCCGCCGAGCAGCGTCTGGCCCTGATTGGCGACACCGGCGGTGATCGAACGCGCCACCGAGTTGACGCCGCCGATGGCCGCGACGCCGAGCGCGATGCAGGCGAGGAAGATCAGGAAGCCGGACAGGCCGCCGCGCATCTCGCGCAGTGAGAAGCGGACCGCGAGCCTCAACGTCCGGGACAGCGGCATCAGGCCGTCACCTTGACGGGGGCCGGTGCCTCGATCCGGCCCGAGCGCATCGAAACCTGGCGCGAACAGCGCGCCGCGAGCGCCGGATCATGGGTCACCAGCACCAGCGTCATGCCGCGCTCGGCCGCCTTGGCAAACAAGAGGTCGGCGACCTGCCGCCCGGTCGCCTGGTCGAGATTGCCGGTCGGCTCGTCGGCGATCAGGATGCGCGGCGACGGCGCCAATGCGCGGGCGATCGCCACGCGCTGTTGCTCGCCGCCCGACAATTCGCCGGGATAGTGGGTGACGCGGTCGCTGAGGCCAACCGCCGCCAGCTCGCGCGCCGCCACCGAAAACGGATCGGCATGGCCGGCCAGTTCCAGCGGCACCGCGACATTTTCCAGCGCCGTCATGTTGGGAATGAGATGGAAGGACTGGAACACGATGCCGATGTTTCGGCCACGAAACGAAGCAATCTGGTCCTCGCTTTTGCCGTTGAGCAAAACGCCAGCGATTCGGACCGTACCCGAATCGACCCCTTCCAGGCCTGCCAGGACCATCAGCAATGTCGACTTGCCGGAACCCGAAGGTCCTACGATGCCGGTCGCCTCGCCGGTCGCCACATCAAGGCTGACACCCTTCAGCACATGGACCGATGAAGCGCCCTCGCCAAGGGTCAGGGATACATCTTTCAGCGCGATGACGGCTTCTGTCAAAATGAAATCGTCCTATATCTGGGAAGGCTCTGCTTGCCGGAAGCCGTCGACTGAAGAATTCCTAGCTCATATGGGGCCTGCCGCATGTCTTTCAAACGCAGTATTGCCGCAGGCTTGATGGTTTTCCTCGCCATCAGCGGCGCCATGTCGTCGGCGAGCGCCGAGCCGTTCAAGATCGTCGGCTTCGGTGACAGCCTGATGGCGGGCTTCGGTCTTGGCCCGGACCAGGGCTTTACCGACAGGCTGCAGGCCGCGCTTGGCGCCAGGGGCCAGGATGTGATCGTCGCCAATGCCGGCGTCTCCGGCGACACGACGAGCGGCGGCCTGGCTCGGCTCGACTGGTCGGTGCCGGACGGCACGCAGCTTGTCATCCTCGAACTCGGCGCCAACGACATGCTGCGCGGCGTTTCGCCCGACATCACCAGGAAGAACCTCGACGAGATGCTGAGCAAGCTGAAGCAGCGCAAGATTGCCGTGCTTCTGGCCGGCATGCGTGCCGCACCCAATCTCGGTCCCGACTACCAGAATGCGTTCGACGCCATTTTTCCGGACCTGGCGAAGAAATACGAAGTCGTGCTCTACCCGTTCTTTCTCGACGGCGTCGCCGGCCAGCCCGGCATGCAACTCGAGGACGGCCTGCATCCGAGCGCAAAAGGCGTCGACCAGATGGTCGAACGCATCCTGCCGACGGTAGAGAAGGTGATCGCGGCAGTGCCGGGCGATTCCTAGCGGATTGGAACTGTTTCCGCCCGGCAAGCTTTTAACAGGGACTGTGGCCAACAAACCTCTTGCTCCGTTTGACTATCGATGATTCGCTATAGGTGACAGTTCGATTCGAGGAAGGGAGGCTCTTCATGCCGCGTCTTTTCACCGCCCTCGAAATTCCGCGTGACGCTGCCCTTTCGCTGTCCCTGCTGCGGGGCGGCTTGCCGGGAGCCCGCTGGATCGATGTCGAAAACTACCATCTGACGCTGCGCTTCATCGGCGATGTCCCCGGCCATGTCGCCGACGAGATCGCCAACGCGCTCGACCGCGTCCACCGCCCTTCCTTCTCGCTGGCGCTGTCCGGCGTCGGCGCTTTCGGGCAGAAGAAGCCGCATGCGGTGTGGGCGGGTGCTTCCGCCTCGCCCGGTCTGGCTGCCCTTCAGGGCGAGATCGACCGCATCTGCCAGCGGCTCGGCATCCCGGCCGATCCGCGCAAGTTCATGCCGCATGTGACGCTGGCGCGCTTACGCAATTCGACTCCGCTGGACGTCGCCCAATATCTGTCGGCGCGCGGCAATTTCTCGACGCTGCCGTTCCGCATCGGCCGTTTCGTGCTGATGTCGTCGCGCGATTCGGTCGGCGGCGGACCCTATATCGTCGAGGAAGCCTGGCCGCTGTCAGGCACGGACGCCCGCGCCTCCAGCCTTGTCGCCAGCGCCTCCGACGCCTCGCGGATCATGCGATAGGCGGAAGCGAAGGCTTCTGCCTCGTCATGATAAGGATCCGGCACGTCGCGTGCCTTTCCCTGCGCGAACTCCAGGAACAGATGGATGCGGTCCTGCACGGCCGCCGGCGCCAGCGCCTTCAGGTCGGCGACATTCGACCGGTCCATGCCGAGGATCAGGTCGAAACGGTGGAGGTCCTGCGGCGTGACCTTGCGCGCCCTCTGTCCGGAAATGTCTACGCCGTGCCGCACCGCGATCGCGATCGCGCGTCGATCGGGGGCAGAGCCGGCCTCCCAGTCACTGGTTCCCGCTGAATCGAGCAGGATATCCCGGGCCGATCCGCGCTCGGCCCAAACGGCGCGGAAGACACCTTCCGCCAGCGGCGACCGGCAGATGTTGCCGAGGCAGACGAAGAGAATGGAGTTTATGGGCTTCGCGCTCATCGATCCGTCGCTATGGTGAGGGTCGTTTTCGAATAGCACAGGATATGGACATGGCGAGAGAGAAACTGGGCAGGCAAGCCGCTGAAGCCGCATTGACCGGTCTCGACGGCTGGGCGCTGGCGGAAGACGGCGCCTCCATCAAGCGCACATTCACCTTCGCGAATTTCTCCGAGGCTTTCGCCTTCATGACCCGCGTCGCGCTTGCCGCCGAGACGATGGACCATCATCCCGACTGGTCGAATGTCTACAAGACAGTCGACGTGACGCTGAACACTCACGACGCCGGCGGCGTCACCGCGCTCGATATCGATCTGGCCAAGAAAATGAACCGTTTTGCCGGCGCCTGAGGCCTGGTATCGCCTCGGCGGGCCCAAATCGGCACCGGCATCTTGTAGCGGGGGTCGGGTTTCACCACATTTTGCCCGCGGGCATGCGCCGGGATGCGCACGGGCTCTGCAAGGAGAGACTGATGGCGCGACAATCCGGTTTTAATTTCTTCGGCTTTGGCGGCAAGCTGGCGGACGAGAGCGAAGTGCGCGAGAAATTCTGGCGCACAGCCAAGAAGGCCGCGCGGCAGATCCCCTTCATGGAAGAGGTGGTGGCCGCCTATTACTGCGCCATGGACAAGAACACGCCGCTGCGCGCCAAAGGCATTCTGCTCGCCGCGCTCGGCTATTTCGTGCTGCCGGTGGATGTCATCCCCGACTTCGTCTTCGGGCTTGGCTTCACCGACGACATCGCCGTGCTCACCGCCGCGATCACCGCCGTCAGTGCCCACATCACCACTGCGCACCGGCAGGCCGCCAGGGACGCCATGGCCGACAAGGGCTGAACTCGCGCACGGAACGCCGTTGAAGCCGGCTTTCTGCGACAGCGTAAAAAGTCAAACTCTTGCCGCTTTCGTGGCCTCCAAGTCGCCAAAGGGATGTCGCGCCAGCCGCTCACAAGGCGGCGGCGCGGGAATGGCGGCGGTTTCCTCGGGGTGAGGGTCCTTTTCTCTTCGGAAATTCACCGTTTGGTAACCCAGATTAAATCAAAATGAAGCGACGGGCAGGACGCCAAGCCGGCCTGCCTCCGCACCATTTGGAATACGGGAAAAGCGATGCGCGGATTGATTGCTATAGTTTCGAGTCTGGCCCTGGTGGCCGTGGCAGCGCCGGCACTGGCGCAGTCGGCGACCAAAATCGGCCAGCACAATGCCTGGGGCACCTACAGCTACCAGGCGTCGGGCGGCAAGGTCTGCTATGTCCTGACCGTGCCGACCGACAAGCAGCCGCCGACGCTCGACCATGGCGACATGTTCTTCTTCGTCAGCCAGCGGCCCGGCCAGCAAGTGTCCTACGAGCCGCAATTCATTGCCGGCTACAACTTCCAGGACGGCTCCAAGGCCACCGTGACCATCGATAAGAAGACGTTTTCGATGTTCACCCGCGGCAAATCGGCCTGGGTCGAGAATGCCGCCGAGGAGCCGGTGCTGATCGCCGCCATGAAGACCGGCACCGACATGAAGGTGACGGCGAAGTCCGGCCGCGGCAACCCGACCAGCTACGTCTTCTCGCTGAAGGGCATTTCGGCGGCGCTGACGTCGATTGCCAAGTGCAAATAGGCTAGGCTTTGTTTTAGTGAAAGGCCGGGCCGCAAAGCCCGGCCTTTCGTTTTTGGGTCTGTTGGTGGATCTCTGGCGAGGGTGCATCATCGCACAACCCATGACTCTGCCGTCAACCTGTGCTATGCGCCGCGCTTCCTTTCCGGCACGATGCGTGAAATCGGCCGCAAACCGCTTATATCAGTGCAACCATGACCCTTTCATTCGATCTCACCACTGACGGCGCCCGCGACGCGTTGCGTGCCCGCGCGGCACAGCCCGAAAAGCCGTCGCTGATCGGCCTGACGCGGGTCGAGCTCGCCGAGGCTCTGGTTGCATCAGGCACCGTGCCCGAGCGCCAGGCGAAAATGCGCGCCCAGCAGTTGTGGCACTGGATGTATGTGCGCGGCGTCTCCGATTTCGCCGGCATGTTCAACATCTCCAAGGATCTGCGCGCCGAGCTCGACAAGCATTTCACCGTCGCCAGGCCCGAGATCGTCGAGGAGCAGATTTCCGCCGACGGCACGCGAAAGTGGCTGTTCCGCTTTCCGCCGCGCGGCGCCGGCCGGCCGGTCGAGATCGAGACTGTCTACATTCCCGAAGAGGGTCGCGGCACGCTGTGCATCTCGTCACAGGTGGGCTGCACGCTGACCTGCTCGTTTTGCCACACCGGCACGCAGAAGCTGGTGCGCAATCTAACGGCTGAGGAGATCCTCGCCCAGCTGCTCACCGCCCGCGACCGGCTCGGCGATTTTCCCGACCGCGACACGCCCGACGGCGCCATCGTGCCGGCCGAGGGCCGCAAAGTGTCCAACGTCGTCATGATGGGCATGGGCGAACCGCTTTACAATTTCGAAGCGGTGAAGAAGGCGCTGCTGATCGCTTCCGACGGTGACGGCCTGTCCCTGTCGAAGCGGCGCATCACGCTGTCGACCTCCGGCGTCGTGCCGGAAATCTTCCGCACCGGCGAGGAGATCGGCGTCATGCTGGCGATCTCGCTGCACGCCACCAATGACGATCTGCGCGACTTGCTTGTGCCGATCAACAAGAAGTATCCGCTCAACGAGCTGATCGCCGCCTGCCGCGCCTATCCCGGCTTGTCGAACGCCAAGCGCATCACCTTCGAATATGTGATGCTGAAGGACGTCAACGATTCCATCGAGGACGCCAAGGGCCTGATCAAGCTGCTCAAGGGCATTCCGGCCAAGATCAACCTGATCCCGTTCAACCCGTGGCCGGGCACCAATTACCAGTGCTCGGACTGGGAGACGATCGAGAAATTCGCCGATTACATCAACAATGCCGGCTATGCCTCGCCGATCCGCACGCCGCGCGGCCGCGACATTCTCGCCGCCTGCGGCCAGCTCAAATCCGACTCCGAGCGCATGCGCAAGGTCGACCGGCTGGCGCTGGAAGCGATGATGATAGCGGGGCACGGCGAGGCGTGAGCCGCCCCTTCGCCTGGCTAAAACGCTTCGCCATCATGGCGGTCGGCTATGTCGCCGCGGTGCTGACCTCGATCCTGGTGCCGGTGCTGCTGATCGCTCTCCTGGAAGGCATCGAAGACGGCAACTGGTCCATCATTTTCGCTTTCGACTGGCTGGGCTCGTTCCCGCTCGCCGTCTTGACCGTAACGATCGGCGCGCTGTTGATCGTCGGCCCGGCGCTCTTTGTCGCCGAACGGTTTTCACTTCGGGGATGGTTCTACTTCGCCGCCACCGGTGCGATCACGTCCATCGCCTTTGGCGTATCCATGCCGCGCTCGGCCAGCAGCTTTGTCTTCAATCCGGGCTTTCTGGGTTTTCTCGCCACCGCCGGCATCGCCGCCGGTTCGGTCTACTGGCTTCTGGCTGGACGCAGGTCCGGCACGCGACAGAATCTGGGCCGAGATTGATGGCGCGTCTCGTCGGCTACCTCGTCCGTTTCACCGTCATCCTGTTCGGCTATGCCGTCGCCTCGCTGGCGGCGAGCGCCTTCCTCAACATCCTGTTGCTGGCATCGCTCGGCTACACGCCGGAGCATGCGCATCCGACGGCGACGGCTTCCCTGTATTTCTCAATTCCCTTCGCCGCTCTGTTCGTCGCCTATTTCGCCCTGATGCCGGCCTCTGTCGTCATCCTGCTTGCCGAAATCCTGGGCCGGCGCGACTGGCTGTTCTATGCGCTGGCAGGCGCGGTGGTTGCCGGTGTTTTCCTCGGGCTTGCCGACCGCAGCGGTGACACCGCCTTCGTCGTCAGGGACACCAGCGCCATCATGGCCGTGATCGGCAGCGGCATGGTCGGTGGTATCTTTTACTGGCTCAGCGCCGGGCGCTGGGCCGCAAGCTGGTGGCAAGGCGAACCAGGATCAAAAGAGGATGGCCAGACAGGATGACGGCGCCTACTTCGCCTGCGCCGTCAGGATCTTGAGGGCGAAGGCGGAGAACACGCCGGCAAAGAGATAGTCGACCGCCCGTGTGACGCGCGGGCTGGCCTTCATCGCCGCCGAAAACTTTTCCGCCGCCAGCACCATCGGCACCGTCACCGGGACCGACAGCACAATGAACATCAGCCCAAGGAAAAACAGCTTTCCCGGTGCGTTCGGATCATGCGCGGAGACGAACTGCGGCAGGAAGGTCATGAAGAACAGGATGATCTTCGGGTTGAGCAGATTGACGCCGAGGCCCGCCGCCCAGCTGCGCAACAGCGAAATCTCGGGGCCTGTCTTCTTCTCCGGCGAAAATGCCGAGCCCCTGGTGATTGCCTGCCAGGCCAGGAAGACGAGATAGCCGGCGCCGAATATCTTCAGCACGAAGAAAGCCATCGGCGAGGCGACGATCAGCGCCGAGACGCCGATCACCACCAGCGTGGTGTGGATGAGCGTGCCGCACAGCGCGCCAGCCATCGAGGCAAAGCCGGTGGCACGGCCCTGGCTCAGCGTGCGCGAGACGAACAGGGTCATGTCCGGCCCCGGCGTGATCGCCAGGATGACCGTGGCGATGGCGAACTGGATCAGCGTGGTGGTGTCTGGAATGAACGACATGAGCGGCCCCAAGGGATTGCGAGGCCTATACAGGATGCGCCATGACGATGCCAGACACAGCAGCGACCCGATCTCGATCCAGCAGGCGTCCGCACGGCATTCGCTGGACGGCCGGCCGCGGCGTCCTATGCCTGCCTGCTCAGCCCCATCCTCGCCGGCTCCTCCGCGACGAGTTGATCGTTGCGGACATCGGCGTCCCCGGTGATCTGGTCGATCGGCTTGGGCCGGCCGAGGAAATAGCCTTGCGCCTCGTTGCAGCCTTCGACTTGCAGGATGGTGAGCTGGACATGCGTCTCGACGCCTTCGGCAAGCACCGGAATGTCGAGGCTGCGGCCCAGCGTCAGCACCGCCCGGATGATGGCCTTGGCCTGCGGGCTTCGCTCGACGTCAGCCATGAATGAACGGTCGAGTTTGATCTTGTCGAACGGAAACGAGCGCAGCGTATCGAGCGATGAATAGCCTGTGCCGAAATCGTCGATCGCGATCGTCACCCCCAGCGCCTTGATCTGGCGCAGGACATGCAGCGTGCGCACCTTGTCGGCGACGATCGTCGATTCGGTGAGCTCCAGCTCCAGCCGTTTCGGCGACAGCCCGGTCTCGATCAGGATCTGATGGACGAGCTTGGCGAGATCGGCATGGGCGAACTGTACCGGCGACAAATTGACCGCGATCTTGTGGCCGTTGCCCCACGAGGCCGCCTGGCGGCACGCGGTCCGCAGCACCCATTCGCCGATCGCCATGATCGAGCCGTTCTCCTCGGCAATCGGGATGAATTCGGCGGGCGGGATCATGCCGTGCACCGGATGGGTCCAGCGCAGCAGCGCCTCGTAGCCGCAGGTGGCGCCGGTCGGGACCGAGGTCTGCACCTGATAGTGGAGCGAAAGCTCGCCGCGCTCGATCGCCTGGCGAAGGTCGGTGGCCAGCGCGCGGCGCGCCCGCGCCGTCTCGTCCATGGCGGATTCGTAGAAGCAGAGGGCTCGCGTGACGTCGTTCTTTGCCCGGTACATGGCAAGATCGGCATTGCTGACCAGCCGCTCGCGGTCGGCCCCGTCGCGCGGATAGATCGCTACGCCGATGCTGGCGCCGGCGGCGATTTCGAAATCGTCGAGCCGCAACGGCTCGAACAGGGATTTCTCCAGCCGCGAGACCAGCCCGAGAAGGTCCTTCTGATCCTTGAAGCGCTTGATCGCGGCGAACTCGTCACCGCCGAGCCGGGCGACGAATTCGCCCTCGCCGATGAGTTTCGATAGCCTGCGGGCGACGATCTTGAGCGCCTGGTCGCCGGCCGCATGCCCCCTGAGGTCGTTGATCTCCTTGAAGCGGTCGAGATCGATGACGATGACCGCCGTCATTGTGTCCTCGCCCTCGCATGCCCGGTCGATTTCATGGTCAAGGCGGTCGTTGAAGGAGACCCGGTTGGGAAGGCCGGTAAGGGCGTCGTTGAGGGCGAGATGCTGAAGCCGCTCGAAGCTCTCCAAACGACCACGCTCATCGATCAGATAGCTGGCGAAGCCGGTAGCCGCGACGATCAGGCCCACCACGGCGACGGCGACCGCCATTGCCACCAGAATATCGGGATTGGTGCCTGTGCTGATGAAGGACAGCGGCGTCACCGCCACCGCGGCCATAGCCGTGAAATGCAGGCCGACGATCGCCAGCACCAGCAGCCCGATGGCGAGATAGTGCGACCAGCGGTATGGCCGGCGCACGGCATGGCCGACGGCCAGGGCGGAGAACACCGCCGAGATGACCAGTGAGGCCACGACATAGGAGCCGTCCCATTCGACGATGCCGGCAACGTGATAGGCCATCATGCCGGTGTAGTGCATGGCCGAGATCGCCAGGCCGACGACGACGCCGCCCCATTCCGGGGCCAGGCGCCGGCTCTTGCCGGATGCAAGGGTGAAACCCAGCCCGGTGCCGGCGATGGCGATGACCAGGGACGCCATGGTCAGGACCGGATCGAAGGTGATCGGCGCGCCGGGCTGGTAGGCCAGCATGGCGATGAAATGGGTGCACCAGATCGACGAGCCGGCGGCAACCGCGGTCAGGAACAGCCAGCCCTTCATCTGCACGCCGGTGGTTTTCCTCGAACGGTCGAAGAGGCCGATCGTCACCCAGCAGCCGGTGACGCACATCAGCGCCGCCAGCAGGACAAGCCACAGATTATGCTCCATGGCGATGCATGATATAACGCGCATCAGGAATGGCCCAGCCCGAGGGTGCCCGCGACGAGGCAAGGCCGTCTCGGCACTTCGCCTACACAGCTTGTCGTCATATTAGCGACGGAGCGTGAAAACTTGATTAAATCCCTCCAGCAAATGCAGCCCTTGATTGCAGCAGGTTGTTTTCCCTGCCCACCCCTCGCCATGGACTGGACCAGAAGCCATGCATGCACGTGTGCTTGCTCGCTCTGCCGTTCCTGCTAAAAGGCGCTGCGACAATCCGTGACGCCCAGGCTGGGGCGTCCGCCATCGACGGAGTAGAAATGTCCAAGGCCAAAGACGTCAAGAAGGTCGTGCTCGCCTATTCCGGCGGTCTCGACACATCCATCATCCTGAAATGGCTGCAGACTGAACTCGGCGCAGAAGTCGTGACTTTCACCGCCGATCTTGGCCAGGGCGGCGAACTCGAGCCGGCCCGTCGCAAGGCCGAGATGATGGGCATCAAGGACATCCGCGTCGTCGACGTGCGCGAGGAATTCGTGTCCGAGTTCGTCTTCCCGATGTTTCGCGCCAACACCGTCTATGAAGGCACCTATCTGCTCGGCACCTCGATCGCGCGGCCGCTGATCTCCAAGCATCTGGTCGATATAGCCCGGGAAACCGGCGCCGACGCGATCGCGCATGGCGCCACCGGCAAGGGCAACGATCAGGTTCGCTTCGAGCTTTCAGCTTACGCACTGAACCCCGACATCAAGGTCATCGCGCCGTGGCGCGACTGGTCGTTCAAATCGCGTACCGACCTGATGAATTTCGCCGAGCAGCACCAGATCCCGGTGCCGAAGGACAAGAAGGGCGACGCACCGTTTTCGGTCGACGCCAACCTTTTGCATTCGTCCTCCGAGGGCAAGGTGCTGGAAGACCCGTGGGTGGAGCCGCCCGAATTCGTTCACCAGCGCACCGTTTCGCCGATGGACGCGCCTGATACCGTCACCGAGATCGAGATCGAGTTCCTGAAGGGCGATCCGATCGCGCTGAACGGCAAGAAACTGTCGCCGGCGACCATGCTGGCGGCACTCAACGATCTTGGCCGCGACAATGGCATCGGCCGGCTCGACCTGGTCGAGAACCGCTTCGTCGGCATGAAATCGCGCGGCGTCTACGAAACACCAGGCGGCACCATCCTGATCGCCGCCCATCGCGCCATCGAATCGATCACGCTCGACCGAGGTGCCGCCCACCTCAAGGACGAGTTCATGCCGCGCTATGCCGAGCTGATCTACAACGGCTTCTGGTTCGCGCCCGAACGGCTGATGCTGCAGGCGATGATCGACAAGAGCCAGGAAGACGTCGAAGGCACGGTGCGCCTCAAGCTCTACAAGGGCAATGTCATGGTCACCGGCCGCAAGTCGAAGAAGACGCTTTATTCGGATGCGCTGGTCACCTTCGAGGACGATCGCGGCGCCTACGACCAGAAGGACGCCGCCGGCTTCATCCGCCTCAACGCGCTGAGGCTAAGGACGCTGGCCGCGCGCAGCCGCACCAAGTAGCGCGGATGCGCGGTTTCGGTCGCTGCTTGGCGCCGCTGGTTGTTCTGGCGACGCCAGCCGCCGGCCAGGAGTTCGACCCCGCCTCTCTCGACCTTCCGGCCCTGATCGAGTGCAGGGCGGACGTTCCGACCTACAACGACTTTGCCCTGTGGCTGTCCAGCGCACCAGGTGCCGTTGAAACGCTTGGCTGGAAGGAGGTTGCCTCGGGCAATCCGTTTCTCAGCCAATACGAACTGCCGGCCAAAATCCGCGTGTTCAACCGCGAGACGGGATCGATCGTGTTTACCGCAGCCGGGCCGATGGCCGTGCTCGATGGCATTGCGGCGCCAGAGCTTGCCAGGGAGCTCAATGTCATTGCCGTTTTTTCGACGCCGGAAAAATTCCTTGGCGAGAAGGTCGTTGTCCAAAGCACCGAAGAGTCGGAAGGATTGACCTTCTCCACGGGCATCAAGCTCAACGTCTCGACCGTCGAGTCGCACCCCGGCAAGACGCTGGCGGGCTGCTCCTACACGCTCGAAATCAAATGAAACCCGACATTCGCGCCGGGTTTCCGATCAAGTCAAAAATAGCCGGGGCCTTCTGCCCGGAGCATGATCCGTCAATCGCCGTCGATCGCCGTGGCAATGCGGGCGATGGCCTGCTGATAGACGCTCGCGGAATTCCAGCCGGCAATCGCGCCCATATTCGCACTCGCGCTCGCGCCCGCCCGCCAGCCATGCCCCTTGAGGAAGTTGGCGGTGGAAGCCAGCGCCGTGCTCTTGTCGCGCAGGTTTCCGCCACCGACGCCATATTTCAGGACGTTTCCGGGCAGGAACTGCGTGTGTCCGATCTCGCCATGCGCGGCCCCGACCGACGAGGCTGTCAACGCCCCGCGATCAACCAGCTTCAGGGCTGCGATGGCATGCGGGTAGAAGAACCCCGGCCGGCGGCAATCATAGGCAAGCGTCAAAATGGCAGAGACGGTGTTCTGGTTGCCCATGGCCGAACCGAAGCCGGTTTCCATACCCCAGATGGCGAGCAACACGCCCGGCGACACGCCGTAATTCGCTTCGATCTTGGAGAACAGCGCCGCATTCGACTTTTTCAGCGACCGGCCCTTGGAAATAATCGCTGCGCCACCACGACGCCGCATGAAATCGTCCACCGAGCCGCTGAAGGCCTTGTGAATGCCGCGGTCGACTGAGATCGTCTTTGTCGCGTAGTTTGCCCCGGCCAGAGCGGCCAGCCCCTTGGCGCCTACACCTTCCGACCTGGCCTGCGCGGCAAAGTCCTGCTTCCAGGCGTCGAAGCCGGCGCCGGTCTTGCCGCAGCTGGCTGCCGCCTGTGCGCCCGTCGCCAGCGCAAGCACCGCCACCACGGCCGCTGCAAACATCTTTCCCTTGGCAAGAATTGCCATGTTGATCTCCTGGTTGCCTGAATCACGTCCCAATTGCGAACTTGCCAGCGAAACGCGCACTTGTCACTGTCACCGCTGCAATGCTGGCGAATGCCGTGGAATTTGCCTAGGATCAAGTGATTATTGTGGCAGGGGGGCTGCATGCAAGACGTCGATGTCGTCATCATCGGTGCCGGCTCGGCGGGTCTTGCCGCCGCCAGGAGCTTGCAGGCGGCGGGGCTTTCCTTCACGCTGCTCGAAGCGATAGACCGAATCGGCGGGCGAGCCTGGACCAGCGACCAGCATTTCGGCGTGCCTTTCGACATCGGCTGCGCCTGGCTGCATGCGGCCGACCGCAATCCCTATTTTCCCGAAGCCCAGGCGGCAGGCTGGACGTTGCATCATCACGACATGAACGTCGATCATCTCTACTACCGCGAGCGCAAGGCGAGCGAAGCGGAAGAAGCCGACATGAAGGCCGCCGACGCAAAGCTGTTCGAACTGCTGGCCAAGCATGAAGTGAAGGACGGAGATGACGATCGTCTTTCGGCGCTGTTGGCAAAAGGCCATGCACCGCGCGCCGCCGCCACCTTCGCCGGGCCGATGGATTTCGGTGCCGACGAGGACGAAATCTCGATCCTCGACTTCCAGGCCGCTGCCGATCTCGACCCGAACTACTTCAGCAAGGAGGGCCTTGGCGCGCTGGTGGCGCGTTTCGGCGCCGGCGTGCCGGTCGAACTTTCGACGCCGGTGCGCAAGATCCTGTGGGACGTGCCGGGCGTCGCCTGCGTCACCGATCGCGGCACCGTCCGCGCCAAGGCGGTGATCGTCACCGCTTCGCCGGCGGTGCTCGCCTTCGAGGAGATCGCGTTCTCGCCGGCCTTGCCAGACACGCATTTCGGCGCCTTCTTCGACCTGCCGATGGGCATGCTGACCAAATTGCCGGTCGAAATATCGGGCACCAGGCTCGGGCTGCAGCCCTTCGACGACCTGCTGATCGAACGGATGGCCAGGCACGACATCTATTTCCTGTGCTTCCCGTTCGACCTCGACCTGATGGTCGGCTTCGTCGGCGGCGATTTCGCCTGGGAAATGTCGGCGGCCGGCGAGGCGGCCGGCATCGACTTCGTCGTCGACCGGCTGTGCGGCATCTTCGGCGGCGATACGCGCAAACATGTCGGACGCGCCATGATGACCAATTGGGGCGGCGAGCGCTTCGTACGCGGTGCCTATGCCGCCGCTCGCCCCGGCCGTTCACTGGCGCGCGCCGCACTCATGCAGCCGGTGGCCGACAAGATCTTCTTCGCCGGCGAGCATCTGGCCGGTCCGCTGATGCAGACCTGTGGCGGCGCACGGCTGTCAGGCGAAGCGGTGGCAAGACAGGTTGTCACCCAGCTTGCGGCGAGGACATGATCCGAACCGAAGGACGGAACCAACGACAGGTGGAACCTGGTCTTCGCTTTGCGAAACCTCGTTCTGCAGAGATTATGTTCCAACAAGTTCGACAAAATGCGGAACGCCGCGCGGCTGTTCGCGTTGGGCACGGGCCGCCGTGAACATCTATGTCACCTCCGGTGAATTGAGACCGACATGAAACTCTTCGACTGCCCCCATTGCGGCCATCGCATCTATTTCGAGAACGCCAAGTGCCTGAACTGCGGGAACCCGGTGCTCTACGATCCCGAGCACGCGCGCTTTGCGCTGGCGGGCGTCGACGGCGTCTTCCAGTGCACCAACGCCGACGAATGCGCCTGCAACTGGATGGCGGAACCGGGTCACGCTTTTTGCCGCGCCTGCGTGCTGAACCAGCTGATCCCGGATCTCTCCGTCGACGGCAACCGCCGCCGCTGGATCCGTGTCGAAGCGGCGAAGAAGCGCGCCATCTACTCGCTGCTGGCCTTCGGGCTGCCGGTAGTCCCCAAGCAGACCCCTGCCGACGAGGTCGGCCTGGCCTTCGACTTCCTCGCCGATCCGATCGGTGGCGGCCCTGGTGGCGAGCGGATCCTCACCGGCCACGACAATGGTTTGATCACGCTCAATGTCGCCGAGGCGGATTCGGCCGAGCGCGAGAAGCGGCGCGTCGAGATGGGCGAGAACTACCGCACCTTGCTCGGCCATTTCCGCCATGAGCTCGGGCACTATTACTGGGACCGCCTCATCCGCGACGATCCGCACAGGCTCGAAGCTTTCCGCGCACTGTTCGGCGACGACCGTGCCGATTACGAACAGGCGCTGAAGGCCTATTATGCCGATGGTGCGCCGCCCGACTGGCAGCAGGGCCACATCTCGGCCTATGCGACCTCGCATCCTTGGGAGGACTGGGCCGAGACCTGGGCTCATCACCTGCACATCACCGACACGCTGGAAATGGTGCACGCACTGAACTTTCCGCTCGGCCGGCTGGAGACGGTGGAGGCCAACGACTTGCCGCGCGGCGACACCGGCGGCGAATTGCAGGCAGCACCCTCGGAGCCGGCGACCGCGCCGGAGCCTTTCGAAAAGATCCTTGCCCGCTGGCTGGTGCTGTCGGAGGCCTCCAATTCGATCAACCGCTGCATGGGCCTGCCCGACCTCTACCCCTTCGTCATTTCGGACGTCACGGCGCGGAAATTGGAATTCGTTCACGAACTTCTGACCGATTTGCCGAAAGAACACGGAACAAATCGTGAGTTGGCGCAGGCGCTTTAGCGGGAACGCATGAGCTGCTGCCCCGTTTTCGCTGGCGAGGGACCATGAAAACGGAGAGAAACCATGAAATCCCTATTGTTTCCTGCGGTAGCCGGAATGCTGACCGTGATGTCCGGCGCCGCGTTTGCCGATACCGCCGTCTCAGCCGTCACCGATCTTAACGTGCGCGCCGGGCCCGGCCCGCAATACCCTGTGATCGGCGTGCTCGCCGCCGGTCAGTCGGCAACGCTCAATGGCTGCATCGAAAACAGCAAATGGTGCACCATAGCCGAGGCCGGCGGCCAGGGCTGGGTCTATTCCGACTATGTGACGGCCGATATAGGCGGCAGCCGGGTGGTGCTGACGGAACGGCGCTCCAGCGTTGCTGTCGTCTCGCCGCCGGAGGACATCGGCAACTACTCGACCGATTATACCGGCGCGATCATCGCCAGCGATCCGGTCGTGGATGACTTCCCTTCGCCCCCGGCTGAAGTCCGCACCTATGTCGACACGCATCGCCTCGATCCCATCTATCTCGAAGGCGAAGTGGTGACCGGCGCGACCCTGCCCGACACCGTCGAGCTGCGCGAGATTCCGGACTACAATTACCGCTATGTCTATGTGAACGGCCAGCGGGCGCTGATCGATCCGCAGACCCGGCGCATCATGTACGTCGTTCGCTGACGACAAGCGGCACAAGCGGCCGCAGCGACAGCAGCGGCCGCCAGCAGGCGGCGCTGCCGCGCGGCGCTCTCCTGCGCCGACTTTGCTCTGGCTTAGTCTTTGCGGAAAACCATTCCGATTTTCCCGGCCATCGGTTAGTCAACAGGCGATGACTTTGGGAAGGGAGCCCGCGTGACCATCGATCCGGCCGCCTTCGAGCGTTACAGGCATTCGCCGAACGCCAGGACGACCTTACCGCGCCTGTTGCTCGGAACGGGGATCGTGGTCCTTTTTTGGGCAGCAACCACCGTGGCCGTGCTGTTCGGCGGCACCTATGCCTTCATCGCCTGGCAGGCGACCCCATCATCCGGCATTCAGGGCTTCCTCGCTTCGCCCCTCGGCATCCTCACCGCGCTCGTCTCGTTTGCCGGCATCTGGATCGGCCTGTGGGTCGCGATGCGCTGGGTGCATGGCGAGAAGCTGTCGGCGCTGCTCGGCAACAGCCGACGAGTTTCATGGCCCGGCTTCCTCAAAGGGCTGATCGCGGTGCTGATCACGTCGTTCATATCCGAAATCCTGCTCTATCTGCTGCAGCCGCAGATCACGCGTGGCCCGATCAGCCTGTCATCCTGGCTGCTGTTTGCGATCCCGATCGCCGCGCTTACCTTGGTGCAGACCTCTTCGGAAGAGCTGCTGTTTCGCGGCTACCTGCTGCGCGGTCTCGCCAGCCGGTTCACGAGCCCATTCGTCTGGGCCCTGCTGCCGGCCCTGCTGTTCACCTCGCTGCATTGGAGTGCGAGTTCGTCACCAGCCATCAATGCTTGCGTGCTGGCGTCGATCGCCGCTTTCGCGCTGCTGCTGACACTTGTCGTCTACGCAACCGGCAATCTCGGCGCCGCCTTGGGTGCTCATCTCGGCAACAACCTGACCGGGTTTCTCTTGATCTCGCATCAGGAAAGCTACAATTCCTTCGCCCTGTTCAATGCCAGGCCGCTCGAAGGACCGGGCTGGGCGACGTCGGATGCGGTTCTCATCGCCTTCATCGGCATCGCCTGCAGCCTGCTGACCATCGTGCTGCTTCTACATCCGCGTTCGCCGCTCAGGGTTGCCGCCGAATTTCCGGACCGGGCGAGCACGGCCTGATTGCAGGCCGGGAACGACGCAATCCGGTCTTTGTCTTGACTCCGTGTCCGATTTCCTGTCTACACGCCCCGAATTCCGCGACGAGTATCCCTCCGAGCAAGCCGACCAGGACGCCGAAGCCTCTTTGAGGTGAAGTGCTGTAAATCGATCCTGGAGGCCAACACCCGGCAGCGCTGAGCGCCCCCGGGTGCTTTTTGGTTTTGGCTTTTGGTTGGACACTGGGCGCGAACGCATTACCTCTCGGGCATCATCCGGATGCCAGGGAAAAGGAAAACGAATGTTTGAATCGCTACAGGAACGTCTTGGTTCGATCCTGAACGGCCTGACCGGCCGCGGAGCCCTGTCGGAGGCTGATGTCTCGGCGGCGCTGCGCGAGGTGCGCCGGGCGCTGCTCGAAGCAGACGTGGCGCTGGAAGTGGTGCGCTCCTTCACCGACAAGGTGCGCGAGAAGGCCGTCGGCGCTGCCGTGGTCAAGTCTATCAAGCCCGGCCAGATGGTCGTCAAGATCGTCCATGACGAACTGGTCGACATGCTCGGCGCCGAAGGCGTCGCCATCGATCTCAATGCCCCGGCGCCGGTCGTCATCATGATGGTCGGCCTGCAGGGTTCCGGCAAGACGACCACTTCGGCCAAGATCGCCAAGCGTCTTTCCGAGCGTCAGAACAAGAAGGTCCTGATGGCCTCGCTCGACACGCGGCGCCCCGCTGCGCAGGAGCAGCTGCGCCAGCTCGGCGAACAGGTCAAGGTCGCCACGCTGCCGATCATCGACGGCCAGTCGCCGGTCGACATCGCCCGCCGCGCCGTGCAGGCGGCCAAGCTCGGCGGCCACGACATCGTCATCCTCGACACCGCCGGCCGCACCCATATCGACGAGCCGCTGATGGTCGAGATGGCCGACATCAAGAAGGTGTCGAGCCCGCACGAAATCCTGCTGGTCGCCGATTCGCTGACCGGCCAGGACGCCGTCAACCTGGCCAAGAGCTTCGACGAGCGCGTCGGCATCACCGGCCTCGTCCTGACCCGCATGGACGGCGACGGCCGCGGTGGTGCTGCACTCTCCATGCGCGCCGTCACCGGCAAGCCGATCAAGCTGATCGGCACTGGCGAAAAGATGGACGGGCTGGAGGAATTCCACCCCAAGCGCATCGCCGACCGCATCCTCGGCATGGGCGACATTGTCTCGCTCGTCGAAAAGGCCGCCGAGAACATCGACGCCGAACAGGCGGCGGCGATGGCCAAGAAGATGCAGTCGGGCAAGTTCGACCTGAACGATCTCGCCGGCCAGCTTCAGCAGATGTCGAAGATGGGCGGCATGGGCGGCATCATGGGCATGATGCCCGGCATGGGCAAGATGAAGGACCAGATGGCCGCCGCCGGTCTCGACGACAAGATGTTCGGCCGCCAGCTCGCCATCATCTCGTCGATGACCAAGGCCGAGCGCGCCAATCCCGATTTGCTCAAGCATTCGCGCAAGAAGCGCATCGCCGCCGGTTCCGGCACCGACGCGGCCGAAATCAACAAGCTGCTCAAGATGCATCGCGGCATGGCCGACATGATGAAGGCGATGGGCGGCAAGGGCAAAGGCGGCGGCCTGATGCGCGGCATGATGGGCGGCCTCGCCTCCAAGATGGGCCTCGGCGGCATGATGCCCGGCGGCCCCGGGGGCATGGGTGGCGGCATGATGGGCGGCGGCATGCCGGACCTGTCGAAGATGGATCCCAAGCAGCTCGAAGCCTTGCAGAAGCAGGCGCAAGCAGCCGGCCTCGGCGGCGGCATGAAAGGCCTTCCCGGCGGCGGCCTACCCGGACTGCCCGGCGGCATGAAGCTCCCCGGCCTGCCCGGAATGGGCGGCGGCCTGCCCGGCCTTGGCAAGAAGAAGTGAGGACGCCATGAACGAAGAGAAGGACATGGCCGACGCTCGCGCTCTCCTGGCCGATTACCGCGCCTCGATCGACAACATCGACGCGGCCCTCATCCACATGCTGGCCGAGCGCTTCCGCTGCACCAAGGCGGTCGGTGTGCTGAAGGCGACGCATGGCCTGCCCCCGGCCGACCCGGCACGCGAGCAGCAGCAGATCGCCCGGCTTCGCCAGCTGGCGAAGGATGCCCATCTCGACCCGGATTTCGCGGAAAAATTCCTCAACTTCGTCGTCCGCGAAGTGATCCGCCACCACGAACAGATCGCCGCTTCCAACGGCGTGATGAAAGCCGGCTGAGAAACCAGCCACCACCCGATCAACCAAATCAGCCTTTTTAGGAGAAAATAAATGCCCTTGAAGATCCGACTGGCCCGTGCGGGCTCGAAGAAGCGTCCTTACTACCACGTCGTCATTGCCGACGCCCGTTCGCCGCGTGACGGCCGGTTCATCGAGTCGATCGGCTCGTGGAACCCGCTGCTGCCCAAGGACGGCGAACGCGTCAAGGTCGACGCCGACCGCGTCAAGCATTGGCTGGCGCATGGCGCCCAGCCGACCGACCGCGTGCTGCGTTTCCTCGACGAGGCCGGCCTCGTCAAGCGCGACGCCCGTTCCAACCCGAAGAAGGCCGAGCCGGGCAAGAAGGCGCAGGAACGTGCTTCGCTCTTGAAGAAGGCGCAGGAAGACGCTGCTGCCGCGGCTGCGGCCGCCGCAGCAGCACCGGCCGAGGCGGAAGCCGCCACCGCCGAATAAGTATTGCCCTATCGCATCCAGGAAAACGGCGGGCCAAGGCCCGCCGTTTTGCTGTCCAGTTCTGTCTGTAAGAGCTGCCGATCAATAACCGCTCGGGCAGCGGTCGATGTAGACGCGGCCCCGCCGATCGCGATAGCGGCATTCGCCGCTCTCGCTTGCCCGGCCGATCAGCGCACCGGCAACAGCACCGACAGCGCCACCGACGACGGCGCCTTCAACCGGATCGCCGGCGACCGCCGCACCGACGGCAGCGCCACCGAGGCCGCCTACGGCCGCGCCTTTTTCCGTTTGCGAACAAGCGGCAAGCGGCACCAGCAGCGCCATCAAAAGCATCGTTTTCTTCATCGTCGTTCCTCTCCGATAGGAGCCGCCTCCGCCGCCAAGCGAATCTCTAACTCGCAACTCGGCGATTCGATCCCTAAGACATTGCCCGGCAAAGGGTTCCAGGCTTCGAGTTGAAAGCGATGCTTCGATCGGATCTATCGGCTGAACGGGATCAGCGCGCGGACCCTGGCATCGCGCAGATACAGGCCACCCCACAGGATAATGCCGAGATAGACGCCGAACAGCATGTGCGAGAACAGCGGGTGTCGACGCGGACATTGGTGGCGATTGCGCCGCCCATATACGCGGTGAGCAGGATGGCGCCGAGCACCGCGGTGCGCGGCAAGGCGTAGAGCGCGGTCGAGATGACGCCAAGCATGCGCGCGACATTGGCATCGGCCGGCCAGCCGAGCGGCACCATCGTCTGGGTGACGACATCGAGCGGCGGCAGCTTGATGACGCCGTCGAAGATCATGAACAGCACGATGACGCCGCTGAGCACGCGGCCGGTCCACAAAGCGCCCGGCGAGACGGGCGCGGTTTCGGAAATGCTCATGGTGGTCCCTCCTGATGGTCGAGCCCTTTCGCAGGGGTCGACCCAAGGACGTGGCATGGGGCCGCGATCCGACAGCGGGGCGGATTCTTTTAAACCCGCGCGCCTTCGCCTACGAAAAATAGAACTTTTCCGCCGGGATCATCTTCGGCGGCGTTTCGCCCAGCGCCTCGAACACCGAGATCTCGCAGACGCGGCAGAGACCGTCGAGGGCGAGGTCGTTGGCCTCGGTGCCGAACGGATCCTCGAGCTCTTCCGAAAGCGCGTCGAGGCCGAAGAAGGTGTAGGCGATCAGCGCCGTGAACAGCGGCGTCGCCCAACCGGTGGTCGAGATCAGGCCGATCGGCAGCAGCAGGCAGACGATATAGGCCGTGCGATGCACCAGCAGCGTGTAGGCGAAAGGTAACGGCGTACCGGCGATCCGCTCGCAGCCGGCCTGGATGGCCGCGATCGACGCGAGCCTCTCATCGAGGATACGAAAGCCGATCGAGTCGACGTCGCCCGCCCGGCGCTGCGCATTGGCACGCCGGCCCATGCGCCTGACCATCTCATCCGCCGGATTGGAAAAGGCTGCTGCCTTGTCCGCCTCGGCGTCGATGAAGGCGCGGGCATCCTTCATGCTGTCGATCTTGCGCAACTGCCCGCGCAGGAAATGACAGAAGGCGAGCGCTTCCATCAGCAAGGCGCGCTGTTCGGTCTGGTCCGGGATGAGGCTGGTGGTGGCGCGTGCCAGGTTGCGCATTTCGAAGACCAGCGCGCCCCACAGCTTGCGCGCCTCCCACCAACGGTCGTAGGCGGCGTTGTTGCGGAACGAGAGATAGATCGACAATGTCACGCCGACCAGGCCGAAAGGCGTGATGTTGAAGACGCTGAAATCAAGCTGGAACCGGCGCGCCACGGCCAGGATGATCGCGGAATAAAGCGCGAAGCCCAATATCTGCGGCAGGATACGTGGCACGACCGAACCGCGCATGATGAAGAACAGCTGTAGGAATGTGGGGCGCGGGCGAACGATCATCGAAGGCCTTTCACGGACCGCCATCGGCCCTCACCTCCTTTATTGTGCGATGCGACAGCTCTGCAAGCCCAGCCACCAGCGACACCGCCATGTCGTCCTTGCAGCGCCTGGACTATCGGCACGCGCCGGTCGCGGATATTGAAGAGCACATGGGCTGCGGCCCATTTCTGCAAGCGAGAGAAACCGAATGACCGGCGAGACCGATCTGAAGACACTGCTGGCATCGATGACGCCGGAACTGCTCGCCGGCACCTATGTCTTCGCCATGCTGGCGCCCGGCGTCGTTCAGCCGGAAGGCCTCGAGCCGGTGATGATCTTTCGTGAGCGCGAGGGCGTGACACTGATCGTAACCGAGGAGAAGGCCATCGCTGCGGCACTGACCGCGTCATTCCGCTGCCGGATGGTCACGCTGAACATCCATTCGTCGCTGGAAGCCGTCGGCTTTCTCGCCGCCATCACCACGCGCCTCGCCGCCGCCGGCATGGGCGTGAACCCGGTTTCGGCCTTCTACCACGACCATCTGTTCGTGCCGGTCGACCGGGCGGAGGAAGCGCTGGGGCTGTTGAACCAGCTGGCCAGGGAGAACAGAGCGTAGCGCATCGGCCAGAGCTGCCGATCTCCCCCTCGTGGGGAGATCGGCATCCATCAATGCCTTCGCTAACCTTCAGCACCCGGCCGAAGGCCGAGCCCGCGACTGCGGGCCGCCGGTCGTCCGGCGCCCCCGCGGAGCGCCCGCCGCGGCAGCGGCGATACGGCCCGTGAGCGAAAACTAAGCCGCCTTCTTCTTCGGCTGGATCAGGCCGCGCTCGACCAGCAACTCGGCGATCTGCACTGCGTTGAGCGCCGCGCCCTTGCGCAGATTGTCGGAGACGATCCACATCGACAGGCCGTTGTCGATGGTCGAATCCTCGCGGATGCGCGAGATGAAGGTGGCGTCTTCGCCGGCCGATTCCAGCGGCGTGATGTAGCCGCCGTCCTCGCGCTTGTCCAAGACCTGGCAGCCCGGCGCCTCGCGCAGGATATCGCGCGCCTCGTCGGCGGTGATCGGCTTTTCGAACTCGATGTTGACCGCTTCCGAATGGCCGATGAACACCGGCACGCGCACGCAGGTCGCCGTCAGCTTGATCTTGGGGTCGAGCATCTTCTTGGTCTCGGCGACCATCTTCCACTCTTCCTTAGTGGAGCCGTCATCAAGGAAGACATCGATGTGCGGGATGACGTTGAAGGCGATGCGCTTGGTGAACTTCTTGACCTCGACGCCATCGGCGACGAAGACCGCGCGGGTCTGGGTAAAGAGTTCGTCCATACCTTCCTTGCCGGCGCCCGACACCGACTGGTAGGTGGCGACAACGACACGCTTGATGGTGGCGAAGTCATGCAGTGGCTTCAATGCCACTACCAGCTGCGCCGTCGAGCAATTCGGATTGGCGATGATGTTCTTGCGCGTGAACAGCGAGATCGCGTCCGGGTTCACTTCCGGCACGATCAACGGCACGTCCTGATCGTAGCGGAAGGCCGACGAATTATCGATGACGACGCAGCCCTGCTTGCCGATCTTCGGCGACCATTCCTTGGAGACGCTGCCGCCAGCCGACATGATGCAGATGTCGGTGTCGGAAAAATCATACTGGTCGAGCGTCTTCACCTTCAGCGTGCGGTCGCCGAACGACACTTCCGTGCCCTGGCTGCGCCGCGACGCCAGCGCCACGACTTCGCTTACCGGAAAGCCGCGCTCTTCCAGTATATTGAGCATTTCCCGGCCCACATTGCCCGTGGCACCGACGATCGCTACCTTGAAACTCATCGAAAAATCTCCTGTCCCTCTCCGCTTGGTTTTTGGAGAAACCCGCTGGCCGATGCGGGTTCCGTCCCCCGGGCCGAACCCGGGAGAGGGTGGTTAGGCCAAGGGAGTCACACCGTTTTGGTGGTGGTTTTGGTAGTTTTTTTGGCCAAGAATGGGGTTTTGCTGGAACGAGGGGACGCGCCGACGCGCCCGGCCCAATGATGTGCATTGAGGCTGGGGGCATCGAATGCAAGAAGAGCCATCAAAAGGCCGCGCATCGAAAAACGATCCCGTTCAAAGCGGGCTTTTACGCGGTTTGCGTCAAGAGTCAATTGCGATGAGCGTCCTCTTGCCCTGTACAATCGCGGCGGCACGAAGTACGAACGGCATGACCATCCGGCTCATGGAGCGTCCCGACGCCCGCCGAAGACAGGCCCATTGCTGGGCATATAAGAATCCGAATTCCGAAAGAGTAAGATGTCCAACTTCGATGCACTCGTTCCCGCGCTGGCAAGGGCGCTGGAAAAACGCGGCTATTCCGAGCTGACGCCCGTCCAGAAGGCGGTTGTGGCGCCGGAACTCGGCGAGGCCGATGCGCTGGTTTCGGCGCAGACAGGCTCCGGCAAGACGGTGGCCTTCGGCCTCGCTCTGGCGCCGACCCTGCTTGAGGGCGCGGAGCGCTTTGGCCACGCCGCCGCACCGCTGGCGCTGGCGGTGGCGCCGACGCGCGAACTCGCCTTGCAGGTGACGCGCGAACTGGAATGGCTCTACGAACTGACCGGCGCCACCGTGGCTTCCTGCGTCGGCGGCATGGACATGCGCTCGGAGCGGCGTGTGCTGGAGCGCGGCGCCCATATCGTCGTCGGCACGCCCGGCCGGCTGCGCGACCACATCACCCGGCGCTCGCTCGACATGTCGGCGCTGAAGGCGGTGGTGCTCGACGAGGCCGACGAGATGCTCGATCTGGGCTTTCGCGAAGACCTCGAATTCATCCTCGACGCCGCTCCTGCCGAACGCCGGACGCTGATGTTCTCGGCCACGGTGCCGCGCTCGATCGCCACGCTCGCGCAGGGCTATCAGCGCGATGCGGTGCGCATCTCGGCCGCCGGCGAGGAGAAGCAGCATCTCGACATCGAATACCGGGCGCTGAGCGTCGCCCAGCCCGACCGGGAAAACGCCATCATCAACGTTCTGCGCTATTACGAAGCCAAGAACGCGCTGGTGTTCTGCAACACGCGTGCCGCCGTCAATCATCTGACCGCGCGCTTCAACAACCGCAACTTCTCCGTCGTCGCCCTCTCCGGCGAGCTCAGCCAGAACGAGCGCAGCCATGCGCTGCAGGCAATGCGCGACGGCCGCGCAAAAGTCTGCATCGCCACCGATGTCGCGGCGCGCGGCATCGACCTGCCCAACCTCGAACTGGTCATCCACGCCGATTTGCCGACCAACCCCGAAACGCTGCTGCACCGCAGCGGCCGCACCGGCCGCGCCGGACGCAAGGGCGTCAGCGCGCTGATCGTGCCCAACAGCGCCCGCAAGCGCACCGAGCGGCTGCTGCAGAACGCCGGCCTCAAGGCGACATGGGCGAGCCCGCCCTCGGCCGACGACGTGATGCGGCGCGACGACGAGCGCATCCTGGCCGATCCGGTTTTCGACGAGCCGGTGAAGGAAGACGAGCGCGGTTTCATCGACGCGCTGCTCGCAAGACATGGCGCCGAGCAAGTGGCTGCCGCCTTCGTGCGCCAGTGCCGCGCCAGCCGCTCGGCGCCCGAGGACCTCATGGAGATCGCGCCCTTCACGCCGTCGCGTGAAAGACCGGCAGGCGAAGGTTTCGCGCGCCGCGACGAGGCGCCCAGCCGTCGCGACGATTTCGGTGACAGCGTCTGGTTCTCGTTGTCGATCGGGCGCCGGCAGAATGCCGAGCCGCGCTGGCTCATCCCGATGCTGTGCCGCACCGGCAGCATCTCGAAGCGCGAGATCGGCGCCATCAAGATGCAGCCGGAAGAGACCTACGTGCAGATATCAGCCGACTGGGCCGACCGCTTCCTGGCCGCAATCGGTCCCGACCGCAAGCTGCAAGGCAACATCCTGGTGAAGCGGCTCGACGGTACGCCCGATCTGTCGCGCGCCGGCTACCAGCCGCCAAGCCCCGACAAGAAGCCGCATCGCGGCAAGGCGCCGTTCGACCCCAACGCGCCGAAGCGCAAATTCGAAAAACGTGCACCAGCAGCAGTCGATCAGCGCCCGGCCACCGCGCATGAGGCAAAGCCATGGGCGAAGAAGCCGGGCAAGCCGAAATTCGACACCACCGGTGCGCCCAAGCACAAGAAGGCGAAGAAGCGGCCCACCTAGAGCATTTCACCGTTTCACGGAAACGGCGATCTGCTCTAACTCTTTGTTTTGACGCAATTCTAGACGGAAAACCGCTTCACACTTTTCCTAGAATTGCTCTAGGACTTCGGCCGGAGCGACGCGCTTGCCTGCAGGCCAGCCTTGATGGCAGCCCAGCTGGCCGATGCCGGCGTCGGGCGATGCTGCTTTGCGATGCGTTCCGTCAGCGACGAGCGCCAGTCCGGGTCTTCCGCCATCCTGCGGATTGCAGCGTACCAGCCGGCCTGGTCATTGGAATCGATCGCCGGCATCAGCCCGCCGCTCGCCTCGATCAACGCCGGCGCTGTCGAGACGATGACGGGAACGCCGAAATCGAGACATTCCGAGGCGCCGTAGCCCCAGCCCTCGATATGCGAGGGAAAGACGCCAAAGGAAGCGCTGCGATAATATCGGATGAGCTCCTCATCGCTGATCGCTCCGGTGAACGTAACCCGCTCAAGCAATCTCGGATGGGCCTTGAGATAGGCGCGCAGCGGATCGATCATCCAGCCCCAGCGCCCGGCGCAGACGAGCCGCGGCAGCGTGACGCCCTCGTCGAGCGCCTGCTGCCATATCCGTGCCAGCAGGATGTGGTTCTTGCGCACTTCGATGGTCGAGCAATAGAGCACGAACGGCTCGTCGGCCTCGATGCGCGAAGTCTCGCCCATGCGCGAAGCCGTTTCGTACAGGATGGACGGCATCGGAAACCGATATACCACCGGCTGCGTGACGCCTGCCTGTTGCATATGATCGGTCAGCGTCGCACCAACTTCGTCGGATGCACAAAATGCCGGCGCGCCGGAACGCACGAGGTGCTCGAGATATGACCCGTAGCGAGCCTCGCCAGGGCTCATACCAACCATGTCGGGGCGCAGTGTCGGGATGAGGTCGTGGCAAAGAAACGCAAGGCCACCGGCGCGCCCGGAGACGGCGGCTCGGTCGTCCCCGGTCAGAATGTGATGGCTGATCAGGACAAAGCCGCGTTCAGTCTCGTCCGGTTGGCTTGGAACCTGACGCGGGGCCGACCGGGTCCGCGCCCGCTGGTACAGCCGATAGGCCCGGATCAGCAGCCTGGTCGCCTGATAGGCAATCCCTTTGCGGCCATGGGTCACCGTCTTTGCAAGATGGCGGTCGGCGTCGCGCTTGCCCCATGGCTGCTGCCTCACCGCTTCGAGGGCCTGCGACATCGCCGTGCGTCTCCCAAGCCATCGTTTGAGGCGCCAGGGTGAAATCTCGCCCGTCGCGACATGGTCCTGCTCGAAAGGAGCGAGGGGGCGAAACCGGCCTTCCCACGGTCGGAACGCCACCACCTCCACGCAAGGGTCGGGATCGGCCAGGGCCGCGCTGACGAGAAAGCTTTCCACCCGCGGGATGCCGACAAGTCCCTGGTCGGACGGCCAGAACGTCAGGCCGGTGGCGTCGATGGCCAGCCTGGGAGGTCTTCTTTCCACTCCATCTTCAATCACGGTTTTACTGTCAGGACTCTCGACTGTCATGTTCTGCTTCTGTCGAAGGCGGTTGCACTCGATGCCTTATGCTTCATTTGCCGCGAAGAGGGCCATGCTGGCTTGCCCATCGGCGCAGGCCTGTGCCACCTTCGGCTGGGACGTGGCGAGCGGGGGGTGGCAAATGCGGGGCGAAGTTCTTCACTATGACGAGGACCAAGGCTTTGGCTTCATATCCGGGGCCGACGGCAACCGTTACACCTTCACCCGCGAGAACCTGCGCCGGCAGACCGCCATGCCCAACGGCACGGCCGTCGAGTTCCAGCCGGGTGGCGGCCAGGCGCGCGACGTCTTTTCGATCGCTGCTCCGACCGCCCCTCCGGCGGCCGCAGACCCCAGCATCAAGGCCGCACCGGCCCAGGCCAGCGTTCCGCCTGCAGCGGCGCCGTCTCCTGCGCAGCATTTCGGTCGGTCTTCCGAGATAGCCGAGCCCAGTGATCTCTGGGGCTATTTCTGGCGTGGCTTGACGCAGAACTATTTCAATTTCGCCGGTCGCGCCCGTCGCAAGGAATATTGGGGTTTTTTCCTGTTCTGGATGGTCTCGCTGCTTGTCATCGGCGGCATCGGCCTTTTCGCCGACAACGAAATGGGCAATTTCGACAGCAGCGTATCGGCGGCGGTAACTGTTGGCCTTTGCGGCACCTTCGTTCTGGCGACATTGCTGCCCAGCCTCGGCATGACCGTTCGCCGCATTCATGACATCGGCCTGTCGGGCTGGCTTTATCTGGTGGTGCTGATCCCGACGATCGGCAGCCTGATCATCCTGGTCTTCGCACTGATCCCGACGCAGGCCCGGGAAAACCAGTGGGGGCCGGTGCCGGCGGGCGTCAGGATCTAGGGGCGATCGCCTTCAGCGCATCACCCGAAAGCCTGAGAAAGACCTTCTGGCCGTGGCGTTCGGCGCCAAGCTGGTCGTAGAAGCGCAGCGCGCCTTCGTTCCAGTCCTCGGTGGTCAGGTCGATCCGGCCGATGCCTTCGCGCAGGCAATGATCGGCGAGAAAGCCGATCAGCGCCCGGCCGATGCCGGCGTTGCGGGCTTTGTCGCGCACGAACAAATCCTTGAGGAACAGCAGCCGCTCAAGATCGATGCCGGGATGCGCGATCGCCACCGACGCCAGGCCGCTGACCTCGCCCTCGACGAAGGCGAGCGCGAAATGCGGATAGGCCGGGCTTTCCTCGCCAAGCCATTTTCGTGCGGCAGACACGGCCCGGCCGGCATCGAGAGGTGGCTGCCGGTAGTGAACCGCCATCTCGCACAATATGGCCGCGAGCGCCGTCGCGTCCTCGATCGTCGCCCAGCGGACGTCGACCGTCACGGTATCAGCCCAGGAATTTGGCGATGATCGCGTCCCCCATCTGAACCGTACCGACCTCGGTCATGCCATCGGACATGATGTCTTTCGTCCGCAGGCCCGCGTCGAGCACGGCGGCGATCGCGCCTTCGACGCGGTCGGCTTCATCGACCATGCCGAAGGAATAGCGCAGGCACATGGCGAAGGAAGCGATCATGGCGATCGGGTTGGCGATGCCCTTGCCGGCAATGTCGGGCGCCGAGCCGTGCACCGGTTCGTAGAGCGCCTTGCGCTTCTTGGTCTTCACATCAGGCGCGCCGAGCGAGGCCGACGGCAGCATGCCGATCGAGCCGGTCAGCATGGCGGCGATATCGGACAGCATGTCGCCGAACAGATTGTCGGTGACAATGACGTCGAACTGTTTTGGCCAGCGCACCAGCTGCATGCCGCCGGCATCGGCCAGCATGTGGTCGAGCTTGACGTCGGAATAGCGTGCCTTGTGGGTCTGGGTGACGACCTCGTTCCACAACACGCCCGACTTCATCACATTGCGCTTTTCCATCGAGGTGACGTGGTTCTTGCGGGTGCGCGCCAGCTCGAAGGCGACGCCCGAAATGCGCTCGATCTCGAACGTGTCGTAGACCTGCGTGTCGATGCCGCGCTTCTGGCCGTTGCCGAGATCGATGATCTGCTTGGGCTCGCCGAAATAGACGCCGCCGGTCAGCTCGCGCACGATCAGGATGTCGAGACCCTCGACCACCTCCTGCTTGAGCGAGGAGGACGCCGCGAGTGCTGGATAGCAGATGGCCGGGCGCAGATTGGCGAACAGCTCCATGTCCTTGCGCAGGCGCAGCAGGCCGGCCTCAGGGCGCACCTCGTAGGGCACCGCATCCCATTTCGGACCGCCGACGGCGCCGAACAGCACCGCGTCGGCCGCCATCGCCTTTTCCATGTCGGCATCGGAGATCGCCGCGCCATGCGCGTCATAGGCGCAGCCGCCGACCAGCCCCTCATCGGTGGCAAAACCGCTGCCGAGCTTGTCGTTCATGACCGCGATCAGTTTCTTGACCTCGGCCATGGCCTCGGGACCGATGCCGTCACCGGGGAGCAGGAAAAGATGCTTCGTTGCCATGGAGAAACCGTCCTGGAAAGAATTTGAACCGCGGCCTTGCTAAACGCCAAGCCGGTTGTGCGCAAGGGGACGAGAAGCGCTGCGACGCAAACAGGCGCGGCTGTTTGGCGCTATGCTACACCCCGCTGGCCTGCCCGCCTTCTCTGGACCTGGGTTCCTCGCCCCTGCCAAAGGCGGGGGAGAGGTGGCCGCGAAGCGGCTGGAGAGGGGGCTTTCGTAGGGCGCTGGCTTAGCACGCGCGCAATCGCTCGCCTGGATACGGCAGCGCCATTCCCCCTCTCCGTCTCGGCTTCGCCGAGCCACCTTGTATCTACACGAGAGAGATTTCGTGGGATTAGAGCGATTGAGCCAAGGTCCGGGCGGCCGCCCGGACCTTG